>CAMEIH010000006.1 GCA_945917985.1 uncultured Clostridium sp. | reverse complement strand
TTGGGTAATAAAAAATGCCGTATTTATGCGGCTTGCGGCGTTTCGCAAACGCCTAAATAATGAGTAGAAACTTCTGAAAGGAGCACTTACATGTCTGATTACATTATTGAGATGAATCATATCACGAAGCGGTTCCCGGGTATTGTGGCAAATGATGACGTTTCCATTCAGGTGAAAAAGGGAGAGATTTTTGCACTCCTTGGGGAAAACGGTGCAGGCAAGTCCACACTGATGAGCATGCTTTTCGGTATGTATGAGCCGGACGAGGGGGAGATCATTATCCGGGGAGAAAAGGTGAAGATCGAGTCCCCCAGTCATGCCACGGAATTGAATATCGGTATGGTACATCAGCACTTTAAACTGGTCAGCAACTATACCATCGCTGAAAATATCATTATGGGAATGGAGCCGGTAAAGAAAACCTTCGGTTTTATTAAGAGCGTGGATTTAAAGAAGGCCAATAAGGAGATCGCAGAGCTGTCCAAAAAGTTCGGTCTCGAGGTGGACCCCACTAAGGTAATTGAAGATGTAAATGTTTCCATGCAGCAGAGAGTGGAAATTTTAAAGATGTTGTACAGAGAAGCGGAAATCCTGATTTTTGATGAACCAACGGCAGTTCTCACGCCCCAGGAGATTGAATTTCTCCTGGAGATCATTAAAAGTCTTCGAAAGGACGGAAAGACCATCATCCTGATCACACACAAGCTGGAGGAGATCAAGAAGGTGGCAGACCGCTGTGCAATCCTTTGTCGCGGCAAGCTGATCGGTGTTCTTGACGTGGCAACCACGGACACCAAAACCATGGCCAATATGATGGTTGGCAGGGAGGTCAGCTTTACCGTTGATAAATCGGAACCAAAATTCGGGGAAGAGGTTCTTAAGGTAGAGAATCTTACCGTAAAAAACCAGGACAAGTTTGAAGTGGTGAAAAATGTCAGCTTTTCCATCCGAAGAGGAGAAATCTTCGTGGTGGCAGGTGTTTCCGGCAACGGTCAGATCGAGCTTGCGGATGCCATTGCAGGATTGATAAAGCCCAGCAGCGGACATATCTACTTAAAGGGTGAGGACGTTACGGAGTACTCCATCAGAAAGCGCAACCTTTCCGGAATCTCCTATATCCCGGAGGATCGGCAGAATGTGGGGCTTGTGATGGACTTTTCCCTTTCGGACAATCTGGCGCTCAAAAATTACTTTGAGGAGCCTTTTTCAAAAAAAGGAATCATCAGAGACGAAGAATTTCAAAAATACGGTGAAAAGCTGATAGAAGAATATGATATCAGAAGCGGGCAGGGCAATGAGACCATTGTCAGATCCATGAGCGGCGGTAATCAACAGAAGGCCATTATTGCGAGGGAGATCGAGCTTTCAAGCGACCTGATGATCTTTGTGCAGCCCACAAGAGGACTGGATATCGGCGCTATCGAAAATATACACAACCAGATCGTGGCCCAGAGGGACAAAGGAAAAGCAATTCTGCTCATTTCCCTGGAGCTTGATGAGGTTATGAATCTGGCAGACACCATCGGTGTCATCTACAACGGTGAAATTCAGAAGATCGCCGCTGCAGATACGCTTTCCTCCAGTGAGGTAGGAGAATTTATGATGGGGGTAGGACGCAAATGAAAAAAGAAAAAATCATAATTACTGTTTTTCCCATATTGCTGAGCCTGATCGCCGGGGCGATTGTTATCGGGTGCCTTGGCAAAAATCCTTTTTATGCCTATTACAATCTTCTTCAGGGCTCAGGCCTTGCACCCAAGGCTTCCTATGCCGGACATAAGGGAATGATTACCGATTTTACCAGCTTTTTAAATGCCCTGACGCCCATGCTGTTTGCAGCGCTTGCAGTGCTGATCGCATTGAAGGCGGGTCTTTTCAATATCGGCGTTTCGGGACAGATGCTGGCAGGCGCATTCCTCTCCACAGTGCTGATCGGATATTCTTCCTTAAACGGCGTGATCGCAAAGCCCCTGGTGGTGATCATAGGATTTGTAACAGGTGCTTTGCTCGGTGCTCTGGTAGGATACTTAAAGCACAAATTTAACATTAACGAAGTGGTTTCCACCATCATGCTGAATTACATTATTCAATATATTGTGAGTTTTTGCATCAATTCCTTCTGCGTGGATCCCATATCCAGACAGTCAAAGTCAGTCAGTGCGGCAAGCAGACTGACACTGGTGGATACGGTGATCGGAGATTACAAGATGGATATTCCCCTCGGAATCCTTCTGGCGGCAGTGGGAATTGCGGTGACGGCGTTCCTGTTTCAAAAGACAACCCTCGGCTTTGAGATCAAGGCGGTGGGCAGCAGTTTAAAGGCCGCCGAATATGCAGGTATCAGGGTGGGGCGGACCAGAATTATTGCCATGGTTCTCTCAGGCGGTTTTGCGGGGCTTGCGGGTGTCACCTATTATCTGGGATATTTTGCATCTATTCAGCCCAGAACTCTTGCAAGCACCGGGTTTGATGCCATTGCAGTGGCACTTCTCGGAAACAGCTCCCCCATCGGAATTATTTTTTCCTCATTCCTGATCACTGTGATCTCCAAGGGAAGTACCTACATGAGTTCTGCCTCAGGCGTGCAGCCGGAAATCGCTTCCGCCATCACCGGCGTGATCCTTTTGTTCAGCGCCTGCAGCGCCTTTTTGAAATATAAGCTTGACAGATGGAAGGAGGAACGCAGATGAATACCATAATTATTGACGGCTTATCCTTTGCCCTGCCGCTGTTTATCATGGCAATCGGTGGAATTTATTGTGAGAGAAGCGGCATTACCAATCTTGCCATCGAGGGCCTTCAGGGATTCGGTGCCTTTACCGGTGCACTTTTCGCCTTTTGCATTGCCGGAAATTTTCCGGGAAATTCCCCTATCCCTTTTTATCTGGCGATGGTATTCGCATTCCTTGGCGGTATGCTGTTCTCTCTGATCCATGCTTTGCTATGCATTAAGTTCAAAGCTAATCAGGTGATCAGCGGCGTGGTAATCAATATTCTGGCCATGGCGCTTACAGAATTTTTAACCAAGCAGATCAATGCCAGCATTTTCGGTGCGGCATCCAACAAATTTGTGCTGGGTGTCTCCGCAAGGATCACGGTGCCGGTGCTTTCCGAAATTCCGGTGCTTGGTGCTGTATTTACCAACCTGTATCCCTTTGAGATCGTGATCGTGGTCATTGCCTTTATTGCATGGTTTGTTCTCTATAAGACGAGATTCGGGCTTCACTTGCGGGCCTGCGGTGACAACCCCCATGCCGTTGATGCGGCGGGAATCAAGGTGGGAAAAGTGAGACTGATCGCTGTCATGGCTTCCGGTGCATTCTCGGGACTTGGCGGTATCTGTTTTGCCTATTCCATCTCCGCAAACTTTTCTTCCAATATTTATTCCGGATACGGATATCTTGCCATCGCGGCACTCATCTTCGGAAACTGGAAGATCATGCCCACGCTTTTTGCCTGCCTCTTTTTCGGAATTGCAAGGTCCACAGGTTATGAGATCGTGAAGATCCTCGGAATGCCGAGTACCTTCCAGGATCTTGTGATGCTGCTTCCCTATGTGCTGACACTTCTTATGCTTGTATTTTTCAGCAAAAAGAATCATTCACCGAGAGCGCTTGGTGAGATTTACGACAAGGGAGCAAGATAACGGATTTTTTTTCAGCAACCCCTAAAGTCTTTGCAAAATCGTCCGATACTATTAATAACAACCACCAATCCACGGAAGGAGGACGACATTATGCGTATCGAAGCTTATACTCAGGTACAGCAGTTGTACAATACGAAAAAGCCGGTAAAAGCACAGACAAACAAGAAACTGAGCTTTTCCGATCAGCTGCAGATTTCCAGTATTGGTAAGGATATTCAGACTGCAAAGGCAGCAGTGGCAGGAAGCAGTGACATCAGGGAGGATGTGACGGCACCCATCAAGGCAAGTATTCAGGCAGGTACTTATGACGTGAGTACGGAGAGCTTTGCAGATAAATTACTTTCCAAATATGAAGAGATGAGGTAATGTAAGTGGCAAGTTTAATGGAAAACCTGATTGAGGTTCTTGAAAAAGAGAGCGGGGAATATGAAAACTTGCTTGCATTATCCACCAGAAAAACGCCGGTGATTGTAGCCGGCAATTTAGAAGAATTAGCCAAGATCACGGATGAAGAACAGATCGTTGTGGGCAGGATAGGCCGCCTTGACGCAAAGAGACAGGAGGTCTTTGCCGATATCGCCAACGTAATTAACAAGGATGTTAAGACTTTGAAGCTTTCGGATCTCATAGAGATATTGAAGCAGAGACCGGAAGAACAACAGAAGCTGGCTAAAGTACATGACAAATTAAAGACGGCAGTGCATGAGGTTCAGAAGGTGAATGGTCAGAACAGGACACTGATTCAGAACGCACTGGAAATGGTCGAATTTGACATGAACATGCTGCAGTCCATGAAAGCAGCACCGGAAACCGCCAATTACAATAAGGGTGCCTACAATACGGGGACACATATGGGCGTGGGTGCGAAAGGATTTGATGCGAAACAGTAATCCGGACTGCAGGGATATCCCTGTATTTATGTGAGGTGACAGACAATGAGCTTGATGGGTAGTTTATACGTTGGAACATCCGGATTACAAACAGGTCAGAATGCGCTCAATACCACAGCGCATAATATGTCTAATATTGATACTACCGGGTATACCAGGCAGCAGGTTCAGCAGGGTACCAGGTACTATAATACTTTGTCCAAAACCGCATCTGCTAATTCCTATCAGCAGATCGGTCTTGGCGTCAATTATTCTCAGGTAAAACAGGTCAGAGATTATTTCCTCGATAAAACTTACAGAAGAGAATCGGGCAGAAGCGCTTTTTATGAGGCAAGCGTTGCTGCCGTAGAAGAGGTGGAAGATCTTTTCCAGGAGCTTCAGGGACAGACCTTTTCCGGTTCCATTAAGAATCTGTGGGAATCGGTACAGGAGCTAGCAAAGGATCCTTCCAATTCCGTAAACCAGGGCGTGTTTATCCAAAGGTGTAATGAATTTATCACCCGCGGGCAGGCTGTTTATCAGGGACTTTGCGAATATCAGGATAATCTCAACTTTAAGATAGGCCAGCAGGTTGACAAAATCAACGAATACGGAAAAGAAATCAGAGATCTGAATATAGAAATCTTAAAAATAGAGGCCGGCGACGTAGAACATGCAAATGATCTGCGTGATCAGAGAAACCAGCTCTTGGATGAACTCTCCTCCATGGCAAATATCAGCTACTACGAGGATGTGGACGGAAATGTGATCGTTCAGCTGGAGGGCAATGACTTTGTAAAGGAAGATTCCATCAATGAGATTGGACTTTATGAAGATGAACTGACAGGCTTTTATACTCCCTACTGGGTAAAGTTTGCAGATAATTCCACCAATCCGCCGGATATCACCGGTGCACATGTCTATGACATGACCCAGGTCATCTCCATGGATACCAACACCGATATCGGTTCCCTGAAGTCCATGCTTTTTGCAAGGGGAGATCACAGAGCCACCTACAAGGATCTGGAAGATAAAGTGGCCTACAACAGGGATATTTCCCAGTCCGTTATCATGAATGTGCAGGCGGAATTCGACCAGCTGATCAACGGTGTGGTAACGGGAATCAACAAGGTGCTGAAGGAAGCGGCAGAAAATGCAGGCACTTATCCGGACAGCACTTATCTGAGAGATTCAAACGGAAATCCTTACCAGGTATTTAATATGGTTGCGGAAGAAAAGGATGCTTCCGGCAATGTGATTGAAAACTTCTCCATTGAAAATATCGTGATCAACGGAGAACTGAAGCAGGCACCTTCTCTGCTCGGCTTTATCAGACCCTCGGATGATAAGGCAGATCAGGATACCGCAAATAAATTAAAAGAAGTATTTACCACTGAGAGCTACACCTTAAATCCCAATGTGGAGACCAAGACGAATCTCGTAAATTACTACGACAATCTTGTCTCCCAGGTGGCAAACACCGGATCCGTGATGAGAGGAATCAGCGAAAACCAACAGCTCACCGTGGATAATACGGCGGCAGCCAGAGAACAGATCGTGGGAGTTTCCTCCGATGAGGAGCTCAGCAACATGATCATGTTCCAGAATGCTTACAACGCAGCCAGCAGGTATATCAATGTGATCAGTGAGATGCTAGAGCATGTGATTGCAACGCTGGGGACCTAAGGAAGGGGTGAAATAAATGCCTTCACAATTTTTTGGATTATACATAGCAGGCTCGGGCCTTCGGGCTTCCAATGCCGCTTTAAACACAACGGCAAACAATATTTCAAATGCACAGACAGTAGGCTACAGCAGACAGACCGTGACTCAGGAGGCAAGCAATGCACTCCGCACCTTTACCACTTACGGCTGTGCGGGCGCCGGCGTTGACACCATCGCCATTGAGCGTGTGAGAGACCAGTTTTACAATGTCAAATACTGGGACAATAATTGCAAATACGGGGAATATGAGGTCAAGGAATATTACTGTAAGACCATAGAGGATTACTTTGAGGATGACGGCAAGACCGGTTTCAAAACCGTTTTTAACAATATGAGCGCGGCATTGCAGTCCATCGTATCCAATTCCAGCTCAGAGTCAACCAAAGCACAGTTTATTTCTTCGGCCAAGGCACTGACGGACTATTTCAACAATATGTACGGCAATCTGCAGGAACTGCAGAAGGATGTAAATCTGGAAATCAAACAGAATGTGGATCAGATCAATTCCATCGCGGAAAAGATCGCCACCCTGAATAAACAGATCAACGTGATCGAGCTTTCGGGCGCAAAGGCAAATGAGCTTCGAGACCAGAGAGAAAAGCTGGTGGATGAGCTTTCGGAAATCGTGGATGTGGATATTACGGAATATGATATCACAGATTCCAATGATCCTGACAGAAAGACGGGCGGTACAAGATACGTGGTGCAGATCGCAGGGGGACAGCCTTTGGTGGATGCCAACGATTACAATACCCTTACCTACACCGCAAGAGCCACAGGAGAGAAGGTAAATCAGACGGATGTGGACGGCTTATATGATATCCACTGGTCAAACGGCAATGAATTTAACCTTACCAATGCAGCTATGGAAGGGAAACTGAAAGGGCTTGTGGAGCTTCGTGATGGCAATAACGGTGCCAATTTTGAGGGTAAGGTTGACAGTGTATATGAGGAGACTGTGACAAACGCTGGCGGTAGTACCTCGAAAGTCACAAAGATGAAAGTGAGTGTGACAGCAGATTATCTGAAGGATATGAAGACATGTACCCTTTCCGATACCGGCGGACACATCAATGTGGCAAACACGATTTACAGCTATTCCTCATGGGAATATGACGAGGCTACAGCCACCTATACCTTTACCATGAAGGACGACCCAGAGACGGGAGTCCCCGACGCTTCAAGGGTAGGCAGGGAAGTGAAGACATCGGAGTCCATAAAGTATCAGGGAATCCCTTACTATATGGATCAGATGAACACTTGGATCCGCGGCTTTTCGGAAAAAGTAAATGATATCTTTAAGGCAGGTGTCGATGCCTATGAAAATGCCGGATGCATTCTTTTTACGGGAAACAAGGCAACCGGCGGACAATATGAGGCGTCGGATCTTGATGCTGCTACAGGAAACGGTTATTACGAACTGACGGCAGGAAATTTTGCCATCAATGATGTCCTGATTAAAGATGCAGGCCGTCTTGGAACCAGAAGCTATCTGTCGGACGATGAAGTACAGGGCGTCGAGGAATGCGGGCAGATCAAAGAAATGATAGAGCTTCTGACCAGTAAGGAAAAGTACAAATTCCGTAACGGCTCCGCCAGTCAGATGCTGGAAATGGTACTATCTGATGTGGCACTGAATGCCAGCAATGCCAATACTTTTTCAACCACCTACAAGGGACTGCAGACCTCCATTGACAATCAGAGAACTTCCATCTCAGGTGTGGATGAGGATGAAGAAGCTGTAAGTCTTGTAAAATACCAGAATTCCTACACACTGGCATCCAAGATGATCCAGACGCTGACAGAAATCTATGACAGACTGATCCTGGAGACGGGGGTTTAATAAAGGAGATGAAATCCTATGAGAATGACAAATAAAATCATGCAGAACAATTCCTTATATAACATCAACAACAATAAGGTTTTGCAGGATAAACTGAGCACACAGATGTCGACCCAGAAGAAGATTACAAGACCTTCTGACGATCCCGTTGTTGCTATCCGTGCGCTGCGCCTTCGCACCAGTGTATCGGAACTGACACAGTATTATGAAAAGAACGCTCCCGATGCGGAGAGCTGGCTTACCGTGACAGAGAAGGCTCTCGGAACAGGAACAGAGGTCCTCACAGACATGGTGAAGCAGGCTACCAAAGCTGCCAATAAAGACTTGGGCGTGGAGGACCTTACCATCATTACCCAGCAGATGAAACTGCTCAGGGATGAGTACTATTCCACGGGAAACGTGGACTATGCGGGAAGGTTCGTGTTTACGGGATATCGGACCGACACTTCTCTTTCTTTTACGAGCGAAGTGGAAGATCCTGCCGTTACATATGATTATACAAGCATCACAGAGAAGGTGAAGATCGGTGACTTCGACAGCATCAATTATACGGATATGAGTGATGTGGACGGCCTGAATAAAAGCAATTACACTGACACCAAATATAAAACCGTTACCGAACAGGATATCACCAACAAAGATATCCACAGGATCAGACTTTCCTATGATGATCTGAAGGGTGGAACCCCGACAATCAAGTACAAAGATAAAGACGGGAATGATGCGTCGATCACTAATATAACTGTGGCCACATCGGCGGAAGCAGCCTATAAACAGATTGCAGCCGATGAAGTGATTTTTGTCCCTGAGACCGGCGAAGTATTATTCGGTGATAAAGCTTATGAAAATTTGAATAAGGCAGTGACCACAGACTCTGAGATCAGCATCACCTATGGAAAGAATAGTTGGAAGAACGGGGATTTACGTCCGGAGCATTATTTTAGCTGCAAGGCTACCATCACCAAGAACGGGCAGAACGAGAATAAGGTGTTTAACGATGATGCCGATGTAAACTCCCAGATTATCGAATATGATGTGGGATATAATCAGAAAATCCGTGTCAATACATTGGCAAGCGAAGCCTTTACCCACAGCATTGACAGAGATATCGACGATCTCGAGAAAGCACTTGTCTCCCTGACAGAAATCAATTCCACGGTGGAAGATTTAAAGACATTGAAGAATACTCTGACAGAGGGAACGCCCGATTACGAAACTGTGGAACAGGAGCTTGCCGCTGCACAGAAAGCGTATGATTATGTGAGAGAAAATATACACACCATGTTTGAGGGCACCATCACAAGCGTACAGAATTATCTGAATCAAACCAATGTGGCAGTGACCGACAATGGTGCAAGGAGCAGCCGCCTCGATCTTGTAAGCAACCGTCTGATGGAACAGAAGACCACGTTCCAGACACTCCAGTCCGAAAACGAGGATGTGGACATTTCGGAGGTGGCAATTCAGCTGACCAGCACGGAGCTGACTTATGAGGCAGCACTGATGGCAACAGGCAAGATCATGCAGACTTCACTGATGAATTACATTTAAAATATACACAGCGTGGGGTACACGCAGATAGGAGTGGCTATGAATATTACAACTAAGGTATTTGGGGAAATTACCATCGATGATGAAAAAATCATCCATTTTCCTTCGGGAATCATCGGATTTCCTGATCTGACAGAGTTTGCTCTGGTACATGATGAGGAGAAAGGAGCCGGTTCCATCCACTGGCTGCAGTCCATGCAGGAACCTGCCTTTGCCATGCCGGTCATGGATCCTCTTCTTGTAATGCCGGAATACAATCCTGAGGTGGATGATGAACTGTTAAAGGGGATCGGCCAGATTGTGGAGGATGAGCTTCTGGTACTGGTTACTGTTACTGTTCCCAGTGATCTTACAAAGATGACTGTCAACTTAAAAGGACCTATTGTTATCAATGCAGCAGAGAAGAAAGCATGTCAGGTCATTGTGGAGGGAGAAAACTATCTGGTTAAGTATCCCATTTACGATATCCTCAATGCAAAGAAGAAAGCAGGTGAATAGATGTTAGCTTTATCCAGAAAGAAAAACGAAGCACTGGTTATCAACAACAATATTGAAATAACCGTTCTTGAGATCAAGGGCGAACAGGTAAAGCTGGGCATCAGTGCACCCAAGGAAGTTCCCGTGTACCGCAAGGAGGTTTATGTGCAGATCCAGGAGGCCAACAAGGAAGCTGTCAGTGTGGACGGACTGGAAGCACTGAAGAATCTGCTGGGGTAGTGGGAGTGAAAAAAAGGTCTTGAAAAGATTACTCAGTCATCATGTACAGAAATCAATTGATGGCTCATGTGCACTGAGCGCTTCGATGAGTCTCAAAGATTAAAAACGTGTTCAGCAAAGGCTTCCACGTTTTTATGAGTCTCATCTTCGCAGTGCCCAAAATCGCCATAAATTGATTTTGGACATGATGACTGAGGCAAGATGTTCGAAGTTTTATTTGAAAGAATAGATTATTAAATAAAAGGAACCGTATGCTGTGTAGGGAGTGAATACATGGCATACGGTTTTTCAGTGTAGAAAATTGAAAGGCTGAAACAGGCAAAAAACCAATATATTGGTGTTTGTAAATTACTATTTATATAAAAAGTACAAGATGTTGTATTGTGCAAGTTGCCAGTCTGATTTTTTCTGTCTGTTGACAAAAATAACGTTCCTTTTTATACTGTTTTATACAAAAGCAGATTTTCATATCAGGCGTGGTCATGAGGGACTGCACGCTTATCTAAAACTTTAGTATATCATTCAATTATTCACGGAAATTCATGCTTTTAATCCCAATTATTATTTTATGAAAGCAGGAACCGTGAGGTCAGAGGTTCCTGAACCAAAGGAGGAACCATGACAGGAAACAGAGAGTACAAAAGTGATGTATTTAGTATGCTTATGGAGGATCCGGTAAACGCTCTGGAACTCTACAATGCAATGAATGGGTCTGCTTACACAGATCCGGGTATGGTGAGCATGTGCAGGCTGGATGGCGGGATATCCCTTTCCATCCGGAATGATGCGGCATTTGTCCTTGACATGATGCTGAGTATCTATGAGCATCAGTCGACGGTATGTCCCAATATGCCGCTCCGCAACTTTTTTTATCTG
This sequence comes from uncultured Clostridium sp., assembly GCA_945917985.1. Taxonomy (GTDB): domain Bacteria; phylum Bacillota; class Clostridia; order Lachnospirales; family Lachnospiraceae; genus Suilimivivens. The sequence goes on along the minus strand of CAMEIH010000006.1, from coordinate 66,122 downwards.
GCAAACATATGGAAGAAGGCAGTGAAGAACAGGGAGCTTTTAAGCAGGGAGCATATCAAGCTGCCGACACCGAAGTTTGCGGTGTTTTATAACGGAGAAGAGGAACAGCCGGAGCAGTATGAACTGAAGCTTTCGGATGCGTTTGAGCGTCCTTTGGAGGACCCGGAGCTGGAATTAAAATGTACGGTTTACAACATCAACTCCGGAAAGAATGAAAGCCTGAAAAGCAGATGCCCTTTCCTTCGGGAATATATGATCTTTGTGGACTATGTGCGAGGTTATCTCGAGGAGGAGAAGGATTCAAAGGATCTTGAGAGGGCAATCAACCGGGCAATTGACAGATGTATGGAAGAGAATGTGCTAAAGGAGTTTCTGACAGAGCGCAGGGATGAGGTGGTGAAGGTAATGACACTGGATTATACATTCGAGAGGCGGCTTGAGCTGACAAAGCGGGATGCAACGGCGAGTGGTATGGCGAATGGCCTTAAGCAGGGCCTTAAGCAGGGCCTTGAGCAGGGACTTAAGCAGGGACTTAAGCAGGGGAGAGCAGCCGGTGAAGTGCAAAAACTGATTCAGCAGACTTGTAAGAAGTATAAGAAAGGTTTTACCGTGGAGGAAACTGCAGAAATGCTGGAGGAAGACACAGAAACCATCGGAAGAATCTATGATGCAATCAAAGAGACAGGAACGGATGTTATAGAAGAGATTTATAAGAAATATTTATGTGGAAGAAGTTAAGAGAATATCTTGAACAGAAATGAACGCATATTTTTTATCTTATGTTTTCAGACTGACAGCCTGTGTTCTGACGGCTGTCAGGCATAACGATAAACTTATCTGAATCAATTATCAAAAATCATAACAGTGTGCATTCCGCACATTCAGGCAGGTTCTGCCGGAGTTTCTCAAAAACTTTAAGATTTGTTCAAATAAGAGACAGAGGAGGAAAACAGCCTATGGCAAAAAACTTAAAACAATATTTCCCGCTGGTATGGGAAAGGAACGAAATCCTTTCGGAGATCGGAAGGAAAAAGGAGCTGGAAGAGAAATTTGACAGCTGGACGGCAGAACAGCAGGAGGAATTCTTAAACAGATGCACGGGAGTGAAGGGGCATAAAATGCTCAGGGACAGCTTTTTCAAGGAACTGATGAATCCCGACAGGCATGCAGACAGAATGAACGATTTTCTTTCCTGTATGCTGGGACAGAAAGTAAAGGTGCTTCATGAGCTGCCGGCGGATTCCACCAGGATAGCGGATGAGAGTTCCCTTGTCATCATGGATATTGTGGTACAGCTGGAGGACGGGAGCATAGCGAACCTGGAAATGCAGCGTGTGGGGTATCTGTTTCCGGGTCAGAGAAGTGCCTGCTATTCTGCAGACCTTCTTCTCAGACAGTATAAGCGGATAAGGAGCGAGAAGAAAAAGAAGTTCAGTTATCTTGATATCAAAAATGTGTATACCATTGTTCTGTTTGAAAAAAGCCCGAAGGAGTTCAAGAATTTCCCGGACGTATGGTATCACTATTTCGAACAGTCTTCAGATACGGGTATCCGGCTGGAACTGTTGCAGAAATACCTGTTTATCCCTCTTGACATCTTCCGGAAAAGCCAGCACAATAAAGAGGAAGACAGACGCGATGCATGGCTTACGTTCTTTTCTGAGGATGATCCGGAACATCTTGCCGGGTTTATAGAGAGACATCCGGAATTTCGGGAAATGTACGATGAAGCCTATATGATCTGCAGGAACATAGAAGAGGTGATGGATATGTTTTCAGAGGAATTGTATGAGCTTGACAAAAACACAGTACAGTATATGATCGATGAAATGCAGGACACCATAGATGAGCAGAAAGAAACCATAGACGAGCAGAAAGATATCATAGATAAACAGAATCAGGTATTGAATCAGACTTTGAATAAAAGTATCAGGAAGATTATCATGCTCCAGAGAAAGAATCAATTACCTGAGGAAGAGATCCGAAGGGAGATCATGGAGGAATATCATCTGACAGAGGAAGAGGTAAAAAGATATTTTGAGTGAGCTGTATTTAAGCGATAAACCGGGAGGATTAATTTCTCTCGGTTTTTCTATAGGAAAGCGCCAATATTTGCGACAGAAATTTTTATATGCCCTCTAAATTTTTTGCCCATTCATCCGATATAGTTTAAAGAAGACTAGAAAACTCTAAGTAACTCATAAATATTTTATTATCACACGGAGGTGATTACAATGGCAATTGAACCATTAAGCAGTGCAATGACTTATCAGGCACAGACAACACAGCAGGCGAAACCGGTACAGAAGACAGTTGTAGAGGACACGGAAGTCTCTACACCGGAGAAAGTATCAGCCTATGATGCAACCACAGTAAAAGTGGCAGAAACCGAGAAACAGGACAGCCAGAGCGGACAGGATAGCAGCTACAGCAACCAGCAGCAGTCAAACAATGAGAAGATCAAGAAAGCTGTTGAACAGCTGAATAAAAACATGTCCCATTCCGAAGCTGTATTTGGCATTCATGAAGAAACCAACAGAGTGACGATTAAAATTGTAGATAAGGATACCAAGGAAGTAATCAAGGAACTTCCCCCTGAAAAAACTCTTGACATGATCGCAAAAGCATGGGAACTTGCAGGTATCCTGGTTGATGAGAGAAGATAGGAGATCATACATATGGCAATGCGTGTAACCGGAATGATGTCCGGACTTGATACAGAGAGCATTATCCAGGAACTGGTTGCTGTAAAGCAGGTCAAGGTAGATACTCTGAAGAAAGAGCAGACTAAGCTTGAATGGAAACAGGACGCCTGGAAAGAACTCAATAATAAAATAAAGAAGCTTTACAGCGGTACCTTGAGCGATCTTCGCTATCAGTCATCCTATATGAAGAAAGCGACAAAGACCTCTAACGATAACCTGGTCAGTGTAATCGCAAAAGACAGTGCTATGGACAGTGTACAGTCACTGGAGATCAAGAAGCTGGCAAAAGCCGGTTATCTCACGGGAGCTGAAATCACTGATAAAGACGGTAAAAAGGTAACCTCCGGCAGCAAGCTTGTTGAGAAGCTTGGCATTGAGGCAGGCAGTAAATTTGAAATTACCAGCGGTGGTAAGACTGTGGAAATAACAGTTGATGAGAATACAACTATTAACAGTCTTGTAAGCAAACTGCAGTCTGTAGGTGTGAAGGCAAACTTTGATGCAACCAATCAGAGGCTTTTTATCGGTGCGAGCGGTACAGGAGAAGAGAAAGACTTTACCATCACTGCATCGAATGACAGTGGCACAAAAGCACTGGATAAGCTGGGAATTCTCGTTTATGATAAGGACGTGAAGGCAGCATACCAGAAGTATGCAGATCTTGCTAATGATCCGGATGCAAAGCAGAGTGCTATCGACGCAAAGACAGCAGAGCTTTTAAAGAGTTATATAGCAGAGAGAAAATCGCTTGAGAGTGCAGTGGAAAGCCTGAATAAAAAACAGGAAGAACTGGTAAAGGCTTACAACGAAGAATATGGTAGTGATGATTTCGATATCACTGATGAAACGGCGAGAGCTGCAAGACAGTCAGAACTTAAAACAAAGATAGAAGGGCTGGAAGATAAATTAAAGGATGAGAATCTTTCAGAGGAAGACAAAGCAACTCTGACCGCAGACTTGAACAAGGCAAAGGGCGAACTTTCCTATCTGGACGGCCATGACAACAACCTGGAATCCATTGATGAAAAAAACACCAGAATTACAGTGTTGAATACAGACTATATCAATGCTGACGGTACAGCCGGTGCTAAAACTGTGGCAGAGGCAACTGCCGATATCGAGGGAAAGATCGCTAAGGCACAGGATGTGCTTGCGAATTATGACGACCTGACCGGAAGTAAAGCGTTTAAGGTCGACGGCGAGGATGCAGAGATCACCTTAAACGGTGCACCCTTTAAGTCGAGCAGCAATACTTTTGATATCAATGGACTTACCATTACCTGCAAGGGTGAAACAGCAGTCGGCGAGAAGATCACTCTGACAACAGAAAATGATGTCAGCGACATCTATGACATGGTCAAGAACTTCATCAAGGAGTACAGCAGCCTGATCAACGAGATGGATAAGCTGTACAATGCTGAGTCTTCCAAGGGTTATGATCCCCTTACCGATGAAGAAAAGGATTCCATGAGTGAGAAGGAAGTTGAGAAGTGGGAGGAAAAGATCAAGGATTCCCTGCTTCGCCGCGACTCCACACTCAATTCTGTTTCCAGTGCCATGAAGGAGATCATGGCAGGCGGATATACCGTAAACGGCAAAACTATGTATCTGTCTGACTTCGGCATTGAGACACTTGGATATTTCAATGCAGCGGACAACGAGAAGAATGCTTATCATATTAACGGTGATGAGGATGAGGATACCCTGAAGACCAAGGATAATACTCTGAAGGAAATGATCACCAAGGACCCGAATACAGTCGTGGATTTCTTCACTCAGTTGTCCAAAACCCTGTATGCCAAGATGGATGACCTGATGGCGAGATCGGATTACAGCAGTATGAATACTGTGTATGACGATAAGAAGATGAAAGAAGAATATGACAGCTATGCCACCAAGATCAAGGAAGCGGAAGCAAAACTGACCGATTATGAGGATAAGTGGTATAAGAAGTTTTCGGCTATGGAAACTGCTCTTGCAAAGATGCAGTCCAACTCAAGCGCCGTAGCAAGCTTGTTAGGAGGATCATGATATGGCTTTGCCAAATGCCTATGCGCAGTATAAAAACAGCAAAATTCTTACAGCATCACCGGCAGAACTGACTCTCATGCTCTATGAAGGTGCAATCAAGTTCTGTAATATTGCCATCACAGCTATCGAACAGAAGGACATCGAGAAGGCACATATTAACATTGTGAAAACGCAGAGAATTATCGAACATTTCAGACTGACTCTGGATATGAAATACCCTGTGGCACAGGATTTCGACAGGGTGTATGAATATCTGGCAAGAAGACTTGTGCAGGCCAATATCAAGAAGGACAAGGAAATCATGGAAGAGATACTGGAACATCTTCATTCCATGAGAGATACATGGAAGGAAGTTATGCGCATCAACAGAGAGAAGGGAGTCGTATGCTAGATACGTATCTGAATGTTTTGCAGGAAAGCCTGAAGAAAAAGATCGAGTGCTTAAAAAGCATCGAAGAAATAGGAAATGCCCAGGAAGAGATACTACGGGCAGAGAGCTTCGATATGGAAGCCTTTGACAGGACTGTGGATGAAAAAGACAGTTATATCAATGAGCTGAATAAGCTGGATGAAGGCTTTGAAACACTGTATGAAAAGATCAAGGCGGAATTACTTCCGAACAAAGCAAGGTATGCTGTGCAGATTAAGCAACTGCAGAGTCTGATCAGTGAAATTACAGACAGAAGTGTGACGATTCAGGCACAGGAAAGCCGCAATAAAAAAATGGTGGAAAAGAACTTTGCCAAAGAACGCCAGAACCTTGGTAAAGTGAGAATATCCTCCAAGGCGGCTTACGGGTATTATCAGAATATGAGTAAAAGCGGAGGAGTAAACTCCCGCTTTATGGATGAAAAGAAGTAACAGACAGTGCTAAAAACATAAAGGCATTTTCGTGGATAAGTCCCATGAAAATGCCTTTTCCTATAAGCAGAAATTTAGCTGTGCAGATTAAGCAGTATGCTCCGGCGGATAGATAAGATTCAATATGGAGATAACTCTGTGAAGGTAGGTATGTTTTTCTTTCACTGTCCGGTAGCCATGAGCAGCTATTTCCTTTCGAATATCATCGTGGGCCAGATAAAAGGCAACCTTTTCCTTTAAATCGGTCAGATTCTCGTAGCACTCAAGATCACTTCCGATCTGAAAATATTCCGGTATTTCTGACTGATAATTACATAACAGGAAGCCCCGGCAGCCGAGAACATCCCATACACGCTGAGAGAGACCGGTCTGAATCGGGCGCATGGTGATATTCAGGTTGATTTTGCTCCGGTAAAAAATACGAGGCATCTCTTCATGGGTGGATACCCCTCCGTGATAGTGGACGTTTTTCAGATCATCGGTATTGCTTCTGGTAAAAAGATCTACCCGGAAATTCTCTGCCAGTGCATTTAACGTGCGGATTCGCTCGAGTTCAGAAATCCGCATGCCGCAAAAATAGTTGGCGGCAACGTAAGGATCAGTATCCGTGAAGGCATCCGGCAGAGTATGGAACTGTGCGGAATTGCCTACGGATGATTCACAGGCTCCTTTCAGCGCAGTGACCAGGTCTTTAGAGAGAGATTCCTCAATCAGGGAAAGACCCGGGAGCTTCAACTGGGCTTCCATAAGACCATCTGCAAAGCCTCGGTCAAAGTCTGAGAGGGGTAAATGGTCATAAGGCGACTTTTCGTTATAGAGTGAGCCGATAAAAGAAAGGTCGTATTTCCATTGGTCATTACCTTCTGCGGGCAGGGAAGAGAGACATTCGTCCCAGCGGTCAGTGTTGGTTCCAAGGGGGAGATAAAAAATGCAGTCGGGATTTTCCCCTCTGAATTGTTCATACTGGTGGTAATCAAACAGAAAAATCCGGTTGCAGGTGTTGCGGATGGAGCGGGAAAAGAGCTCCAGCACAGGGCAGTCCACACTTAAGCAGGCGTAAATTACATTAAGCCGCTGACAGATTTCCGAAATGTAGGGGAAAAAGTTGATGCTGAATACAAAGGAAATCTGATGCGTCAAAAGCTGTTCTGCTAGACGGCGGATGCGGACTTCCGGTTCAATGGATTTCTGATAGATTTCGGTATCTTCTTCGATGACAGTGATCTGTAAGGATTTGAAAGCATCGATTAAATCGGGTTCACAGATGCTGCCGTAGCGATAAAACAGGATGTTCATAAGGTATGCCTCCCGGTGGTTTCATAGGTGGACGGGTTAAAAGATTTCATAAGGGTTTCGTCTGTCATCACGCACAAGCAAATCAATTTCGGCTCATGTGCACTATGCGCTCCGATAAGCCGCAGAGACTGAAAACGTGTTCAGCAAAGGCTTCCACGTTTTCATGCGTCTTATCTTCGCAGTGCCCCAAATCGCCGGAAACTGATTTGACTGTGCGTGATGACAACAGAAGGTCTTATAAAGGTCTTTTGACGCAACGTTATGGAAATATGATAGCATATAGAAAAAAAATTTCCTATAAAAACTAAAGTAATTTTATTTTTCACCGATATATATAACAAGTAAAAGAACAAAATGTTCTGGTAAGCAAAAAAGTTTTGAAAAGCTCTAAAGTATTTGAAGAAAAATCCGATATACTTAACAAGTAAAGCAAAACAAATTGCTTACAAAAAAGAAAACAGGTAGCAGGGTTTCGGATGCGTACGAATTCGAAAAACTGACTACACAAAAAAGTATCAAACGTACGCAGGGAAGCGACGTTAATTTCAAGGAGGAAAAATTATGGTAGTACAACACAATCTTACAGCAATGAACTCTAACAGAATGTTAGGACTTACAACATCAACACAGGCTAAGTCAACAGAGAAGTTATCATCCGGTTATAAGATCAACCGTGCAGCAGATGATGCAGCAGGCTTATCTATTTCCGAAAAGATGAGAAGACAGATCAGAGGTCTTACACAGGCATCCGCTAACGCAGAAGATGGTATTTCTTGTGTACAGACAGCTGAAGGCGCTCTGAATGAAGTTCATGATATGCTCCAGAGAATGAACGAACTGGCAGTTAAGGGCGAGAATGGAACATTAACATCTGTAGACCGCGGTTACATCAAAGACGAAATTGCACAGTTGATGAATGAAATTGACCGTGTACAGTCTACAACTACATTTAATGAGCAGAACTTGTTGGATGGAAGCTTTACTGGTAAAGGACTTCAGGTTGGTGCTGAATCCGGACAGCATATTGACATTTCTATTAAGAGCATGAGCATGACAGGTTTGGCAACTGCCGCACAGAATACAAAGACAAGTTATTATGCTTTGGATAATACTGGTAAGCCGGCTACTACACAAACTGCAATGTCGACTGCTACAGCTAAGAATCTTATTTCTATCTTTACAAAAGGCAAGACAGTTGATGGTACAACACATACATATGCTACTGCACAGGATTTCGCAAGCCTGAACGCTTTTGTAAAGAGTGCATTACAGACTGTATCTACACAGCGTTCTGCTCTTGGTGCCGTACAGAACAGACTTGAGCATACCATCAATAACCTGGATAACGTAGTTGAGAACACCACAAGTGCTGAATCTGCTATCCGTGATACAGATATGGCTACTGAAATGGTTAAGTACTCCAACAATAATATCCTTACCCAGGCAGGTCAGGCAATGTTGGCACAGGCTAACCAGAGCAATCAGGGTGTATTATCCTTGCTTGGTTAATCTATTCTGGAGTATATTGCAAGCTAAAAACTACCATAAGGGGTTGGCGAATGCCAGCCCCTTATTTTTGTATTATTATTAAAGTTATTTTTAGTTATGAATATGATATTAATTAATGTTTAGTTCTTCTAATCGTTTGGAAGCCATGGGGAAATTTTCGCAAAGCCGGTATTGCATAATTGCATTGTTGATATCACCAAGTTGTTCATTTAGAAAACCAATATTGTAATGAGGAATATTGTATCTTGAGCCCTCAACAATTTCTTTTTCACAGGCAAGTGCTTTGATGAATGCCATCATGGCTTGAAGCGGTTGCTTGTTGGAATAATAAATTCGCCCCAATAAACAATAGTAATCTGCATAAGTCGAGAGGATAGATTCTACGTCAATCATCGAAAGGGCAGCTTCATAATGACCAGTATCTAGCAGGCAATTTCCATATGCAAGGAGAAGATGAATAGTATATTCTTCTTCGGGATTAAAGTTAGGACTACTGATAGCCTTGACATAATAAGTTAAGGCTTTATTAGAATCATTTTGGAAGTCATAGGTTTTTCCTATTTGAAAGAGGAGATAAGCATTTTGCGGATTCTTTTTTAGCTCTTCCAGTAAAATATCACGATCACGCTTTGATTTTCGCACTTTATCTTTGAGAGATAAATTATATCCCTGATGGTCTACTGTGAGCGGAAGCTGGTAAAAAGGTGGAACGGGATTACGGTCGATACGTGTGGTCTGTTCATGAACAGCACCTGTATAATGATAAATTTTTCGATTAAAAAACCGATTTAAGGAATGATAAACAATGGTGTCTGTACCATTGATATTTGTATGATTTTGAAGTTGGATACATCCGATTTCCTCCGGATGCTGCTCCATAAGTAATAGAACTTGCTGTATGTCAACGTCAAGCAGGAATTCATCGCAGTCTAAAATAAGAATCATATCATTTGAAGCCTGAGAGATAGAATAGTTCCTGGCAGCAGAAAAATCGTTGCTCCATGGAAAATCAAATACTTTGTCAGTATACTTTAAGGCGATGTCACGACTGCAATCGGTAGAACCGGTATCTACAAAGATCAGTTCCCAATCATATTTTCTAAGAGCGGTAAAAAAACGCTCTAAATTTTGTTCTTCATTTTTACAAATAATACAGACTGAAATTGGTAGCATAAGTGTTCTCCTCGTAAGAAAGTTAAGGGGTTGATTGTAAAAGAGATGCAAGTAATTGTTTGGCTTGGGAATATTTGCCGCACATTTTAAAAAATTTTAATGCTGATTCGGTTTCGCCCATTGAAGCTAGAATCTCTCCTAATTGATAATATGCCAGATAGCTATTTACTCCTTCCTGATTAGCAAATTCGAAACCAAGAGCTTTCTTAAATTCATGAATGGCCTGAGCATAATATTTGTTTTCTTTATAAATCAATCCCATTAGGTAGACGAAATCAGCACTGGATGAAAAGTCATCATAAATATTGACAAATTGCAATGCTTTTTCTGCCTGCCTGGTTTGCAACAGGGCGTGACCATAGGAAATGACCATTGCCTGAACATAAGCTAATGTAGGATCCAGGTCAAAAGTAAGTCCATCTCCAAACCATTTGCAGGCGGTGTCCATATCACCAATCATTTCGTATCCTTTCCCAAGTTGATAAAAAAGATAAGGATTTTGGGGCTCTTCTGAAAGCTGCAAATGAAGCAGATCCAGATTACGTTTTGCCTTCTGCATGCGGGTGGATTCATCCATCAGATATCCATCATGAAAGAGAGTTGCATTCAGTAAAAATGCTTCCATATCTTTCCCATATTTGGGGGTAAGCTGCTCGTGAATTCTTCCGGTATAATGAAATCTCTTTCGCGAAAAGAAGCGTTCTGTTCGATCGACTGTCCTACCGGGATTCTCGGGAGTGCCGGTTAAGTTCTCACGATTGACGGAGCCCACAGCATGAGATAAATGCTTTCTGAAATAATCTAATTCCTCCAGATCGACAGACTGCAGAGTTTCATCGCAGTCTATCATGAAAATCCAGTCATTAGATGCCTGATTTAATGAATAGTTTCTGGCAGCGCTGAAATCATTCACCCATTTGAAATCATAAATATGATTTGTATATTTTGATGCCAATTCTTTCGTTTTGTCAGTAGAACCGGTATCTACCAGAATAATTTCAAATCCGTAAGGCGCAAGTGAAGAAAGACAGCGTTCTATATTTCTTTCCTCATTTTTTGCAATAATGCATACAGAAATAGGGACCATTAGTAACTCCTGAGATTATTTTACTGTATTCATTTTATCATATGGATTACTCGAATACTATTACTATTTTGGAATAAATGTGCTACGATGATATAAAACACAGGTTGAGGGAAATATTATGAACGAAAAAGCAGAATCAATACTTGTATACTGCTGGGGATCAGTTTGTGAAGCAGGGGTATTATGTGCATTAAAAAAACTACAGATACCATTTATGATATTTGATAAAACAATGAAGGATTATCATGCAGATGCTGTGTTTGCACAGGAATTAATATGCCTATTGAAACGATATCCGATCAAGGCAGTTTTTAGTTATGATTATTTTCCACTTATTTCCATGATTTGTGAAATTAATCAACTTCCGTATATTTCGTGGATTTATGATTGCCCGCAATACACTTTGCAATCTAAATCAATAATAAGCAATTTTAACTATATTTTCTGCTTTGACAAGTTATATTGTGATCAAATAAAGAAATTAGGCGGGAGACATGTCTATCACCATCTCCTGGGTACGGATGTTGAATATTTTTGTAAAACAATATCTGATTGCTCGAACGAAAAGAATAAATATACGTATGATGTTTCTTTTGTAGGAAATTTATATAATGATGAGAAAAACAGAATAAGAAATGCGGAATTTTCCGATTATACAGAAGGATTCCTTGAGGGAATTATACAGGCACAGCTTCAGGTATATGGATATAATTTTATTCGAGATACTATACCGGATGAAATCGTTTGTGAAGTCTTGAAGACATGTGAACTTGGCTTAGGTGAAATGTATATTCAGGATGAAAAAACCTTAGCAGCAGATGCGATTGCAATGGAGGTTTCAGCACGGGAAAGAATTGGAGTTTTACAAAAGCTGAGTGAACATTTTAAAGTGAATCTGTATACTGCATCCAAGTTGCCGGATGTTCTGAAGAAACAGGATAATATTTGCCATATGGGAACGGCATCTTACGGAACAGAGATGCCTCTTATCTTTTCGGGCAGTAAGATTAATCTAAATATTACTTCAAAATCAATTGAGTCAGGAATTCCGCAGAGAGTACTTGATATATTGGCGTGTGGAGGCTTTTGCCTGACTAATTATCAACGGGAAATAGCCGAAAATTTTGTGGATGGCAAGGAATTGGTAATGTACACAAGTCTTGATGATGCTTTAGAAAAAGCGGAGTACTATCTGACACATGAAACAGAGCGATTAGAAATCGCAGGAAATGGGCAGAGAAAGATTGAGGAACGATTCCGAATGGAACAAAGGGTAGGGGAAATGCTGGAGTTCTTACAGGACTAATTTAGTAGCTGAAGTAATTTTTGGCACATGGTATTGCTTTGTGCGAGAGCCTGGGATAATGTTTTCTTTTCTTCTGCTAAAGAGGATAATGTATCGGGAACTATGGGATTGTTAATTACATTATGCATGAATTCCTCCATAAGCTCATGATAAAAAGGAGTCAGTTTTGCATAGTCCCACCAAAGCTGTTCAATGTCATAATGGACATACTCTCCCTCCCATGGCTTCATACCGGCAAAATGGATAATTGTAGTTTCTGCCACTACATCTTTATATCGAATTCCGTGATTGTATGCCATTTTAGAAAACAAGTTATATTGATATTCGTCCACAAATTTAACCTGATTCCAGTGCATGAAATTTAAAAGATCCTGATCTGGAGCAAACATTTGAAAGTTTAATTTTTGTGCCAAATACATATAATCTGTAAATGAATATTTTGAACGTAATTCTTTGATGTTCCAAATCATCATGCCCGCATTAAAATATGTGAATCCATTGGAAATATGCTCTTTGAATATTTCATTTCTTATGTCGGGAAAGGGGAATGAAATCGTCATGTCTCGACATGCACAAAAGTAGGCGTTTTCAAAATCTGTAAAATATAGTTCTGATATTGGTTTATTGATAATCATATCTACATCGAGATACATTAATCTATCTACATCGGAAGGTAGCAAATCAAGAAGAAGCAAGCGGTAATAGGTTTCTAATGACCATGAAGATGTAGTAGGAAGTTTATGAGAAAATAAGGATTTATCAACACAAAGGAAATACATATTTTGGTGATACTCTTTGGCAAGAGATAACAAATATGTCTGATCAGATTCAGTCAGGTCACTGTGCAAAAGATACACGTGAATATCCGCATCAGGCTGATTTCGAAACAAAGATGTCAGCATGACATAAGTATATCGCATATAGCGGCTGTTTAAGGCAGTGGCAATGTTTATTCTGGAGTTATTCATCGTGAGTACCTCTTTATATGTGGGTTGTTATTATGAAAAGAAGTATATCATAAGTTGCAAATATGAACAATGTGCAAAAATGTCATAAAAGTTAAGTGAAATTTTCAAAAATATTTTATCTCTAAAAACGAGATTGACTGCGATGGGAATTATCTGTTACAATCAAATCAGAGCATAGATATTCTGACGGAAATTCGTACATCGAATCTTTTTTCTAAAGCGTGCCGACCGGCACATGATCTGTTTTGAAATCCTTGCTTTTTACCCAATTAATTATCTGAATAAAGCAGGGAATCGGACAGAGCCTTTCGAAGGATGGCTGAATATGTTCCCTGTCGCACGAAAGGAGAAAGAAAATATGTATGAAGAACTGCGACTGAATATCGTGGCGGAGGAGCCGGCGGTATACCATACCTATAAGGACAGGGTATTCCGAATATTATTTAAGGACAAGAAGAGGCTGCTGGAGCTTTACAATGCACTGAATGATACGGATTACACCAACGAGGATGATTTGATCGTCAACACACTGGAAAATGCCATTTATATGAAGATGAAAAATGACATATCTTTTGTGATTGACAGTGACATGTGTCTGTTCGAGCACCAGTCATCTTTTTGCCCCAACATGGCGCTCAGGGGATTTCTGTATTTTGCAGACCTTTACAAAAAGTACGTGAAGGATGTGGATCTGAGCATCCGGAAGAAGATCATGATACCGGCACCGCATTATATCGTGTTTTACAACGGCCTTGAGCGTAAGGAAGAGGAGTTTACACAGAAGCTGTCGGATTCCTTTGAGAATGGTAAAGCAGGCTGCATCGAGCTGACGGTGCGCACGATTAACATTAACTATGGACAGAATAAAGAACTGATGGAGAAATGCAAAACACTGGCAGGCTATTCTTTTTTCGTGGCGCAGGTGCGGAAGAACCTTGAGACCATGAAGCTGGAAAAGGCAGTGGAGGAGGCAATTAACACCTGCATAGAGAGGGATGTATTAAAGGAGTTTTTCCTGGTACAGAAGGCGGAGGTAATGGCAATGTCGATTTATGAGTACAATGAAGAGTATGTGAAAAAGTCACTGTATGAAGAAGGTTTGGAAGAAGGGGAAAAGGTTGGCGTACTGAAAACACTGGCAAAAAACATGGAATCCGCTATGAGAAATTTTCATATCAGTTTGAAGGAAGCTTGTGAAGGCTTGGGGACAACCGTAGAAGAATATGAGAAAGCAAAAAATATAGTTTCTTAAGAAAGTCTGACAGAATGCTGAACCCAGACAGTCATATGGAACAGATCACAGTATAAGGCAGTATAATTTCATAACTATGGTTAAGATTATGTATCATTTAGCCGATATACTATTATAAGTAATTGAACGTAACAAGGAAGTTTCGTGACAATCAGGGAGGATATAAGCAGAAGCAAATGTTGAGTATGAGATAGGGTATAAAGTCAACACTTTCTTCTGCTTTTTTAGTGGTGAAGTCAATGAGTAGAACAATCAGAAAACAAATATTTGACACATATGAGACCCTATTAAAGGGCAACCATTTGATTAAAAAATTACTGTTGAAGAACAATGGTGAAAAGATAATTGGACTGGTGACTGATTGTCAGAGCTGTGCGATTGCTATTGGGACGCAGATTGAAGAGATTTATGGAACAGATTTAAACAGTATACATGAATTGGAAACATATTGTGAAATGCTTTATCAGATTACGGAGGCATTGGGCAGTTCACAGAAGTGTAGGGGAATTTATCTGCAAACAGAAGATATATTGCAAAAAATTAAGGTTTGCATGGAATCAGAAATACCGGATAGAATCGAGGCTGTTTTTCTCCCTTATAAAGTATCTATGTGGGATTCATTGGAAAGCGTGTGGATGGCAGCATCGTCTGATCCTGACTGTGACGCATATGTGGTGCCGATTCCCTATTATGACAGAGGAGCAGATGGTAGTTTTGGAAAGGAACATTACGAAGGAAATGAATACCCGGATTATGTTCCGGTTACCCATTACAACGACTATAACTTTGAACAGCGTCATCCTGATTTGATTTTTATTCACAACCCATATGATCAGTATAATAATGTAACAAGTGTACATCCGTTTTTCTATTCATCAAACTTGAAACAGTTTACGGATTGTCTTATATATCTTCCTTATTATTCAACAGCGGGAGGAATGAGTGAAGGACAGAGCAGCTGTAGTGCCTATTATTATGCGGATTACATTGTGATACAGGCTGAAAAGTATCGAAAATTTTTTGACCCTAAGCTGCCGGCGGATAAATTGCTTCCATTAGGCTCTCCAAAGTTTGATAAGGTAATCAGACTTTGCCAAAATCCCCCGGAGCCGCCTGCCGGCTGGAAGGAGAAGATGGAGGGAAAGAAGGTTTATTTCTATAATACCAGTATTGGCGGAATGCTCGGTAATACGGCAGCATTTTTAAAAAAGATGGAGTATGTGTTTAAATGCTTTGCCGGGCGAAAGGATGCCTGCCTGATATGGAGGCCGCATCCTTTGTTGGAATCAACTTTTACATCCATGCGTGAAAGTTATAAGCCTGTTTATGATGCACTTAAGAAATATTATTTGGAAAGCAACTTTGGAATATATGATGATACTCCCGAAATTACAGATACAATAGCGCTCTGTGACGCTTATATAGGAGATGCGGGAACGTCAGTAACATCCTTGTTTGGCATAGCAGGGAAACCTTTGTTTATTTTGAATAATAATATTGATAGCCTTCCTGATGAGAATGATTGGCGCGGTGAGGTAATCAAAGGATTCTATGCCTATGGAAACAACGAATGGATGATCACCCAGGGAAATAAGCTCTATCGTTCGCCGGAGAACAACTATAAATATGAGTATTTCTGCAATTTGTCGGACTATGCTTATGGTGACTATTACTCCTGCGTGATTACGATTGACGGGAAAAATTATGTGTGTCCTGCCAGTGCACAGAATATTCTTGTGGTCGGTGAGCATGGCATCGATAAAAAGATTGAACTTCAGCATTGCATTGAGCAAAGAGGTGCCTTTTATGGGGCAATCAGCTGTGGAAAATACCTTTTCCTGTTACCTAATAATTATCCTGCAATTGTCAGATATAATACAGAAAATGGAGATGTGAGATATCTACAGGAACATATGGATATTGTTGGAGTGAATTTTGAAGGACAGAAGCGGTTTGGTGGCTATTGTGTATGGAAGGAATATGTTTATATAGCATCCCCCGTAGATAACAGGATCTTGGCAATTCATGCACAGACAGGGGAGATGAAGGTGTTGTCAACGAATTCAAAGTGTAATTGCGGATGTGCGACCTTGCAGTCAGATGGCACTGATCTTTGGATATTGCCATATTCCGGTTATGTAGTTTGCAGATGGAATCCTGAGAGCGGAGAACTGCAGGAATATACAGACTTGCCTCAAGGGTTACAGTGTAAGCATCCGGTGCTTGGATATGAATGTGATGAGAGACCATTCGGATTTGCAGCATTTTATGATGACGCGGTTTTTTTGCCAGCTTATTGGGGAAATAAATCCATCAGAATTGACAGAAAAAACGGAGCAGTAACAGAGTGGATACCGCCTTTTGAAATGTCGGATAAAGCGAAAAACGGCTATTATACAAGCTATGGGAAAGGGTATTTTTATCGTTCAACAGAAATAATGGGAGAGAAAAAAGATTATTTCTTTTCCTGCCCGGACAGAAAACTTTATCTGGTAAATCCTGAGAAGGACAAGTGTGAAGAAATCGCAATAGAATTTTCTAAGGAAAGCATAGGAAAAAATGAACCGGGATTTATGGAGAATTGTGAGTGGCTTCAATATGCCTGTCAGGAAAATGTATTCAATACCTTACCGGACTTCCTTGATGGAAGCATCACCGGAAATGCGTTTGACCGGGACCGGCAGATTCGGGCGTACGGAGAAATTGCGGCAAATCATGACGGAACATGTGGAGAAAAGGTATATCAATCTATGAAGGGCAGGCTACTTCAACGATAGGAGGAAGCGGATATGACGAGAGTCATTACGTATGGTACATTTGATCTCTTTCATGAAGGGCATTACAGACTTCTGCAGAGAGCAAAACAGCTTGGGGATTATTTGATTGTAGGAGTAACTACAGAAGGATATGATCAGAACAGGGGAAAACTGAATGTTGTTGATTCCCTGATGACAAGAATTGAAAATGTGAGGAAAACGGGATTCGCGGATGAAATTATCATTGAAGAGTCACCTGGACAGAAATTTCGCGATATTAAAAAATATCATATTGATATTTTTACGGTAGGTTCTGACTGGGTAGGACATTTCGATTATCTGAAGGATTATTGCCAGGTGGTATATCTGGAGAGAACCAAAAATATTTCCAGTACTATGCTGCGATCACAGAAAAAGCATATTCAGCGAATCGGAATCATCGGCACCGGAAGAATTGCCAATCGTTTTATCCCGGAGGCAAAGCTGGTCAGCGGTGTAAGCGTTCAGGGAGTTTATAATCCTCATACAGAGAGTGCATTAAATTTTGCAGAGAAATGGGAAATAGAGGCATATAGAGAGCTGGAGGATTTTTATGATGCGATAGATTCTGTTTATGTAGCATCTCCGCATGATACGCATTATGAATATATTAAATCGGCACTTATGCATGGCAAACATGTACTCTGTGAAAAACCAATGGTACTGCAAAAAGAGCAGGCGGAAGAATTATTTGCCTACGCAAAGGAAAGAAATCTGATTTTGTTTGAGGGTGTTAAGACAGCATACTGTCCCGGATTTACACAGCTTCTTGGAATTGCCTGCAGTGGAATGATTGGAAGCATTCGTAATGTTGAGGCATGTTTTACCAAACTGGAAAAGAAAGACGGCAGAGAATTTACAGATCTGAGATATGGCGGAAGCTTTATTGAACTTGGAAGCTATTGCATGCTGCCAATTATAAAGATGTTTGGCGATGAATTTACGGAAGTGCGCTTTGATACAATAGATAATGATGACGGTCTGGACTTATTTACCAAGGCTTCTTTTAAATATCCAAACGGAATAGGGACAGCTACTTGTGGTTTGGGCGTAAAGTCAGAGGGGCGACTTTTGATATCAGGAACCAAAGGATATATTGTGGCAGAGGCACCATGGTGGAAAACAACTTACTTTGAGGTGCATCACGAAAATCCGAATGATGTTGAAAAGTATTCTGACAGATTCCTGGGAGATGGCCTAAGATACGAAATCAGTGATTTTTTGTCTATGATCAACGGGAGCAGCAAGAGTGAGTTTAAGTTGACGCGCAGCGAATCGATTGCTATGGTAGGTGTCTTAGAGAAATTTATTGAGGAGAAGCGAGGCTGATCATGAAGATATGGGCGCATCGGGGGTGCAGTCAGCATTATCCGGAAAATACGTTGCTTGCTTTTGAAAAAGCAGCACAAATCAAGGGACTTACCGGTATTGAACTGGACATACAGTTGACGAAGGATGGACATATAGTAGTCTGTCATGATGAAAAAGTGGATAGGACAACAGATGGGACAGGAGAATTGAGAAGCTTTACACTCAATGAATTGAAAAAGCTTAGAATTGATGCCGGAAATGGAAAATATGAAAAAATACCTACAATAGATGAGGTATTAGATTTGCTGGAAGACAAGATGCGGATAGAGCTAAAGCTCAATATTGAACTAAAAAACAGCGTTTTCCCTTATGAAGGTATGGAAGAGAAAATTATTGAGCTGGTCCATAGGCGTGGCATACAGAACAGTATTGTCTACTCTTCTTTCAGTGCATTATCTATTGAGAGAATTAGAAATATGGATTCGGATGCTGAGGCAGGAATCCTTGATGTTAAGGTATCTGACTGCCTTTACAAATTAAAAGGAGGATGTGGTGCGAATGCGCTTCATCCATTTTGGCGCGGGATGGATCTTGCAAAGGAACAAGTGGCAGGATATCCGGTTCGCGCATGGTTTACGGGACATTTGTATCCTGAGAAATCTACGGGCAATTTATTGGATTTGAGAGAACTGGAGCGACAAGGAATTACAGATGTTTTTTTGAATGAGCCGGAAAGATACTTGTAGAATAGGTTAAAGAAAAATAGTTTTCCTCCGATATATATATTAGAGTTCAGGAAGAATGAAAAGATTGCATGGAGGCAGACGATAAAGAGATAGAAAAGACTGTTGCCTGTGCAATGGTCTTTTATATTTGAAAGAAAAGGTCAAAGAAATGATACAGCTTGATGCCACAATGCTTCGTCAGCTCCAAATGATTCAACTGGAAATGCTGGTAGAGGTTGACAGAATTTGTAAGAAGTGCGGAATTAAGTACAATATTATAGCAGGAACCTTGCTTGGCGCTGTTCGCCATGGAGGATATATTCCGTGGGATGATGATGCGGATGTTGCAATGCTACGATCAGAATATGAAAAATTTCGTCAAGCATGTAAGCAGGAACTGGATACTTCCAGATTTATCTTCCAGGATCACAGAAATACAAAAGGGTATCGTTGGGGATATGGAAAGCTGCGCAGAAAGAATACACTTTTTCTACGGGAACATCAGGAGCATATGCCATATATGCAGGGGGTATTTATCGATATCTTTCCGCTGGATGGTGTACCAGACCAATATCTCTTACGGAGTTTAAAAAATTTTGAATGCTTTTGTGTGAGAAAAATTCTTTGGTCCAAAGTGGGAAAGCTTGCAGAAAAGAATTTTTGGAAACGACAGATATACAGATTGCTGGACAAGATTCCTGAGAAAATAATATTTCGATATTATCATATTATGATTCACAATGCAAACCGGAAGAAGACAAAAATGGTTCGGATTCTAATGTTTCCTACGCCGAATGGAGAATGGGGATATTACAGAAACTGGTATGAACACAGTGCGGATACTATTTTTGAAGGTAAAGTGTTTCAAGGAATTAAGGATTATGACAGTTATTTAAGCTTTAAGTTCGGGAACTATATGGAGATGCCACCGGAGGAAGAAAGAAAGATACATCCGGTGAGCAAAATAGAATTATAGAGAGTGAAAAATAAGGATGGCATGATGATAAAAACAAATAATAAAAAGATTAAAATTCTACAGTTCCCAATAGCGAATAGTAAAGGTGGAATTACCCAATATGTTCTGCAAAACTGGAAATATATTGATAAGTCAAGATTTCAATTTGATTTTGCAACCATGAGTAAGTCGCTAGATTTTGCGGATGAACTATTGAGTACTGGAAGCAAAATTTTTTATATATCATGTTATGCAGAAGATGATGAGAATAAGTTTATTGAAGAGTTTAGAAAAATTTTGGTAGAGGGAAAGTATGATATTGTTCATGTACATACAAAACAATGGAAAAGTTTTAATGTAGAAAAGATCGCAAAAGAAGTCGGTGTAAAAAAAATTATAGTTCATGCGCATAGTACGGGCATTGATACGTTGGATGCTAGTAAAAGAGAAAAAGATATCGATTTACATAATCGAATATTAGGGAGTTTGACAGATGATATTGCAACAGATTACTGGGCATGTTCCAAACTAGCTGCTTCTTTTTTGTTTGGCAATAGAATTCCCAAAAGTCAAATAAAGATTATGAATAATGCAATTGAATTGTCTAGGTTCAAATTTAATAATCAAGTTCGTGAAGCATATCGCAAGAAATTGGGAGTGAGAGAGAAATTTGTGATTGGTAATGTTGGACGATTGGCGTATCCCAAGAATCAAGAGTTCTTGCTACAGGTACTTAAGAAAATATGTAGAATAGAAAGGGACTGTTTACTTTTGCTTGTAGGAACAGGAGAAAAAGAAAATTATTATAGGCAGTTAGTAAAAGAAAATGGACTAGAGAACAATGTTATCTTCTTAGGGCATAGAGATGATGTTAATTGTTTATTACAAGCTATGGATATCTTTGTATTGCCTTCTGAATTTGAGGGGATGCCTATCGTGGCAGTAGAAGCTCAAATGTCAGGATTGAAATGTATATGTAGTGATACTATAACAACTGAAGTTGCGATTACTGATAATATTGAAATGATCCCCCTTGAAATGGAATTGTGGAAGGATGAGATATTAAAATTAAAAGAAGGATATAGAAGAAAAGATGAATCCGATCGTATGAAATTAGCAGGTTATGATATCTGTTTACAGATAAAAAAGATTGAAGAAGAATACTGTGCAAATAATAACACATAAAAATCGATAGGAGAGAAGAAATGAATAAGATTGTATTATATGGTGCCGGTAAAAGAGGCCATGGAATGTATGAATTTTTAAATAGTATTCATTACAGTGATTTGATCTATGGATTTTGTGACAAAAAGGCAAAAGAAATAATTAGCATTGGCGATAAGAAAGTATGGACACCAGAGGAACTTGCAAATGAGGAGGTAACATATTGTATAACTTTATTAGATGAATCGGAGAGATTACGAGTTGAGAGTGAACTTGGAGCAGATAAATGCATAGATTTCAGTGAATTGGCAGAGATAATTGGAATGGACAGAATTGAATTCAATAGAGCATTTTGTGCATTTTATCATATTAGAGGAATGAATACCTATTTCAATGAAGCAGAAAGTTTGCTTGAGATATTTTGGGATGCTAATAGTGTTTTTTTTCAAATGTTTAAACGACTAAATCTGGAGAAAGTTATTGAATTGGGATGTGGGCGTGGACGACATATTCCAAAATATATTAATGAAGCAGGAGAAATCACTTTAGTTGATATTTTACAAGAAAATATTGATTTTTGTAAAAAGCGATTTTCCGACGAAACAAAAATAAGATACTATAGGAATACTGGATATGATTTAAATGAGTTGAAATCAAATGAATATACAACTGTATATTCATTTGATGCAATGGTACATTTTGAGTTAATGGATATATATTCATATTTAAGAGATATTTATAGGGTTTTACAGCAAGGTGGACGAGCATTATTACATCATTCAAATTATTACGAAAATTATAAAGCAGATTTTAGTAATGCACCAGGAAGTAGAAATTTTATGAGCAAGGAATGTTTTGCTTATTTAGCATATAGAGTTGGATTTACTGTTGTGGAACAAAAGGTGATTGACTGGAATGGTGTAAAAAATCTTGATTGTATTACATTATTAGAAAAATAAAGTAAAAAGGAATATGTGAAAAATGGAATCCATAAAAGTGAGTATTATTGTACCTGTCTATAATATGGAAAAGTATATTGAAAGTACATTAAAAAGTATTGAAGACCAATCTTTGGAGGAAAAGGAAATCATTTGTGTGGATGATGGATCTACTGATTCTTCGTATGATATTGCGGTAAGATTTGCAGAAAAGGAATCTAATGTAACGGTATTGAAGCAGGATAATATGGGTTCAGGAGTTGCTAGAAACTTAGGGATTCATAATGCAAAAGGTGAGTTTGTCTGTTTTATAGATGCGGATGATTTTTATGTTGCTGACGATGCATTAGAACATTTGTATCATTTGGCAAAACAGAAAAATGTAGTTGTCTGTGGAGGGTCATCTTGCGATTATAGGGATGGGAAAATGAGTACGGCAGGGATTCGAAAGGAACGCAAATTTATTGAAGATAAATATGTGAAAAGGGAAGAATATCCGGGAATGACAGGATATTGTGCGTTTTTGTTTGAAAAGAATTTTTTGATTGAAAATAGTATTTTTTTTCCAAGTTATTTGCGAGGACAGGATGCCCCTTTTTTTGTAAAGGCAATTGCCTGTGCAGGAGGTGCCTATTGCTGCAGAAAGCTAGTTTTGGCATATCGAAAAGATTATAAAACAGTAAAATACAGTGAGGAGAAAGCATTAGGAATAGTAAAAAGCCTTAGAGATGTTTTTAAACTATCTGTTCAATATGAAATGATGAATGTGCAGCATGTTGTGAGAGAAGAACTCAAGGGGGAAATTGGAGCACTCCTTTATCGGTTTTCTTATGAAGGATGTATAGAAATGACTAAAATGGCTAGTGAGTTTAATGCTATTGCTAAGGAGGGGATGTTGTGTAATGATCTTGTGAGTAATAAAAATCTTCTGCTAGAAGGAAATGAAATTATTACATATGTGCAAGAGAATACGGAAAAGAAAAAAGAATTTATTAATCAGTTGCAGAATACTAAAAATGTATATATTTTTGGTGCAGGAACGATTGGAAAGAAAGTTGCAGTCTTTTTAAGAAGAAATCAAGTAAATGTTCGGTCATTTATCGTAACAAATACAAAGCAGAACCCTTTAGAAGTAGAAAAAATTACTGTTAAGGGAATCTCAACAGTTGATAAAGAGGGAAATAATTACATCATAATTATTGCAACGTTTTGGTATTCACAAGAAGAAATTATTTCAACGCTAAAAACGAAAGGCTATAAAAATATATATCCAATTGATTTGCGACGTTTCTATTTGTGGCAGGATAAGATAGGACATTAGTTATAAATAGAAAAATATATGGGATATGTGGAGGAACATGAATTATGATTACAGTATCTATAATTATGCCTTTATTTAATGCTGAAAAATATTTGAAAGAAGCTTTGTTGAGTATTTCGAAACAGACATATACAAATTATGAACTGATTTGTATTGATGATGGTTCTACAGATGCTACTAGAGAGATATTGAATCAATTTCAGCAGGTGGATACTCGTATAAGAATTCTTGAGAATCACAAGCGATTAGGGGCAGCATTATCCAGAAACAAAGGTATAGAAGCAGCAAACGGAAAATATATCACATTTTTAGATGGAGACGATATTTTCGAGGAAGAATTGTTAGAATTTGCGTGTGGAACAATGGAGAAGAATGCTGTAGATATTGTCATGTATGAGTATATGCATACTACAAGTGAAAGAATCTATGAGAAAAGAATAATTCAGCGTGGAAACCAGTTTGTTGAAAATTTTTGCAGACAGCCTTTCAAGGTTACAGAACGGTTGCCAATAGAGTTTATGAATTGGTCATCTTCACCATGTAATAAACTATATAGAAAAAGTTTTATAGAAATGAATAAAATAGAATTCCAAACTCTTTCTTCTGCAAATGATGTATACTTTGTGGTTATGGCATTATTGTTAGCCTCAAAGATTATTATGTTGGAGGATAGGCGCGTCATGGTGTACGCAAGAGATCACTTTGAGCCAACAAGAATTTCTTTTGACCGTGATCCTATGTGTGTATATCAAGCGCTTAAAAGAATTGGAGAGGAGTTAAAAAAAAGAGGATTGTTTGCTACGTTTTTTCAACATTATTATTGTTTCCTTTACTATTATCTGCGGATGGCTATTCTAAAAACAAAGAAGGAAGAAAATAAAAGAATTTTTTATGATTTTTTACAGCAAGAGGGGATTTCTACATTAATAAATTTGGATAGTAATTGCTATCATAAAGTAGATAGATATATGCAAAGCTTAATTGAGAAATTTCAGAATTCAGATTTTCATTCTATGTGGTATAGATATGAGAATACTTTATCCTACTATTTGGATAATCATGTAGATAAAGTTATATCATTAATTCAATTTTATCATAACAAAGAGATGCAAATTGCTTTGTGGGGAGCTGGTGAGAATGGAAGTGCTTTTATAGGTTTTCTAAAGGAAAACCATCTAGAGATAGATACTATTGTTGATAAAGATCAGAAAAAATGGGGTAAAGAGATAGAGGGTTATGTGGTGCAAAATCCAGAGGAAGCGTTGGAGAATGTCCAAGTTGTACTATTTTCCACTTATTCAGTTTATTCTGAAGTTGCACCTAGATTAGAGACTTATAATATTAAAGCTATAGAGATTGGTGAAATTGTTGGTAAGGATTAAAGAGGAGAGAAAATGCCTAAAATAATAGTTTCATTCACTTCGTATCCGAAAAGGATTAAGACGCTGCATAAAGTAGTAGAAAGTCTAATAAATCAAACGATATGTGCTGATGAGATTATATTATTTTTGAGCATAATTGATTTTCCTCATAAAGAAGAAGATTTGTCAATAGAACTGTTGAATTTGATAGGCAAAAAAGGTTTTAAAATTGAATGGGTGGAAGATAACTTAAAATCACATAAAAAATATTATTATGCACTACAAAATAGAAGTGACTCGATTGTAATTACGGTGGATGATGATATGATTTATGCTAAAACGCTGATTAGTGATTTGCTTGGTAGCTATGAGAAATTTCCTTTTGCTGTATCTGCTAGAAGAGCACGTATTATTCTAAAATGTGATGAGCAATTTGTAAAGTATAGAGATTGGGATGGTTATCTAGAAGAATATGTAAATGTTCCCCGAATGGATTTATGCGCTATTGGTGTCGGTGGAGTTTTGTATCCTCCATGCTGTGCTTCAAGAGAATGGTTTAATAAAGAAAATATAGTAAAATTAGCAGAAAATCAAGATGATTTATGGCTAAAATATAATGAAATAAGGGAAAAAATTCCGGTTGTATTCGTAAGTTATTCTCAAAAAGATATTCCTATTGAAAATGAGCAAGTAAGTAGTTTATCTACTCAAAATATGTATGGAGGAGATAATGATATTTGCGTGCAGAAGCTAAGAGAGTATGCAGTAAACTGTAATTTGGAAGTATATAAGAAGTGGTTTGAAAAATTAATGCAGCAGGAAGAATATATTTTTCAGAAAAAAAAGTACTTTACAGAAAAAATAAGGCATTTTTTTGAAGAATATTCAGAGATCGATTTCTATTTATTCGGAGCAGGAAAACGAGCAAAGACTGTTCTTGAGATATTGAAGGATGCAGATATAAAGAAAAGGATAAAAGGAATCATTGTTTCTGATAAACAAAATAATCCGACAGTTTTTAATGGGATAGAAGTAAAGCAAATTGATGAGATAGATCAGTTTAAAGAATTTGGTGTTGTTTGTGGAGTGTCCGAGACCTATAAAGACGAAATGTTTGAATTACTGAAGCAGTATAATTTCAGATATATGGATGTTAACTTCAAAGAGATTTTGCATTACTATACTGTTTGAATTAATGGGGAATGGCAATGGATGTAATACAGCGTGCAATAGAAAAGAAATATCAAATATCCGATAGAGATGAACTTAATCAACAAACATGGGAGCAATTTCAAATAGCTTGTCGTGGAAAAAAAATTTTTATGTTTGGGATCGGTGAAGCAGCAAGTTATTTCGTATTGAATTATCATAAGGATATACAATTAGATGGAATAGTTGATAATGACAAAAGCAAACAGGGATTTTGCGTAGGAGAATTTATGGCAGAAGTCATAGATACACACTACGATAACTTGATTGTTTCAGATATTTCCGTATTGAATGATTATGGTACGGAGGATGTAGTTATATTAATTACAAGTACAAGATATTATTCACCGATTATAGAACAATTAGAGCAAATGGGGATCACAAATTACTATTTGTTATTGATGATGGAGGCAAATAAGAGAAAAGAATCAGAAGAAGTATGTATGCAAGATAAAGAAGCAATGAAAAAAGCTTATTTAGAAGAGTGTTGTAAACAGAGAATTGAAAGAAAAAAGATAGTTGTTTCTATTGGCTACTATGGAGGCCATGGGAAATATATTACGGAGCAATTATTGAAACGTGATATGAATTTGGATATTATATGGATAGTCAAAGATCTTTCTTTACGTCATCCTAAAGGAGTTCGTCTTATATATGAAAAAAATTGGAAGAAATACATATATGAGATGGAAACTGCTCAAATATGGATTTATGACATCGCATTACCGATGTATATAAGAAAACGCTTAGGACAGATTTATATTCAGACAAAGCACTGGTCAAGTATTACTTTGAAGAAATTTTTCCTGGATGATATGTCGACTACTGATACAAAAGACGAAATAGAAACAATAAGATATAATGGGAAAATAATGGATTTCATTTTTACTGGTAGTAAATTTGATGAGGAAACATGTAGGAGTGGTTTTGCTTTTCAAGGTGAATTTGTTCGAATTGGATCTGCAAGAACTGACGCATTATTCAGACAGGATAATAGAAAAAAAGTATATGAAAAATATAATTTGCCGGGAAATATTCGTTGCGTATTATATGCGCCGACCTTTCGCTTTATTAAGACAGAGAAAAGAAAATTCTTTAATACAGAATTGGATTTTGAAGGTCTAAAAAAAGTATTGGAAAAAAGATTTGGTGGAGAATGGATAATTCTTCTTCGGATGCATCCTTCTATAAGGCAGGAAAGCCCCAAAATGGATAAAGATACCTTTGTGGTAGATGTTAGTGAGTATGACGATTGCCAGGAATTGGTGGCAGCATCGGATATCACAATTTCTGATTATTCTAGTATTATGTTTGAACATGCTTTTATTAACAAACCAGTTTTTTTATTTGCACCGGATAGGAAGCAGTATGTGGATAAGGAAAGGGATTTGCTGATAAAGTATGATGAACTTCCATTTCCTATTGCAGAAACTAATGAAGATTTACAAAAAAATGTAATTAATTTTGTCCAAGAGAAATATGTGGAAAATTTAGAAAAATTTATGAATCAATTTGATATTCATGAAGATGGACATGCCAGCGAGCGTGCAGCTAAGTTTATTATTGGACTTATTGAGAAAAAAGAGAGGGAGAGCGACTGTGGAGAAGGTAACAGTATTGATTCCTACATTAAATAGTATTGAGTTCATGAAAGAATGCTTGGAAAGTGTGATTAATCAGACTTTAAGAACATTGGAGATAATTGTTGTTGATGCAGGCTCGACAGACGGAACACTTGAATTAGTAGAATCATATCAGAAAAAAGATAACAGAATTAGAATAATACATTCTGAAAAGAAAAGTTATGGATATCAGCTAAATATAGGCATTGCAACGGCAAGAGGAGATTATATAGGGATAGTAGAATCAGACGATGTAGTAGAACTCGATATGTACAAGACTTTGCTGGAAGTTGCAACAGAGAAAGATGCAGATTTTGTTAAAAGTAATTTTGCTCATTATGCAGTTACAGTAGATAAACAGGAAATGATTATACCAGAGAACATTATTTCAAAAAAAATTATTGGGAAAGTGATTAATCCAAGTAAATATAAAAATATATATTTAGAAGATTTTTATTTATGGAGGGGAATATATAAAAAAGATTTTCTGAAGAATAATCAAATTGCATTTCATGAATCGATGGGGGCTGCGTATCAGGATATCGGTTTTTTATATCAGACATTTACATTGGCAAAAAGGGTAGTTTATTTGGATAATTGCTTTTATAAATATCGCAGAAATAATAGTAATTCATCAACATATAGCACCAAGGCATTTTCGTATTTGACTGGGGAATATACATATATATTGGAGAAACTGAAGAAAAACAGATTAATAAATCAAGAATGGGATTCATTATTCTATCAAAAAATGTTTATTCAGTGTCGCTCTAGATTTCGCTTGTTAGCATTTCGTGGGGGAGATTATAGAGATGTTAAGAGTGACATTTTATGTTTGCAAGGGATGCTGAAAGAGGCATACATTCATCAGAAAATTAACTTATCTTTATGGAGTATGCAATCTCAAATTGAATTTCTTATGATGATAGAAGATATTTCTGCCTACATGGAATATTATCGGGCACAAATGATTGCTAAAAAGCAATGTGTTAACAATATGTTTGAGGGATTAAAAGGTTTTTCAAAAATAATATTGGTAGGTGATAGTAAAACGGTTCCTTTTTTATATACATTACTTAAGAAAAATAACGTAAATACAATAGTTAATATCTGTGATAATGATAGAGAAAAATGGGGAATGAAGAGGATGGGGTTGAAAATTATTTCGGTTGATCAAGCGGCTGAAATAAAAGAAGATAGTGCATTTCTCATTGCCAGTGTTAAGGCGAAGGAAGAATTGATTCAACAACTGATTTTCTTAGGTGTAAAGGAAAAACAAATATATGTCTACGATATAGGAATTGACTGGCTCCTATTAACTTGATTTTTATATAAAATAAGAAAATATAAAGAGGATAAATAAAAACTTGCAAACAGAAGAACTCATTAGGGAACTTCCCAAGGGATTAATTAAATGGTATGAATTTCATAGAGGCAGCAGGGCATTATTTGTGGCAGCGACTGAAGAGACTGCAGCTTCAGCTCTTTTGGCAGATACCTTGAGAGAGTGCGGTCTTGAGGTTGAGATTATGCCGATTGTGATTTTGGATAAGTTGGCAGAAGATGGACAAAGATTGACTTCTGTTCCTTATGAATATATTGTGTTAGCAGGTGCTATGGAGCGCAGCAAAAACCCGGAAGGTGTTTTGGGTATATTAAGGAACAGTTTGGCACCGACAGGCAGACTGCTTCTTGGTATGGACAATAGGTTGGGAATTCGTTATTTTTGTGGTGACAGAGATGCGTTTACAGAGCGTAGCTTTGACAGTATTGAGAATTATGCTCGCATTAATATGGCAGATAGAGCTCAGCTTGAGGGGCGTAGCTATGCAAAAGCAGAAATCATTCAGATGTTAGTGAAAGCCGGTTTCTCTCAGTACCGGTTTTATTCGGTGTTGCCGGAGCTGACAAGACCACAGGTACTGTTTGCTGAGGATTTTCTGCCGGAGGAAGAACTGGAAGTTCGTATTTTCCCTCAATATCATTGCCCGGATACGGTTTTTCTGGAAGAGGAAAGACTGTATACAACGCTGATTCAGAATGGGCTGTTCCACACTATGGCAAATGGGTATCTCATAGAATGTTCTATGGATGGCAGCTTTGCCAATGCAAAGCAGGTTACGGTATCCATGGAGCGTGGAAAAGAACATGCAATGTTTACCATTATCAGGCGGGATGGTAAGGTTGAGAAAAGAGCAGTATATGAAGAGGGAACAAAGAAGCTGGAACAGCTTTTGGAAAATAATAATTATCTGCAAACTCATGGTGTTAAAATGATAGATGCATGCCTTGAAAATAATGCTTTTGTTATGCCGTATGTGAAGGGAGAAGCGGCTACGGATTATTTTAGAAGGATATTGTGTGAGGACAAGGAACTATTCTTACAGGAACTTGACCGGTTTTGGAAATTAGTTCAGAATTCCTCCGAGCCTGTTCCTTATGAGAAAATAAATTGGGAGCAGTTTGAACCCAATTGGGAAAAAAGGAAGGCAGATGATCCGAATAAGGACAAATGGAAGAAAATTGCTTTTGGGACGGAGCAGGAACAGGAAAATTTGGGCTTGATCCTGAAAAGAGGGTATATTGATCTGGTGTCCTTAAATTGCTTTTATATAAATGGTGATTTTGTATTTTATGATCAGGAGCTTTGGGTGGAGAATTTGCCTGCCAAGGTGATACTGTATAGAACGATTAATTTTATTTATAGAGGGAATACACGGTTTGAACAGATTTTGCCAATAAAGGCAGTGTTGAAAAGGTATCATTTAGATGCATTTGAGGAGCTCTGGAATCAATTCACATGGCATTTCCTTGATGATTTGCGTAATGATACTAAGCTTTCGAGTTACTATAATACCTATCGCAGAGATATGGGGGTTGTCAACTCTAACCGTCAGCGAATGAATTATTCGGCGGATGAATATGAAAGGCTGTTTCGCGATATTTTTCGTGGAACAGAGGGAAGGCAGATATATCTGTTTGGTTCCGGCAATTTTACGAAGAAATTTTTGTCTCAGTTTGGAGCGGATTATGAGATTACCGGAATTTTAGACAACAACCGGGAAAAGTGGGGGACAGAGATGTCGGGCATTCCGATTCTGTCTCCGGAGCATTTGAGGACATTACCTGTTGGAGCATATAAGGTCATAGTTTGTATTAAAAATTATGTCCCTGTAGTGCGTCAGCTAAAGGAACTCGGCGTTCGGGATTATGGGATTTATGACAGTAATCTGAAGTATCCGCGTAAGGAGAAGCCACTGGTCGTGCAGGGGGAAAAGATCACGCAAAAGCCGAAAAAGTATCACGTGGGATACATTGCGGGCGTATTTGATTTGTTCCATGTAGGACATTTAAATATGTTTAAGAGGGCAAAGGAGCAGTGCGATTATCTGATTGTGGGCGTGGTGAACGATGAGAGCGTTATGAAAAATAAGAAAACCATGCCGTATATTCCTTTTGAGGAACGGATAGAATTGGTGCGTTCATGCAGATATGTGGATGAAGCTGTAGAGATTCCTACTGAATATAACAATACGGATGAGGCATATCGTAGATATCAGTTTGATGTACAGTTTTCGGGAAGTGATTATGCGGAAGACCCGGCATGGCTTGCCAAGAAGACTTTTTTACAAAAACAGGGGTCGGATATGGTGTTTTTCCCTTATACGCAGTCTACAAGTTCCACCAAGATCAAGGCGCTGATCGAGAAGAAGCTTTTATAAGGATAGAAGAGAAAAATGGTTATTAATTGTTCGCAGGCAGGTATTGTAAA
This sequence comes from uncultured Clostridium sp., assembly GCA_945917985.1. Classification (GTDB taxonomy): domain Bacteria; phylum Bacillota; class Clostridia; order Lachnospirales; family Lachnospiraceae; genus Suilimivivens. Next base: position 34,761 of record CAMEIH010000006.1, on the reverse strand, counting down.
TATAAAGCAACCAAGGCAGGGGATTCTGGATATTAAGAGAGCAGAGTTTGAAAGTATGTTCCTGGATATGTCTGTTTGCTGTACGGGTTATGAGTTGGAAAATACAGGGGACAATAAGCTGAAAAAAGCAAATAAAACGACAGTATCTGAAGACTCTGATAAATTACAAATTGCAATGGAACCTATGCTAAACAAAATTGCAGCTGAGAAAATGAAAGTCGCAGTGGCAATCGCACCATATTTGTGCAGAGACACCAAACGTGAGGATTTAAACACATTGGTAAAAAGGCTGGCAGAAGAAAGTATCAGAGTATGCGGTAGAATCGGATGCCATTATTTGGTGGTAAGACCTCTGTTTGCAGGAATCTGTAAATCTGACATATGGGACAAAAACAGAGAGTATTATCTGTCTCTGGCACAGCTTGCGAAAGAAAACAGTGTTGAGATTTTACTGGAAAACCAGTGCAGAGAGGTAAATGGACATCTGATACGAGGACTTTGCAGTGATGGCCGGGAGGCAGCAGAGTGGGTAGATGAACTGAACCGCGAAGCAGGCGAGAATATATTTGGATTTTGCATGAATGTGGGTACGTGTAATTTATGCGGGCAGAATATGTATGATTTTGCGCTGGCACTTAACAGCAGATTAAAGGCAGTGATACTGCGTGACTGCGATGGAGATAAAGAAAATGCGATGCTTCCTTTTACCTGCGTAAACAAGCACCGGTCTCAGACGGACTGGCTGCATCTGATTCGCGGATTACGTGCCATTGAGTTTGACGGACAATTGGTGATAGACATGGAGGATACAGCAGCAGCGTTTTCTCCGATTCTTCGTCCTGCACTTTTACAGTTGGCGAAAGCCGTTGGAGATTACTTTAAGTGGCAGATAGGGATTGAAAAGCTGCTTAAGAGCTATTCCTCTATCGTTCTTTTTGGGGCAGGAAATATGTGTAGAAATTATATGAAATGTTATGGTGAAAAATATCCTCCACTGTTTACTTGCGATAATAATAAAGCATTATGGGGAACTTCATTTTGTGGGCTTGAGGTGAAAGCACCGGAATGTTTGCGGGAACTGCCACGGGATTGCGGAATATTTATTTGCAACATTTATTACAGAGAAATAGAACAGCAGCTTCGTGAAATGGAGATTGAGAATCCGATTGAATTTTTTAATGATGAATATATGCCGACCTATTATTTTGACCGATTGGAAGACAGGGGAGAAAAATAATGTTGAAAATTGGCGTACAGACCAGAAATATTGTAAATGATGAATGCCCGGAAAGAGGTTTTGCTTTGCTGAAGCAGACCGGGTTTTCCTGTGCAGACTTTAGTTTAAATGAATATTTGAGGAACAAAGACATTTATCAATCAAATAGAAATGATTTTTTTGACCGTTCTATTTCAGAATTGGAGAACTTTTTTTTGCCTCATAAAATAGGAGCCAGGGATGTCGGAATTGTGATTAATCAAATGCATATGCCGTATCCTGTGTATGTTCCGGCAGGAGAGAAGGAATTGAATGACTATCTCTGGCAGGAAATGGCACCCAAAAGTATGCATATCTGTAAATTTTTTGAATGTCCTTATATTGTGGTCCATGGGTTTAAGCTAGCAAGGTTCCTGGGTTCTGAGGAAGCGGAATGGGAACAGACAAAAAGATTTCTTGATTCGCTTGCTCCCCTGGCAAAGGAAATGGGAATTACTGTTTGTATTGAAAATTTGTACGACAGCGTAGGGGGACATCTGGTAGAGGGACCGTGTTGTGATGTAAAAAAAGCAGTAGAGAGGATAGACAGTTTTAATGACAAATATGGAGCGGAAGTATTAGGTTTTTGTTTTGATACAGGTCACGCCAACTTGGTTGGAATTGATTTCGAGAATTTTATTACAGAATTGGGACCGCGATTAAAGGTTTTGCATATTCATGACAATGATGGAATAGGAGATTTGCATCAGCTTCCGTTTACTTTTACAAGAACGAGGGAAAATAAATCATCCACAGACTGGGATGGTTTTATAAGAGGTTTGAAGGCGATTCATTTTAATAAAGTGCTTAGTTTTGAAACGGCACCTGTACTTACCGCGTTTCCGAATGAGTTAAGAAGTGATGTGCTTGGTTTTATCGTAAAAACAGGAAAATACTTCGCCGAAAAAGTGGAGGAAAAGGGCAATGATTAAGATTAATGTATTGGGCGGATGTGTATCGAGAGTGTCGTTGCTGGATGGTCATCAATCCATGCATGGAATAGCAGATGAGGAAATGGAGCTTGGATATTTTTTAGACAAGCAAAATATTGTATGCGCAATGATGCCCGCACCATTTGAACGCGAAGAAGTGGAGAGGATAGAAGCTTCTGAATTGTGGGATCAGAGCAGACTCTATACAGTGAAGCAGTGCTTAAATAAGGATACGATGTATTTACTGATGGAGTCGGATGCAGATTATGTTGTGATGGACTTATATGATATGCAAACGGATTTCGCGGCATATAAGCAGACTTGCTTTTCGACATGTGCAAATGAAGTGTTTAATACCAGACTTTTGGGGAAATATTTTGACAAGGTAAGTACAGGAAATTTTTTGGGACTTCCACCTGCAATCTGGTATGGATATGTTGATTTGTTTTTTGAGAAACTGGTCAATAAATATGGGGCAGATCATATTATATTGAATCGCTTTAGATGCAATTCCTATTATTTGGCAAAGGATGGTATTATCAGGGAAATTCCCAAAGAGTTCCAAAATCCGTTTCAGCCCCATCCGAAATATAATAAAGCACTTGCAGAGTTAGAGGACTATATCATTGAAAAATATAATCCCTATGTAATTGATCTGTCAAAATACTTTATGGGAGATCAAAATGCATGGAATAATCTGCAGGGAGCGCATTTTGAAAATGAATTTTATCGGGAAACTTTCGACCAGATAAAGAAAACCGTTAAAGGAAAGGATGCAAAAAGATACTTTTCCGAACCAAGGTTTTTTGATGAAAACCGGCGTGGCTTTGAAGAGGATAAAAATCGTAAATTCGAAATTGAAAGTAATATGCAGTTAATGCTTAAGCTTTTGGACCAGGAGGATATTTTGTGGTTGAATATCCTTGATAAGTTGAAAATCTATGCACCAGATGATAAGCGAGTACAAGAATATGTCAGTATTGTACAGGAAATGTAGATAGTTGCTGTTTAAAAGGCTCTGGAATCACTTCCCCAGAGCTTTTAATCTGTCTACCGCAGGTTTGAAATTACCGCATTTTTTGTAGAGGGTAACGGCAGTGTCGATCTCTCCCAGAACCTCGTTAATACATCCCATATTAAATGTAGGGATAAAGCTGTTGGCACCTTCCGTGTTCGCAGTTTCAAAGGTAGTTGCCTTCAGAAATTCAGCCATGGCCTGCACAACCATGCCTTTTCGCAGATAAATAAGTCCCATCAGGCACACAAAGTCCGCTGAGGTGGCGAATTCTTCATAGATGTTCTGAAACTGCAGTGCTTCATCGTAGCGCTCTAAGTGGAGCAGTGCATAGCCGTAGCCGATGACCATCATCTGCACATATTCTGCTCTCGGGTCCACATCATATTCCAATCCTTTTCCATAGTAATAACATGCTTTTTCGTCGTCCCGAAGCATATTGTAGGACTGGCCGATCTGAAAATAGAGATAAGGATCGTCAGGGTTTTCTTCCAGCATTTTAAAAAGAAGTTCATTGTTGCGTTCCGCTTTTTTGCGGAGATCCTCTATGGAACCGTTGTAGCCGCAGTGATCCACGGTAAGGGGGAGGGCAACTCTATCGAAATCTGAGCCGTCGATGGCGCGGACCTGTTCGTGAATGATGGCTTCGTAATGAAAAAGTCTGCGGTCAAAAAAGCGTTCCACATCATCGGTATAGACGCTGTCGGTACCGTTCATCTCGTAATGATTTTTCCGGGAGAGCATTCCCACAGAGGAAGGATGGTAAGCGATAATAGCCTGGAATCCTCTTGGGTCAAGCTCCTCCACGTATTCATCGCAGTCAAGAATCAGAACCCAGTCGTTGGAAGCGCAGGACAGGGAAAAGTTTCTGGCAGCGCTGAAGTCGCCGATCCACTTAAAATAAAAGATTTTATCTGTATATTTTCCCGCGATGGACAGGGTGGCATCGGTAGAACCGGTATCTACCAGTACCAATTCATAGGGGTATCCTTCAAAATGTTTCTTGATGGAAGAAAGGAAATTCTCCATATTTTTTTCTTCGTTTTTCATAATGACACAGATGGAAATAGGGGCCATGGTTTTTCTCCTCAGGTAAGGTAAGATAGTATTTCCAGAACACGCTGCTCATAGGTGTGGTTTTCGGCAGTCTTCCGAAAACCGTTCTGTGCAATGGCAACACGTTCCTCTTCGTGGTTCAAATAGTAATCGATCTTAGTAAGCAGATCCTCTTTGCTCTCAAAGTAGACATAATCCTCACCGGCCACGTAGCAGTCATCAAAGTCTGCCTGATAGTTTGTGAGTAAGAACCCTCCGGCGCCCAGGATATCGAAAGCCCGCAGCGGAATGCCGCTTTTGATACTGCGAAGGCTAATGTTTAAGTTGATCTTGGCTGTTTTGAATACATAGGGAGCCATATCGTAATAGTCCACCGGGCCGTGGTTGGTGCAGCCCTGTAACTGCAGCTTTTCGTCCGGCGTATACAGATCAAAAGAGTGATGCTCGCCGATGGCGGTGAGCAGCTCGCTCCGCTCCGTGGCGGTGATCTGTCTGTTGATCACGTATTGTGCGTAGAGGTATTCCACGCTCTCCACGCTGGTAGGATCAGGCTGCATGGGCAGAACCCGCATCAGATCCTCCACAATCTCCGGTTTTAAGAGCTCCTGAATAAAGTTGTAGCCGTAAACCTTTTTCTGGGCTGCCATAATGCCCTCAAGGTATCCTCTCGTGTAGGGCTTGATGCCGTTAAGACGCTGATAAAACTGATGCTTCTCAGTGTACAGGGACCCCACAAAAGCGATGTTGCTTTGACAAGCCCATTTGCTTTTCTGAAAGGCTTCGAAATCTGTCATGGCACTCAGCCTGTCTGTGTTTGCAGCAAGAGGCAGATAGTAGACCGTGCTGATACCTGCATTTCGAAATTCCAGATACAGCTCTTTGTCAAAGACAAAGACATAGTTGCAGGGATTGATGACAGTGTAGGAGTACAGTAACACATAGGGACTGTCGTAGATCCAGGAAACGTACCTTGTGTCCGTCTTTTTGCAGGCCAGCGAGATGATCGGAAAGTAATTGAAGGTAAACACAAAATCCGGCGAAAACTGCCTGATCTCACTGACCAGATCATTTTCTGTCTGCTCGTCGTGATGAAGTTCTTTATTGGAAAAAGGAATGGTTTTTACGGTGTGATTCAGTGCCTTGAAAGCGGCAATGATATCTTCATTGCCGAAGCTTTTCCATTCCGGCATCAGTATTTTCATTTCGTGATCGCTTTCTGCATTATTGTTTTCCGAGTTATGATTTTTCCTGCCCGGAGTATTTTTCGTAGTAGGAGGTTGCCTTTTCTTCAGACAGGGAGTAGTATTCCATGAGGTCGGCAATAATGGTGTCCGCAGATTTCTTGTCCTTGATACCCACGCGTAAAGTGCGGTAGAATTTTATAAGAATATTATACGCATTTCTTCTGCATCGCACAATGTTTTTTATGATACGCCTAGACGATAACAAATAAACTGATGAATGTAAAGATAAAATGAAGTATAAAAAGTGCTGAAAATTCGTTATTTTTGATGTGCAATTAGAATGGTGAAAATACATTATGAAGTATTTTTTGGATAAATCATAGAAAGCAACTACAACATATTGTATTTGTGCACTTTGCTATCTGCATTTTGCCAAATGTCGGGAAGTGATTGAATTATTTGATTTGACATGGTATGATTCAGCTAAGTAAAAAGCATATATTTCTAAAGTTCATCTTTTATCTGCTGCGGATAGAGCGGCTGCTTAAACCGGCGATGATCCGGTATCAACGAAATCGTGCTTTTATTCCAATCAACAATCGAATAAGGCAGGAGATTTCACCGAAGCAGAGTTGTGTACCATGTATTCTCCTGCAAAGGAGGTATTATGAGGAAAGCAGATTGTAAAACCTGATGAGCTTCAGGAAGTAAATCCATCCGTCTTTAAGGCTGATAATTACGCTGTAATGGAACGGAGCCGTGATGTGGTTATGAAGCAGAATTTAAAAGGCCACCGTTTTATATTGCTGGCGGTGGAGAATCAGAAGATTATTGACTATAGCATGCCTGTCAGGATTATGCTTCAGGAGGCTCTGACTTAACATGATCGATTTTGGAAGCGAACCGGGGCAGGGGAATTGCTTGGAAAATGCAGAGATTCAAAAGCTGATCCCTGAATATCCGTTGCATTTTATCGATATGTCTAAAGTAGAACATCCGGAATATTTTAAGACAGAGCTCCGGCCGTTTCTTGAACTGTATCAGCGCAGAAATGATAAGACAGAATTTGTAGAATATATCAGGAATAATGAGAATGCCCAGAAAATGGATGATGAAAGCTGGTATATGCTTGGTCAGGTCACGCATTCAGAAGAATTGATGAAAGCAATCGCATTGAAAAATGATAAATGTGAGGAGAGTGAAGCTATGTGTAAGGCGTTAGAGGATTTTTATAATGATGGCGTTGAGGAAGGAAAAGCCATTGGAAAAGCTATTGGAAAATTGGAAGGAAAATCAGAAATTGTTGCATCTGTAAGAAAAATGCACACGAGAAACTATAAAGCAGAAGAGATTGCCGACCTGCTGGATCAGGATAGAAGCTGCATTGAACAGATCCTGAATCTGATAGCGGGAAATCCAAAGGCTGATAATTTGCAGGTAGCCAAATGGCTCACCGAGAAAGAAGACATAGCATGAAAAAACGGATATTATCATACAGAAACAGAATAGACGATCTGCTTGCAGATCCGGGGCAGGTGACCGACTGGAATGCGGTGATAGAGGAGCATCTGGTGCAGATTTCTTTCTTCCAGCATGAGAGGCTGGTACATTTGATCGTTACGGTGACGGTGGCCATTTTGACACTTATGTCAGCGGGGATTTTTATTGCGACCTCCTATGTTCCTGTGATCATGCTTTTTACACTGTTTATGGTGTTGCTGATTCCTTATATTATGCATTATTATACGCTTGAAAATGAAGTTCAGAAAATGTATGTACAGTACGACAGAATGCTGGAATTTATAGGTGGTAAAGGTAAGGAGATTTAGAAAACTGGGTGAAAAGGAATATTGGAGAGGATGGTGAAAAATATATGGTTTTTGTGAATCAAAGCTGGAACGGAACAGGAAATATTATCGTATATAGTAATTATCACAAGTATTGGTTAGATAAAGAGCGTAAAATCAAAAATCCGTTATTTGATGTATTTAGTAGTAAGATTCTGGACTTGAAAGAAGGAAAAATACCGGCAATTCATTACTTTTATAATCTGCTGGATGCAGAAATTAATAAAGATGTTGCTATTTGCGTAGTGCCGTCAAGTGATGCAAACATAAAGGAAAGCGGAATCGGGAAACTTGGGAAAATGCTTGCAGAAAACGGAAGAAAAGATATGGTGCATTTTTTAGTCAGGGAAAAAAGCATTAACAAACTTGCAACGGGAGGAAACAGAAACATAGATATTCATTTTCAGTCTATCAGTACAATGAACAATATGAAAATAGAAGGAGATGTTGTATTACTGATGGATGATGTCACAACAACAGGTAACTCACTTTATGCATGTAAAGAAATTTTGTTAAAAAAAGGTGCAAGAGAAGTTGAAATGTTTGCGCTGGGAAAGGCAATTTAGAAATATGTATAATTTTACGGACAAAGATTTGATTAAGGTTGAGAAAGCAAAGAAAATGGAAGAGGCTTCTTTGCACTATGGAGTATCATATTGTTTATTAGGAGATGACTTATATCCTGATGATATGAAAAAGTTGAAAAATATGCCACCGGTGCTTTACTATAAGGGAAATATTAAAGTGATAAATCAGTTTAAAAATATTGCAGTTATAGGAAGCAGAAAATACTCAGCGGTAGGAAAAAGTTTTTCTTATCAAACCGGTGAGATAGTAGCTAAAGAAGGCGTAAATTTAGTAAACGGACTTGCGATTGGTTGTGATACAGAAGCTATAAAAGGTGCCCTTGCTTGTGGGGGAAGGTGCATCGCAATCATGCCGTGTGGGTTGGATCAGATTCAGCCGAAATCAAACCGGAAACTGGCAGAGGAGATACTAAAAAATGATGGTTGTATCATAAGTGAGTATCCTGTAGGAACAGAAATACAGAAATACCAATATGTAGAGAGAGACAGGTTGCAAAGCGCCATTAGTCAGGGAGTACTGGTTGTTGAAGCGGAGAGGGCAAGTGGGACTATGCATACAGCTGATTTTGCGAGAAAACAGTATAAAAGATTGGCGTGTTATTATTATAAATTGTTAGAATTATCTTCCGGCAATCAATATCTGGAAGAAAATACAAATGCACAGATTTTAAAGACGAAAAAGGATTTACAAAATTTCGTAAGAAGCATTAAAAATGAACAGAATTTCCAACAATTAACACTTCCCTTCTGAGGATAGTACTTTAGTCCCGACATCCACTTTTTTCCTCTTTTGCGAGTGACGAAATTTCGGAAATGTGCTATACTTCTCCTATAAGCAACATTCAGTATTTTTTTGAGATATGCGAGTGGGAGGTTTAAACATGACAAAAGCAGAAATTTTAAAGGCAGAAATATTGAAACAGTATAAGAGTGTCAGACAGTTTGCCATTGAGATGGGTATCCCTTACAGTACCCTTGTGACTGCACTGGATAGAGGAATTGAAGGAATGGCTTATGGAACCGTTATTCGTATGTGTGATAAATTAAGCTTAAATCCTGTTGATTTTTCATCTCTGGAAAGAGGAGAAGCTCTCGGCGAGAAAATTCTTGAGAACAGAGTTATGCAGTACTATGTTCAGTTAAACAAGAAGGGACGCAAGAAAATCCTCGAGATGATGGAAGACTATGCACAGCTTGACAAATATAAAGAATAGGTGCTGTTTATGAGAGAACATTATGACTACCTTATCGTAGGAACCGGACTGTATGGTTCGGTTTTTTCTCATGAAATGAAAAAAAAGGGCAAAACATGCATTGCCATTGACAAAAGAGATCATATTGCAGGCAATATTTACACAAAAGATGTGAGAGGTATCCAGGTGCACGAATACGGTGCACATATTTTTCATACTTCTGATAAAAGAATCTGGGATTATGTAAATGAGCTGGCAGAGTTCAATCACTATGTCAACTCACCTGTTGCCGTATATAAGGACGAGATTTATAATCTCCCCTTCAATATGAATACTTTTTCGAAGCTCTGGGGGATTAAAACGCCGGCTGAGGCGAAGGCGAAGATTCAGGAGCAGATAGAGCAGCTGCATATCACGGAGCCAAAGAATCTGGAGGAACAGGCATTGTCTCTTGCCGGGACGGATGTCTATGAGAAACTGATCAAAGGGTACACGGAAAAGCAGTGGGGCAGAGACTGTAAGGAACTGCCGGCTTTCATTATTAAAAGGCTGCCATTCCGGTTTGTCTATGACAACAATTATTTTAATGACAGATATCAGGGCATTCCCATAGGTGGCTATACCGGGATTGTGGAAAAGCTTCTTGAGGGGACGAAGGTCCTGCTGGACACGGAGTACCGTGCTTTCCTTTCGAAACAGGAGCAGCGCAGAGAAAACGGCGAAGACTATATTACTTTTGACAAGGTGCTGTATACCGGCATGATCGATGAATATTTTGATTATTGCCTCGGAAATCTTGAGTATCGCTCCTTATCCTTCGAGCAGGAGGATCTGCCGGAGTGCGATAATTATCAGGGAAATGCGGTGGTGAATTATACAGAGCGGCAGATCCCCTACACCAGAATCATTGAACACAAGCATTTCGAGTTTGGAAAGGGAGAAGGAACGGTGATCACCAGGGAATACCCTGCGGAGTGGAAACCGGGAGACGAACCCTATTATCCGGTCAACAATGAAAAAAATGATGCTTTGTTTGAGAGGTATCGTGAGTTGGCGTCAAAGGAAAAAAATGTGATCTTTGGCGGCCGGCTTGGAAGCTACAAGTATTATGATATGGATAAAGTGATCGCGGCGGCACTTGATGCGGCAGCAGCTGAGGATTAAAATTAATAAAGCTTCCGGCAGGAATTCCTGCCACGGAAGCTTTTTACTTTTTGTTTGGATTGCAAGATATATTTATTATTAACAATAGCTGTTGAACATCATGCCACTGTAGGCACTGGTCACGTAAGGGGTAGCAAAATTGTGACCGGGATTCTTGTATGCCACGATTGTTTTTTCAACGTACTGCATAGGGTTTAAGGTAATCTGGCCGGTTTTTTGCAGGACGGAATTTGCAAAATCCTTTATGGTACTGAGACTTTCACCGCCGCCATCTGCAAGAGCGGTTTTTCGCAAGGTATCTTTGTCGAGGGACAATTCCCCTGTTTCGTCATAGGTAACGCCCATTTTCTCGAATTCAGTGCGGTAAAGCTCTGCAATGTGGTTCATCTCTCCCACAAGCCGGCGGCTCTTTGGATAAGCGCTGCTGTAGCCGGAAGCGGAATCGATGAATGAATTGTAACCGTCAATCAGATTGCTGATGTTTTCTGTCAGGGAATCCACATCCGCTTTCAAGCCGATCTGGGCAATATCCTGATCGGAGGAGCTCACGCCGTTTAGCTGCACTTCAAACATTTTTTCAATAGTGAAATGGTTGGAAGAAGCGGTCCTCGCTTCACCGTTTAACAGAAATTCTGCATTGGAGGGTGAAACAGCCATGGAGTCAATTCCGAAATAGTCCACACAGCCTTTTGTCTTGCTGGTATTTTCATCTGATACATGGAACAGAGCATTTTTCCCTTCTTTGATGCCCGTGGCGATGGAAGAAAGGCGCAGAGCACTGTTTCCGTTACCGTCTTCGATCAGATCAGCCTTCAGTCCGATATCGGCATTGGTGATCAGTCTGGACAGACGCTCCTGCACTTCTCTGTTTGTCTCCCCGTCATGGACATTGTACTGAAACTCATAGCTCAGATCATTGATGGTCACATCAAAGGAGTAAGTGTCCTCCGGAAGTGCAATTGCTTTCGAGGAGGGAAGAAAACTGCCGATGTTAGTCTGACCCGATGCGAGAGCAGTTACTTCTATATTATAAGAAGGAATGGTTCCGTCTTCGGGAATGTCACCAATAAAGGAAGCTTCCACCAGATCGCTGTTGGAGGAGTAGGCGGTTTTTTTGTTCAGAAGCTCGCCTTCGTCAAGTCCGCCAAGAGAAGCGATGGTATTGCGAAGCTGTCTTGCGTTTTCTTTGAGACCTACGGCAAAAATCTGGGATTCCTTGCTGGTATCGGGAAGATACAGGGGGGATTCTTTGTTCAGTTTGACAATGGAATTATAAATGCTGCGCAGTTCGCTGCGTTTGTGGGTATCATAGCGAGTGGTACCCTTGGGCGCATAAGCAGTGAGATAATGATTATAGACGGTATTGAGTGCTGCACTATAAGCCATAACTGCCCCTCCTTTCTTCCGTGAATGATCCTGCAAAAATCCGTTTTGCAGTCTGCCAAAACCATTTGACAATTAGGGCATAATAACCTACTATTATGTATATATCTTATCACGGAAAAAAGGAAGATACAAGGAAAATGTGAGAATTCTGTTAAAATAACAAAAGAAATTAAAAGAAATCAGGTAAAATCAGTTGACGCAGGGAAAAGGATATGATATATTTATCAGGCGAGATGAGATTTAGGTCTTTTTTTTATGCTCAAAATCCGGTAAAAGATTGGAGGAATTTAAGATGCGTACTAGAATTACATTAGCTTGTACAGAGTGCAAACAGCGTAACTACAATACTACTAAAGATAAGAAGACACATCCCGACAGGATGGAGACCAAGAAATATTGTAGATTTTGCAAAACTCACACATTACACAAGGAAACCAAGTAATCGTTCGGGCAATCGAAAGGAGTTAAAGATGGCAGATTCCGTTAAGAAAGAAAAGGCATCTAAACCCAGCTTCTTTAAAGGCTTGAAGGCTGAGTACAAGAAAATCATATGGCCTGAAAAAAACGATGTTTTGAAGCAGTCCGTAGCAGTTGTCTGCATCTCTGTTTTGCTTGGCGTTATCATTGCCATACTGGATTTCGTAATACAGTACGGCGTGGATTTCCTGACAGGTCTGTAGAGTGAGGGTGATAATATGGCAGAAGCAAACTGGTATGTAGTACATACCTATTCAGGGTATGAAAATAAAGTCAAAGCCAATATTGAGAAAACCATCGAGAACAGACATCTTGAGGAAGAAATCCTGGAAGTGCGCGTGCCCATGGAAGATGTGGTGGAAGTAAAGAACGGCACAAAGAAGACAGTCCAGAAGAAGATGTTTCCCGGTTATGTACTGATTAATATGGTGATGAATGATGACACCTGGTATGTGGTTCGCAATACCAGAGGTGTGACAGGATTCGTAGGTCCCGGAAGCAAACCTGTTCCGCTTACGGAAGCGGAGATGAAGCCTCTCGGAATTAAGACCGAGAACATTTCTGTTGATTTTGCAGAGGGTGATACCATTGCAGTTGTGGCCGGAGTCTGGAAGGATACTGTCGGTGTTGTACAGCGTATGGACTTTGGCAAACAGACAGCGACTATCAATGTAGAGCTCTTCGGCAGGGAGACACCTGTGGAGATAAGCTTTGCAGAAGATAGAGAGATGTCATAAGTATGATATTTATATAAGACGGAAACTTCTTTATAAATATAGAGGAACTAAAAATGTCTGTGGAATTTGGGTTCCATGGACCGTGGGAGCAGAGAGCCGATTTGACAGGAACACCTGTAAAGCCCTTTGGGCCGGTCGGAAGGATGCGCCATACCACAATGCATTTATTGCATTATTATAGGAGGTGCCACAATGGCAAAGAAAGTAGAAGGATACATTAAGTTACAGATCCCTGCTGGTAAAGCTACACCAGCTCCCCCGGTTGGTCCTGCACTTGGACAGCACGGCGTTAATATTGTTGAGTTTACAAAGCAGTTTAACGCAAGAACAGCTGACAAGGGTGATGTGATCATCCCGGTTGTTATTACAGTATATGCGGACAGAAGCTTCAGTTTTGTTACGAAAACTCCCCCTGCTGCAGTACTTCTTAAGAAAGCTTGCAACATCAAATCAGGTTCCGCAACACCTAACAAGACTAAGGTTGCAACAATTTCCAAGGCTAAGCTTCAGGAAATCGCTGAAATGAAAATGCCTGATCTGAACGCAGCCAGCGTTGAAGCAGCAATGAGCATGATCGCCGGTACAGCAAGAAGTATGGGTATCACAGTAGAAGACTAATAACAAATTTGTAGAGTGGGAGACATGAGACCGTGTCGTTTGAACCATAGGAGGAATTAATAATGAAACATGGAAAGAAATATATCGAAGCTGCAAAGCAGGTAGATCGTGCAGTAGCATATGAACCCGCAGAAGCAGTGGCATTAGCAAAGAAAACAGCAGTAGCTAAATTTGATGAGACCATCGAAGTTCATATCAGAACAGGCTGTGATGGACGTCATGCAGAGCAGCAGATTCGTGGAGCCGTTGTACTTCCCAACGGAACCGGTAAAACTGTTAAGGTTTTAGTATTTGCTAAAGGCGATAAGGTAAACGAAGCAGAGGCAGCAGGCGCTGACTACGTAGGCGGCGAAGAGCTGATCCCCAAGATCCAGAACGATGGATGGCTTGATTTTGATGTAGTTGTAGCTACACCTGATATGATGGGTGTTGTAGGACGTCTCGGTAAGGTTTTGGGACCTAAGGGCTTAATGCCTAACCCTAAGGCCGGTACAGTTACCATGGATGTGACCAAGGCTATCAACGATATCAAAGCCGGTAAGATCGAGTACAGACTTGACAAGGCAAACATCATCCATGTTCCGATCGGAAAGGCTTCCTTTACAGAAGAAAAGCTTCAGGAGAACTTCAATGCTCTGATGGAAGCAATTGTAAAAGCAAGACCTTCAGCATTAAAGGGCCAGTATTTAAAGAGCATTACCATTACCTCTACAATGGGCCCCGGCGTTAAGGTAAGCGTAGCTAAATTCTAATCTAAACCGGACTAAGATACAAAAGCCGTTTTCACAGACTGTGAAAGCGGCTTTGTTTTTTACAAAGGATACGGCCTTTGACGCGATTTCTGACGGACAAATAGATGATGCTTTATAACGGGAAATATGGTATGGTAGATATATGGAAAAAAGAACATTAATAAGGCAACAACTGAATCACGGCATTGCCCGTTCCCCTATATTGATCTTCCTGACAACTTTTGCAATTGTGGTGGTGGCAGGTGTGTCAGCCATGCTTTTGTACATGAAACATTCTGAAGATACTGTGACAATGAGCGGAGAAGAAAACCGGGAGGAAACAGAGCAGAAAGAAGAACATGTGCTGGATGCACTGTGGGAATCAATCCCGGAAGAAACAGCGGAAGAAGGAAATGGCACTGCCGGGGGAAAATACGACGATATCCTTTCTGATCCGGAATATATGAAAGCAAACCGCATCTATGAAAAACAGGGTAAAAAAGAAGGGGTTATAAGCTTTGGCTTTGCCGGGGATATTCTTTTTGATGATGAATATGCCATGATGGCAAATCTTCTTCGGCGTGGAGTTTCTATAGAAAACGGCATTTCGGAACCGCTTCTTGCACAGATGCATGATGTGGATATCATGATGGTGAACAATGAGTTTTCTTATACGAACAGAGGAACGCCCACCGAGGGCAAGACCTATACCTTTCGGGCGGATACTTCCATGGTAAGTTATCTGAACGATATGGGAGTGGATATCGTTTCTCTTGCCAATAACCATGTCTATGATTTCGGAGAAACGGGACTCTTGGATACACTGGATACTTTGGAGCAGGCGGAAATGCCTTATGTTGGAGCAGGCAGAAATCTGGAGGAAGCTGCTGCACCTGTGTATTTTATTTCCGGTGACGTGAAGGTGGCCATAGTGTCTGCTACTCAGATAGAGCGTCTGGACAATCCGGACACAAAAGAGGCAGGAGAGAACAGTCCCGGCGTGTTCCGGTGCTGGAATCCTGAGAAGCTTTATGGAGTGGTAGCTGCCGCAGAAGAAAACAGTGATTTTGTGATTGTTTATATTCATTGGGGAACGGAGAATGTGGCAGAACCGGACTGGGCACAGCTGGCGCAGGCAGAAGGACTTGCGCAGGCGGGAGCAGATCTGATTATTGGGGATCACCCTCACTGCCTTCAGGGCATTCAGTATTACGGGGATGTACCGGTCTTTTACAGCCTGGGAAATTTCTGGTTCAATTCAAAGACGCTGGATACCGGAATGGTAAAGGTGGATATTTCGAAGGACGGTATCGAAAGCCTGCAGTTCGTTCCGGCAATTCAGTCAGACTGCCGTACGGATCTTGCTTATGGAAGCGATAAGGAAAGGATTCTGGCGGAACTGAACAGCATTTCCTATGGAATTACGATTGATGGCGATGGATTTATCACGAAAAATTGAAAAAGTCATTGACAGTATAATTTCTATATGATATGGTAATTGAGGTTATGATAACCGTGCCGAAGACAGTAGGTGCCTGGAGGTTAAACTCCGCGGCGTAAGCGTATCGCCTACCGAGGAAATGAGTTTATTAAAGTAGATTCTATCCTTCCGTCTTTCGGGAGGATTTCTTTTTAATAAGAAAAGCTCCTTTCGGCAAGAAATCTAGAAGGAGGTAAAGAAATGGCTAAGGTTGAATTGAAACAGCCCATCGTGGAAGAGATTTCCGCTCAGATCAAAGATGCCCAGTCTGTCGTACTTGTTGACTATCGTGGACTTACAGTAGAACAGGATACAAGACTTCGTAAGCAGCTTCGTGAAGCAGGAATCACTTACAAGGTTTACAAGAACACTATGATGAACTTTGCATTCAAGGGAACAGATTTCGAGGCACTTGCTCCTTATCTTGAAGGACCCAGTGCAGTAGCGATCTCAACTGAAGATGCAACAGCTCCTGCAAGAGTACTTTGCAAGTTTGCAAAGGAAGCAGACAAACTTGAAATCAAGGGCGGTGTAGTTGAAGGCATCGCATATGATGCAAAGGGTATCGGCGAAATCGCAAAGATCCCTTCAAGAGAAGAATTACTGTCCAAGTTGCTTGGCAGCATTCAGTCTCCTATCACCAACTTTGCACGTGTTATGAATCAGCTGGCAGAAAAAGGCGGCGCATCCGAATGTGAAGCACCTGCCAAGGAAGAAGCAGCTGCGCAGGAAGCACCTGTAGCTGAGGCACCCGCAGAGGAAGCTCCCGCAGCTGAAGCGCCTGCAGAGGAAGCTCCTGCAGAGACACCTGCAGAATAAGTAACAATGAAACATTTCCGGATAGTCCGGAATCCACTCAAATAATTTAAATGGAGGAAAATAAAATGGCAAAGTTATCCACACAGGAATTAATCGACGCTATCAAAGAGTTAACAGTATTAGAGTTAAATGATTTAGTAAAAGCATGTGAAGAAGAATTCGGCGTATCTGCAGCAGCAGGCGTTGTAGTTGCAGCAGCAGCTGCTGATGGCGCTGCAGCAGCAGAAGAGAAGACAGAGTTCGACGTAGAACTTACAGAAGTAGGTCCTAACAAGGTTAAGGTTATCAAGGTTGTTCGTGAAGCTACAGGCCTTGGCTTAAAGGAAGCTAAGGATTTAGTTGACGCAGCTCCTAAGATGTTAAAGGAAGGCGCTTCCAAGGAAGAAGCTGACGACATCAAGGCTAAGCTGGAAGCTGAAGGCGCTAAGGTTACTCTTAAGTAATCATCTTTCAGAAGAAAAACGCGATACCGGACCCGGTTCCACATCATATGGAATCGGGTCTTTTTGTGTAAAATTTTTTATACAAAACCAAAAATTCTTGTTGACTCTATTTCCAGTTTGTAGTAATATGGATAGTGCACTATTGTGGTGTGGTATGCATATTTGAAAGCAGAAAAAGCTTCATAAATCATAAAGAACGGGGTGAAATGTCAATGGAAAAGAACAGAATACGTCCTATTGCCTCTGGCAAGAACATACGTATGAGTTACTCACGGCAGGAAGAAGTTTTGGAGATGCCAAACCTCATTGAAGTTCAAAAGGATTCCTATCAGTGGTTTTTGAACGAGGGTCTGAAGGAAGTTTTTGAGGATATCTCTCCGATCGAAGATTACAGCGGACATTTAAGTCTTGAGTTTGTTGACTTCGAACTGTGTGAGGACGACGTAAAGTATTCTATTGAGAAGTGTAAGGAGAGAGATGCTACTTATGCTGCTCCTCTCAAGGTGAAAGTTCGTCTCTATAATAAGGAAAAGGAAGAAATCAGTGAACATGAAATTTTCATGGGAGATCTTCCTATCATGACAGAAACAGGCACATTCGTGATCAACGGTGCAGAGCGTGTTATTGTCAGCCAGCTTGTCAGATCTCCTGGTATTTATTATGCCATCGGACATGATAAGATCGGTAAGAGACTGTTCTCATCAACTGTTATCCCTAATCGTGGTGCATGGCTGGAGTACGAGACAGACTCCAACGATATCTTCTATGTACGTGTGGACAGAACCAGAAAGGTTCCTATTACGGTACTGATCAGAGCACTCGGCGTTGGCACCAATGATGAGATCAGAGAGCTGTTTGGCGATGAACCTAAAATTGAAGCCAGCTTTTCCAAAGACGTTTCTGAAAACTATCAGGATGGTCTTTTAGAGTTATACAAAAAAATCCGTCCCGGTGAACCTTTAAGTGTTGAAAGCGCAGAAAGCCTGATCAATGCAATGTTCTTCGACCCCAGAAGATATGATCTGGCAAAGGTAGGCAGATATAAATTCAACAAAAAACTGGCATTCAGAAACAGAATCAGAAATCATATCCTTGCAGAGGATGTGGTGGATCCTTTTACCGGTGAGATTCTTGCAGAGGCAGGAACAAAGGTATCCAGAGATTTGGCTGACAAGATTCAGAATGCGGCAGTTCCTTATGTATATATCCAGACCGAAGAAAAGAACGTTAAGGTTCTTTCCAATATGATGGTCGACATTACAAGCTTTGTGGAATGTGATCCCAAGGAACTTGGCATTACCGAGCATGTATATTATCCGGTTCTTGCTCAGATCATTGAGGAATTCGGTGAGGATCCCGAAGCTCTGGCAGAGGCAATCAAGAAGAATGTACATGAACTGATTCCCAAGCATATCACAAAGGAAGATATCATCGCATCCATCAACTATAATATTCATCTGGAATATGGTATCGGAAATGATGACGATATCGATCATCTTGGTAACAGACGTATCAGAGCCGTAGGTGAATTGTTACAGAATCAGTACAGAATCGGTCTTTCCAGAATGGAGAGGGTGGTTCGTGAAAGAATGACAACCCATGATGCTGAGGAGGTTTCTCCCCAGGTACTTATCAATATCAAGCCGGTGCAGGCAGCAGTGAAGGAATTCTTCGGATCTTCCCAGTTGTCTCAGTTCATGGATCAGAACAATCCTCTTGGTGAGCTGACGCACAAGAGACGTCTCTCCGCACTGGGTCCCGGTGGTTTGTCAAGAGACCGTGCCGGATTCGAGGTTCGAGATGTTCACTACTCCCATTACGGAAGAATGTGTCCTATCGAGACACCCGAAGGTCCTAACATCGGTCTGATCAACTCTCTTGCATCTTATGCGAGAATTAATGAATATGGTTTCGTGGAAGCTCCTTATCGTAAGATCGATAAGTCGGATCCCATGAATCCCCGTGTTACAGATGAAGTAGAATATATGACAGCGGATGAAGAGGATAATTACCATGTAGCGCAGGCAAACGAGCTTCTGGATGCGGAAGGTCATTTCGTGAAGAATACCGTATCCGGCCGTTACAGAGAGGAAACCTCTGAGTATCCCAAGACCATGTTTGACTATATGGATGTATCACCTAAAATGGTGTTCTCCGTAGCGACAGCCCTCATTCCTTTCCTGGAAAACGATGATGCAAACCGTGCGCTGATGGGTTCCAACATGCAGCGTCAGGCTGTGCCTCTTCTGACAACAGAAGCGCCTGTTGTAGGTACCGGTATGGAACCTAAGACAGCAGTTGACTCAGGTGTCTGCGTTGTTGCCAAGAAACAGGGTACTGTAGATTATGTGTCTTCCAACCTGATCAAGGTTACCTATGATGACGGTGAGAAGGCAGAATATCATCTGACCAAGTTTGCAAGAAGCAACCAGTCCAACTGTTATAATCAGAAGCCCATTGTATTCAAGGGTGACCGTGTACAGGCAGGTCAGGTAATTGCAGACGGTCCTTCCACTTCCATGGGAGAACTGGCACTTGGAAAGAATCCTCTGATCGGATTTATGACCTGGGAAGGTTACAATTACGAGGATGCTGTTCTTTTGAGTGAAAGACTCGTGCAGGACGATGTCTATACATCCGTGCACATTGAAGAATATGAAGCAGAAGCACGTGACACCAAGCTGGGACCGGAAGAGATCACAAGAGATGTTCCCGGCGTGGGCGATGATGCGCTGAAAGATCTGGATGAGAGAGGTATCATTCGTATCGGTGCCGAGGTTCGTGCAGGTGATATCCTTGTCGGCAAGGTGACTCCCAAGGGAGAAACAGAGCTGACAGCGGAAGAGAGACTTCTTAGAGCAATCTTCGGTGAAAAGGCAAGAGAAGTGAGAGATACCTCCTTAAAGGTACCTCACGGTGAATATGGTATCGTAGTGGATGCCAAGGTATTTACAAGAGAGAACGGTGACGAATTATCACCCGGAGTCAATCAGGCAGTGCGTATCTACATTGCGCAGAAGAGAAAGATTTCCGTAGGTGACAAGATGGCTGGTCGTCACGGTAACAAGGGTGTTGTTTCCCGTGTGCTTCCGGTAGAAGATATGCCTTATCTTCCCAACGGACGTCCCCTTGATATTGTGCTGAATCCGCTGGGTGTGCCTTCCCGTATGAATATCGGACAGGTATTGGAAATCCATTTATCTCTGGCTGCAAAGGCTCTTGGCTTTAACGTGGCAACACCGGTATTTGACGGTGCTAACGAAATAGATATCATGGATACCCTGGATCTTGCCAATGACTATGTAAATTTGAGCTGGGAAGAATTTGAAGCAAAGCATAAAGATGAACTGCTTCCCGAAGTTCTGCAGTATCTGTCGGACAACAGAGACCACAGAGAGCTTTGGAAGGGCGTTCCTATTTCCAGAGATGGTAAGGTAAGACTGCGTGACGGTAGAACCGGCGAATATTTTGACAGCCCGGTAACCATCGGCCACATGCATTACCTGAAACTCCACCATCTGGTAGATGATAAGATCCATGCACGTTCCACAGGTCCTTACTCGCTGGTTACACAGCAGCCTCTGGGTGGTAAGGCACAGTTCGGCGGACAGCGTTTCGGTGAAATGGAAGTTTGGGCGCTGGAAGCATATGGTGCATCCTATACACTGCAGGAAATCCTGACAGTGAAGTCCGATGATGTGGTAGGACGTGTGAAGACTTATGAAGCTATCATTAAAGGTGATAATATACCTGCACCCGGTATTCCTGAATCCTTCAAGGTTCTGTTAAAAGAATTACAGTCCCTTGGTCTGGATGTAAGAGTACTTCGTGAGGATAATACGGAGGTTGAGATTACCGAGAACATCGACTACGGCGATACTGATTACCGTTATGAGATCGAAGGTGACAACAAGAACTATAATTACGAAAAGAGTTCTTTGTCCTCCATGGGTTATCAGCAGCAGGAATTTGACGAAGAGAGCGGCGAGCTTGTAAACACGGAAGATGACGATGCAGACGAAGAGTTTGACGGCGATTTTGAAGATGATCTGTCGGCAGATTCTTACGAAGATGAGGAGTAATCTTTGCTGTTTCGAGTTACCAAATCAGTATTTATCTGGAAGGAGTGCCAAAAATGTCAGAAACAAAACAGGAAATATACCAGCCGATGACATTCGATGCCATCAAGATTGGTTTAGCATCACCTGAAAAAATCAGAGAGTGGTCAAGAGGCGAAGTGACAAAGCCCGAGACCATCAACTACAGAACCTTAAAGCCTGAAAAGGATGGTCTGTATTGCGAGAGAATTTTCGGACCCAGCAAAGACTGGGAATGTCATTGCGGTAAATATAAGAAGATCAGATATAAAGGCGTTGTCTGCGACCGCTGCGGTGTGGAAGTAACCAAGTCCAGTGTGCGTAGAGAACGTATGGGACATATCGAGCTTGCTGCTCCGGTATCCCATATATGGTATTTCAAGGGAATTCCCAGCCGTATGGGACTTATCCTTGATCTGTCACCCAGAGTACTTGAAAAGGTTCTGTATTTTGCCTCTTATATTGTACTGGATGCAGGAGAAACAGATCTGGAATACAAGCAGGTTCTCTCCGAAAAGGAATATCAGGATGCAAGAGAAACATGGGGCAATAAGTTCCGTGTAGGTATGGGTGCAGAGGCGATCAAAGAATTGCTGCAGGCCATTGATCTTGAGAAAGAAGCTGCAGAGCTTAAGACCGGCTTAAAGGAATCCAGCGGTCAGAAACGTGCCAGAATCATCAAGAGACTTGAGGTTGTGGAAGCCTTTAGAGAATCAGGCAATCAGCCTGAATGGATGATCATGGATGCCATTCCGGTAATTCCTCCGGATCTGCGTCCTATGGTTCAGCTGGATGGCGGACGTTTTGCAACTTCAGACTTAAATGATTTGTATAGAAGAATCATCAATAGAAATAACCGTTTAAAGAGACTTCTTGAACTGGGAGCACCCGACATTATCGTTCGTAATGAAAAGAGAATGCTCCAGGAGGCAGTGGATGCCCTGATCGATAACGGAAGACGTGGAAGACCGGTAACAGGACCCGGAAACAGAGCGCTGAAATCCTTATCCGATATGCTTAAAGGTAAATCAGGACGTTTCCGTCAGAACCTTCTCGGTAAGCGTGTTGACTATTCAGGACGTTCCGTTATCGTGGTCGGACCCGAACTTAAGATTTATCAGTGCGGTCTGCCCAAAGAGATGGCAATTGAACTGTTCAAGCCTTTTGTTATGAAGGAACTCGTATCAAGAGGTATTTCACAGAACATTAAGAATGCAAAGAAATTAGTGGAAAGACTGGATACCCAGGTATGGGATGTGCTCGAAGAAGTAATCAAAGAGCATCCTGTTATGCTGAACCGTGCTCCTACACTGCACAGACTCGGTATTCAGGCATTTGAGCCGATTCTGGTAGAAGGCAAGGCAATTAAGCTGCATCCTCTTGTATGTACCGCATTTAACGCCGACTTCGATGGTGACCAGATGGCTGTACACCTTCCCCTTTCCGTTGAGGCACAGGCAGAGTGCAGATTCCTTCTGTTATCTCCAAACAACCTGTTAAAGCCCTCTGACGGTGGTCCTGTTGCCGTTCCTTCCCAGGATATGGTACTGGGTATTTATTACCTGACACAGGAGAGACCCGGCGCGATCGGTGAGGGCAAGTTCTTCAAGAGCGTAAACGAAGCCATTCTGGCTTATGAGAACGGTGTATGTACTCTTCACTCCAGAATTAAGGTAAGAGTGACCAAGAAGAATGCAGCCGGTGAAGAAATTAGCGGAACTGTGGAGTCCACACTGGGACGTTTCCTGTTCAACGAGATCCTTCCTCAGGATCTTGGATATGTTGACAGAAGCAAGGAAGAGAATTTCCTTCTTCCTGAGGTTGACTTCCATGTAGGAAAGAAACAGTTAAAGCAGATCCTTGAAAAAGTAATCAATACACACGGAGCTTCCAAGACAGCCGAAGTGCTGGATCTGATTAAAGCTACCGGATATAAATATTCCACAAGAGCAGCTATGACCGTATCCATTTCCGATATGACCGTGCCTGCACAGAAACCTCAGATGCTGGCAGAAGCACAGGCTACTGTAGATAAGATCTCCCAGAACTTCAGACGTGGTCTTATCACAGAGGAAGAAAGATATCGTGCTGTTGTAGAAACATGGAACGAGACAGATAAAGAGCTGACAGATGTACTGCTTGCAGGTCTGGATAAGTACAACAACATCTTTATGATGGCTGACTCCGGTGCCCGTGGTTCCAATCAGCAGATCAAACAGCTGGCAGGTATGCGTGGTCTGATGGCAGATACAACAGGTAGAACCATCGAACTGCCCATCAAGTCAAACTTCCGTGAAGGTCTGGACGTACTGGAATACTTCATGTCAGCACACGGTGCTCGTAAAGGTCTTTCCGATACCGCTCTTAGAACCGCTGACTCCGGATATCTGACAAGACGTATGGTTGATGTATCACAGGATCTGATCATCCGTGAGGTTGACTGTATGGAGGGTGCCGAAACCATTCCCGGAATGACCGTTAAGGCATTTATGGATGGTAAGGAAACCATCGAGAGCTTAAAGGACAGAATTACAGGAAGATATTCCTGTGAAGATATTAAAGACAGAGACGGCAATGTGATCGTTAAGAGAAATCACATGATAACTCCCAGCCGTGCAGCTAAGATTTTAAGCGTTGGCGTAGACGAAAAGGGAGAGCCGATCGAAAGTGTTAAGATTCGTACGATTCTTACCTGCCGTTCCCATATCGGTATCTGTGCGAAGTGCTACGGTGCCAACATGGCAACCGGTGAGGCAGTACAGGTAGGTGAAGCCGTAGGTATCATTGCAGCACAGTCTATCGGTGAACCCGGTACTCAGCTGACCATGAGAACCTTCCACACCGGTGGTGTTGCCGGCGACGATATCACACAGGGTCTTCCCCGTGTAGAGGAGCTTTTTGAAGCAAGAAAGCCCAAGGGACTTGCAATCATCGCTGAATTCGGCGGTGTGGCAACCATTAAGGATACCAAGAAAAAGCGTGAAGTTGTGATCACCAATAACGAGACAGGTGAGACCAAGACCTATCTGATCCCTTACGGATCCAGAATCAAAGTTATGGACGGCGCAGTGCTGGAGGCCGGTGATGAACTGACAGAAGGTAGCGTAAATCCTCATGACCTGTTAAAGATCAAAGGTATCCGTGCAGTACAGGATTATATGCTCCGTGAAGTTCAGAGAGTATATCGTCTGCAGGGTGTTGATATCAGCGACAAGCATATCGAAGTTATCGTTCGTCAGATGCTGAAGAAGGTAAGAATTGAGAACAACGGCGATACCGATTTCCTTCCCGGAACCCTGGTAGATGTCCTGGATTATGAAGATATCAATGAGAAGCTGATCGCTGAGGGAAAAGAGCCTGCTGAAGGAAAACAGGTAATGCTTGGTATTACCAAGGCTGCTCTTGCAACCAACTCCTTCCTGTCAGCCGCTTCCTTCCAGGAGACCACCAAGGTCCTGACAGAAGCCGCTATCAAGGGTAAGGTTGATCCGTTGATCGGTCTGAAAGAAAATGTTATCATCGGTAAGCTGATCCCTGCAGGAACAGGAATGAAGCGTTATCGCAATGTGAAGCTCAGCACAGATGATAAGCTCGCCGGAACCATCGGTGGCGATGATGTGATCGACTTTGATGAGGATGTAAATCCGGATGAGGAGATCGTTCTTGAAGAGAGCGTTGATGAAGAAGTGATCGAAGAACCTGTAACTGAAGAAGAGGAAACAACAGAAGAATAAAGAAAATCTTCTAAATGTTTAGGTGTTTAAAACCCCGTGTATACTATATATGGTAGACACGGGGTTTACTAGTGAAAATGCTGATAAAAAGGGCACTTTTTTACTTAAATTTTGCATGGAAAGATATTGACAAGCGAAAAGCAAGCAATTATACTAATCTAGTGTGCGGCAAAAGGCATATGTTTTTTTGTTGCATAGAAAACAACTTATCTTATATATAGGAGGTGAAACAGAATGCCAACATTTAACCAGTTAGTCAGAAAAGGACGTCAGACATCAGTTAAGAAGTCAACGGCTCCCGCTTTACAGAAAGGATGGAACTCCCTTCACAAGAAAGCAACCGATACTTCTGCTCCTCAGAAGAGAGGTGTTTGTACTGCTGTTAAGACTGCAACCCCTAAAAAGCCTAACTCAGCTCTTAGAAAGATCGCCAGAGTACGTCTTTCCAACGGAATTGAAGTAACAAGCTATATTCCCGGTGAAGGCCACAACTTACAGGAACACAGCGTTGTTCTGATCAGAGGTGGTAGAGTAAGGGATTTACCCGGTACAAGATACCATGTAATCAGAGGTACTCTTGATACTGCGGGAGTTGCAAACAGAAAGCAGGCCCGTTCCAAATATGGTGCCAAGAGACCTAAGGCAGGCAAGTAATTTTTGGAACAGATTGGACCCACAAACAGAACTAATTTAGTGTTGGAATTCTGTTACAGATATACTGCCGTAAGGCAGAGCTTTGTTTGTAATAAGACTTACCCGCACGTACACAATATGTGAATTAGAACGACACACTGTGAGTACCGATGATCTAAGATTAATTAAGGAGGGAAGAACCGTGCCACGTAAAGGACATATTCAGAAAAGAGATGTATTGGCAGATCCTTTATACAACAACAAAGTGGTTACCAAGCTTATCAACAACATCATGTTAGATGGTAAGAAGGGTGTAGCACAGAAGATTGTATATGGTGCATTTGCTCAGGTAGAAGAGAAATCCGGCAAGCCGGCTCTTGAAGTTTTCGAAGAGGCTATGAACAATATCATGCCTGTTCTGGAATGTAAAGCAAGACGTATCGGTGGTGCTACCTATCAGGTACCTATTGAGGTAAGACCTGACAGACGTCAGGCTCTTGGTCTTCGTTGGTTAACAATGTTCGCTCGTAAGAGAGGCGAGAAGACCATGGTAGACAGACTTGCAAACGAAATTCTCGATGCTGCCAACAATACAGGCGCAGCTGTTAAGAGAAAAGAAGATATGCACAAAATGGCAGAAGCAAACAAGGCATTCTCACATTACCGCTTCTAATCAGGCGGCTTGAGACCTTGGACTTTTGCCCGGACTAATATAAGGAGGAAAAACCTTTGGCTGGAAGAGAATATCCATTAGAGAGAACCAGAAATATTGGTATTATGGCTCACATCGATGCAGGTAAGACCACTCTGACAGAGCGTATCTTATACTACACCGGCGTTAACTATAAGATTGGTGATACTCACGAAGGTACTGCTACCATGGACTGGATGGAACAGGAGCAGGAAAGAGGTATTACCATCACATCAGCCGCTACAACATGTCACTGGACTTTGGAAGAAAACTGCAAGCCTAAACCGGGTGCTTTATAGCATCGTATCAATATTATTGATACCCCCGGACACGTAGACTTTACAGTTGAAGTAGAACGTTCCCTTCGTGTGCTGGATGGCGCTGTCGGCGTCTTCTGTGCAAAGGGTGGTGTTGAACCTCAGTCAGAAAACGTGTGGCGTCAGGCTGACACTTACAATGTACCCAGAATGGCTTTCATTAATAAGATGGACATTTTAGGTGCAAACTTCTACGGAGCCGTAGACCAGATCAGAACCAGACTTGGTAAAAATGCGATCGTTCTTCAGTTACCTATCGGTAAGGAAGATGATTTCAAAGGAATTATTGATTTATTTGAAATGCAGGCTTACATCTATAATGATGATAAGGGTGATGATATCTCTATCGTTGAGATCCCTGAAGACATGAAGGATGAAGCTGAATTATACCGTTCCGAACTCATCGAGAAGATCTGTGAATTAGATGATGATCTGATGATGATGTATCTGGAAGGTGAAGAACCCTCTGTTGAGGAAATGAAGAAAGTACTCCGAAAAGCTACCTGTGAATGTACAGCAGTTCCCGTTTGCTGCGGTTCTGCTTACAGAAACAAGGGTGTACAGAAGCTTCTTGATGCAATCCTTGAGTATATGCCCGCTCCTACAGATATCCCTGCTATCAAGGGTACTGATTTAGACGGCAATGAAGTGGAAAGACATTCATCTGATGAAGAGCCTTTCTCTGCTCTTGCATTTAAGATTATGGCTGACCCCTTCGTAGGAAAGCTTGCATTCTTCAGAGTTTACTCCGGTACAATGAACTCCGGTTCCTATGTACTGAATGCAACTAAAGATAAAAAGGAACGTGTTGGACGTATCCTCCAGATGCACGCAAACAAGAGAGCCGAACTTGATAAAGTTTACTCCGGTGATATTGCGGCTGCAGTTGGATTTAAGTTTACAACAACAGGTGATACCATCTGTGATGAACAGCATCCTGTAATTCTTGAGTCCATGGAATTCCCTGAACCCGTTATTGAGCTTGCTATCGAGCCCAAGACTAAGGCAGGACAGGGTAAGATGGGTGAAGCTCTTGCAAAGCTTGCAGAAGAAGATCCTACCTTCCGTGCTCATACAGATCAGGAAACAGGACAGACCATTATCGCAGGTATGGGCGAGCTCCATTTGGAAATCATCGTAGACAGACTTCTTCGTGAATTTAAGGTAGAAGCTAATGTAGGTGCACCTCAGGTTGCTTACAAGGAAACCTTTACAAAGGCTGTTGATGTTGATTCCAAGTATGCTAAGCAGTCCGGTGGACGTGGTCAGTACGGTCACTGTAAAGTCAGATTCGAGCCTATGGATGCCAACGGAGAAGAACTGTTCAAGTTTGATTCCGAAGTTGTCGGTGGTGCTATTCCTAAGGAATACATCCCTGCAGTCGGCGAAGGTATCGAAGAAGCAGCTAAGTGCGGTATCCTCGGCGGATTCCCTGTACTTGGTGTTCATGCTACCGTATACGACGGATCCTACCACGAAGTCGACTCTTCAGAAATGGCATTCCACATTGCCGGATCCATGGCATTCAAGGATGCTATGTCAAAGGCTAACCCCGTTCTTCTTGAGCCTATCATGAAGGTAGAGGTAACAATGCCTGAAGAGTACATGGGTGATGTTATCGGTGATATCAACTCCCGTCGTGGACGTATCGAGGGTATGGAAGACATTGGCGGCGGTAAGATGGTTAAAGCTTATGTACCGCTTTCCGAAATGTTTGGTTACTCCACAGACCTTCGTTCCAAGACACAGGGACGTGGTAACTACTCCATGTTCTTCGAGAAATATGAGCAGGTACCTAAGAACGTACAAGAGAAGGTACTGGCAGCTAAATCAAAATAAGCAAATAAAAGCTTGAAAATATCGGCAATTTTTAATATAATCAAAATTAGCTGATTATTAATGTAACGAAACTACATTCAGATTATCTGAATGACAAATCTCAATTTTATTAAGGAGGACATTTTAAAATGGCTAAAGCGCATTTTGACAGAACAAAAACCCATTGTAATATTGGTACCATCGGTCACGTTGACCATGGTAAAACAACTTTAACAGCAGCAATCACAAAAGTACTTGCTGCAAGAGTTGCTGGTAACACAGCTACAGACTTCGAGAACATCGACAAGGCTCCCGAAGAAAGAGAAAGAGGTATCACAATTTCTACAGCTCACGTTGAGTACTCAACAGAGAAGAGACACTATGCACACGTTGACTGCCCTGGCCATGCTGACTATGTAAAGAACATGATCACAGGTGCTGCTCAGATGGATGGTGCTATCCTCGTTGTAGCTGCTACTGATGGTGTTATGGCTCAGACAAAGGAGCACATCCTTCTGTCCCGTCAGGTAGGTGTACCTTACATCATCGTATTCTTAAACAAGTGTGATATGGTAGACGATCCCGAACTTATCGAGCTCGTTGAAATGGAAGTTACAGAACAGCTTGAAGAGTATGGCTTCGAAGGATGCCCTATCATTAAGGGTTCCGCTCTTAAGGCTCTTGAAGATCCCAACGGAGAATGGGGCGACAAGATCATGGAACTTATGGATACAGTTGATTCCTACATTCCTGATCCTGAAAGAGCAACAGATAAGCCTTTCCTTATGCCTGTAGAAGACGTATTCACAATCACAGGTCGTGGTACAGTTGCTACCGGTAGAGTAGAGCGTGGTACACTTCACCTCAACGAGGAAGTTGAAATCGTTGGTATCAAGGAAGAAACACGTAAGACTGTTGTAACCGGTATCGAAATGTTCCGTAAGCTCCTTGATGAAGCTCAGGCTGGTGATAACATCGGTGCACTTCTTCGTGGTGTTCAGAGAAACGAAATCGAAAGAGGACAGGTTCTTTCCAAACCCGGTTCAGTTACATGCCACAAGAAATTTACCGCTCAGGTTTACGTTTTAACAAAGGATGAAGGTGGACGTCATACTCCTTTCTTCAACAACTACAGACCTCAGTTCTACTTCAGAACAACTGACGTTACTGGTGTTTGCAACCTTCCCGCTGGTACAGAAATGTGCATGCCTGGTGATAACGTAGAAATGACCATCGAACTGATCCATCCTATCGCTATGGAGCAGGGTCTTACATTCGCTATCCGTGAAGGTGGACGTACAGTAGGTTCTGGTAGAGTTGCTACTATCATTGAGTAATTTCAATTGATAGTGTCACAAAGCTAGTAAAATCAAGGCTTTCCGTGTTTTAACACGGAGAGCCTTTTTTTCGTTTGTACGTAAAAAATTTTGATTAGTGGCTCCAAAATGGCTCCATGATACGTGGTGATACTCGTGTTCGTCAATCTTTGGATATAAAAAATCCCCTAAGTTTTGATACTTAAGGGATTCAATTCCTACCATTTTGTTATTTTCTTTATATTAGCTGCACGGTCAGGGTCTCTCTTGATAGACAGCTGTGCTTTAATATATTGGTCTACATCATTTCTGCCTTCATCTGATAACTGATAGTAGTTTGTCAGATGCTCGTCTAACTTAGGCATATTATTTTTCCCAAACAAACACATAAGTGGATATAAGGTGTTCTTGAGGTATCGTTTGATTCGATTCCCATCTAAAATTTCATCCATGCCGGATGGAAGTTCTGGTAGAGTGATAGAATCGTTTTTGTCCCAATTCTCTGAATTGAGAGATGCATCTGAGCAAATATCAGATACTTCGATGCCTAAGGCATTGGCAATTCGTAATGCAAAGTCAAAACGAATAGAAGTATCTTTTTGAATGATTGAGTATATAGTTGTAGGGCTGATAGTGGTTTCTCTCGCAACCCAACGTACGCTTTTGCCTTTCTGTTCAAGGATTTCTTTTAATCTTTGTCCATCTCCCATGGCTAACACCATCCTTTCTATTTATGGATTATAACACGGTGTACGAAAAAAGTACATAGAAAATTTAAAAATGTACGAAAAATGATTGACAGTACGAAATTCGTACATTATAATGACAATATGGATAGTACGAAAATCGTACAAGTTAAAAGGGAGGTGAGACCATGAATCGTACAAAGTATTTATTAACAGCAGATGATGTTAAGGACTATTTGGAATGTTCCAGAGACCACGCATACAAGGTTATCAAGAAATTAAATCTTGAACTTGCATCCATGGGATACGAAGTAGAAGCTGGCAAAGTGCCACGCAAATTCTTCGCAGAAAAATTTTATGGCGTTGAAGCATCGTAGAAGGGAGGAAGATTATGGCTTGTAAAGACAAAACAACGGGAACGTGGGTTGCCCAGTGGTACGAGGTAGACATGTATGGCAAAAAGAAGAGACGTAAGAAACGTGGATTCAAAACCATGCGAGAAGCTAAATTGTATGAAAGCGAAAGAACCCTAAAGGAACAAGGTGACATGAATATGCTTCTTAAAGACTTCATGCTAAGAATATTATTGCGGTACATATTCGTCATGTTCGTGAAAAGATAGAAAAAAATCCCAAGGAACCTAAATATATAACTGTAGTTCGTGGCTTAGGATATAAAGTTGGATAATGAAGGAGAGAGATGCTGTCAGAATGTGAAAGGAAATGCTGGTGACATTGTTGCCATGATGCTTTTATGATATGATAGAAAAAAGGACAAATGACGGGGTGATGACGTGCAGGTTTTAGGATTTATGAAGAAAAAGAGTAATGAAGAAATCGTGGAGGAAGTAATATTGGAACAATATAAGCAGTATTATCGATTGGCATATAGCTATGTTCATAATGACGCTGATGCTGAAGATATTGTGCAAAACGGTGCATATAAAGCCTTGCGTAGTAGCAATACATTACGAAATCCTGAATATGCAAAGACTTGGGTATATCGTATTATGTTAAATGAGATGTTTAACTTTTTACGACAGCCCAAAGCGGTGTCATACGAATATATGCAGGAAGAAATGGGGATGGAGGCAGAACATGTTGAAGACACATACACAGATATTGATTTGCAGACAGCTTTGGATTCTCTTCCGGAACAGGACAAGGCAATTATAGTAATGAAATTTTTTGAGGACAAAAAACTGGAAGAGATAGCGGATATCCTCAATGAAAATATAAATACGATAAAAAGCCGTTTATATCGCAGTATGAAAAAGCTTCGTATCAGATTAGAATAGGCGAAATGGAGAAAAAATTATGAAAGATAACATTATTAATTTTGAACAGCAATGTGAACAGTCGAAGAAGGGCTTACACTCCTTGCAGAAAGAATATATGCAACCAACGATGTCTGAAGAACAGCTAAGCAGGCTGAAAATGAAAATGGAAGAGGCAAAATGCGAAAATCGTAAAGAAAGAAGAAATGCACGTATTACAAGAATTGCTGCAACAGCGGCAGCATTGGTAATTGCATTTATAACTTTGCCAAATCTGTCCCCTACCATTGCATATGCTATGGAACAGATGCCGATTCTTGGCCGTTTTGTAAAGGTTGTAACCTTCCGTAATTATGAGTATGAGGATGAACAGCATAAGGCAGAGTTGGATATTCCTGAAATTGTGATAGATGATCAGCTTCAGGATGAACGGATCCGAAGTGTATTGGAGGATACAACGAATGAAATGAATTCTGAAATTCAGAAGCTTTCCAATGAATTATTGGATGAATTTGTAAGTTATATGCAGGATGAGTTGGGATATAAGGAGCTTATTGTTAAGAGTGAAGTTGTGACAACTACGCAGGAGTATTTTACCTTAAAACTGTCTTGTTACCAAAGTGAGGCAAGCGGATATGAATGGGCTTATTTTTATACCATTGATTTGACTTCCGGTAAGCGATTACAGTTAAAAGATATATTTGCGGAAGGTGTGGATTACATTACTCCCATCAGTGAAAATATTAAAGAACAGATGCGGAGTCAGATGGAAAAAGATGAAAACATTTTATATTGGTTAGATGATGAAATGGAGGAAATGAATTTTCATGCTATTACGGAAGAAACGGATTTTTATATTAACCAAAATAATGATGTGGTAATCTGTTTTAATGAAGGGGACGTGGCTCCTATGTATATGGGAATGATTGAATTTGAAATTCCGGCAGAAGTTTTAAAGGAGATCAGAAAATAATTTGGGGATGAAACGAAAGGCTTTCCAGCGATGGAGAGCTTTTTTGTTTTTAAATATTTTGGTGTTGAAGTTACATAGAGTAGATAAATATAGTATTTACTTGAAACAATTTTATGAGTTGGTACGTCTAAAGGGTATAAGAAAATAGGGAAAGCAGTTCCCGGAAAGAGGTAAGGAATGAGTAAAAAAATATTAATGATGTTAGCTGTTTTAACTGTATGTGTAGGTGTTATGGTTGGATGTTCGAAAGGAAACGGAAAAGAGGATGCCAAAACTCCTGTGAGCATAATGCAGAGTGAAGTTATGGAGGAGGAACCGATGCTGCCAGAGAGTGATAAGAATAGTGTAGATGAAGATGTGTCGGAAGTAATAGGAAAAGTAGACGAAATAAAAGACTTTATGTTTATCATAACGGATGATGATAAGGTTAGTTATGCATTTACTTTTGAAGAGAAGCCGGAAGGTCTGGATAAGATTGCTGTAGGAGATACAGTACTTGTAACTTATACAGGTACGATATCAGAGGTTGATCCTTTTATGGGGAAGATTCTGTCGGTTGAGAAAAAGTAAGGAAGTTTTAAAAGCGGATAAGATACTTCTTCAGCCTTGTTACAATCGATTCTGAGAAGGTATCCGTTATAATGGTAGATAGCAATGCTGTTGGTTTGAGGATTGTATTCTGCGTGTACGATTTTCATGATTGTTATCCTTTCGTTTTTGTTTTAGAGGTAAAAGTCCATGGGCTCATTTTGGACTTGATAATTTTTTGAAATAAATGTAATAGTCACAAAATGTGATAGTTTTTGCAATAAAAAGCAATATAAAATATTTAAAATAACACAGTTTGTGATATGTTTGGTTGTGTTGCTACTATCATTGAATAATCCCGTAAATTCAGGCTTTTTAAGCATTTGAATGAGGATTTTGCAACAAAATTGCAAAGCATAATGCTGAATAATGCATGATAATGCAAGTTTCAGTAATGCAGCGAATCCAATTTAATAAGATTTTGCATCTAAGGACATTATCCAAGTGAAAACAAGGAAAGTGTCCTTTTTTGTGTTGTGGTCAAAAATTACAGGAAGAATACGATTGCAGAGCTGAAGAATACGATTATCGATCTGAAAGGAAAGTTGGCTGCGGTCACACAGGAACTGGCAGGATATAAGTCTGTTCGAAATCAGCTTTATGTATCAGAATTGGAGCAGGAGAATGACTATCTGAGAGGGAAACTTGAGAAGTACAATGCCGTGATTGAGAAGAATGATTTGAGGAGATATTTCCGGAAGCCGGCGGAACGAGATAGAGGCAGATAATTATGCTATAAGTGGTAGGGTTCATTAAGATGTAGAGGACGTCACAACCTATATTAGTGTCGTCCTCTTTGTTAATTTCCATTTTTATGGTAATATATATCTGTTAGCTAAATTGAATTTGACGAGGAGGAACAGCATTGATGAATAATATATTAAAAATCGAAACAACATCGTTTTCCTTGCATATCATGGCTATGATATTTATGTTGTGCGACCATTTGTGGGGTACAATTATCAATGGAAATGACTGGTTGACTTGTATCGGCAGATTAACTTTCCCAATCTATGCATTTATGATTGTTGAAGGGTATTTTCATACAAAAGACTTCAAAAAATATGTGAAACGATTATTGCTGTTTGCTGTTGTTTCTGAGATTCCTTTTAACATTGCAATGTGAAGCAGTGTATTTTATCCCATCCATCAGAACGTTCTATGGACATTTCTAATTGCACTTGGCTTGATTCATTGGAATGAAAAAGTAAAAGAAAACAAACTTTGGAAGCGAATTATAATTGGTATCACAACACTTGCTGTTGCTTATATTGGTGGAATCATTACCTTTGTAGATTATTATAACGCTGGTATTCTTATGGTACTCACATTCTATTTTTTTAGAGGAAAAATGTGGTGGCATTATCTTGGGCAGTTGTTGTGTATGTGGTATATCAATATTGAATTGCTTGGTGGGTTTGGTTATGAGGTAGACCTATTCGGCACAACACAATTCATCACAAGGCAAGGATTTGCCCTGCTAGCATTGATACCGATATGGTTGTATAGAGGGAAGCAAGGATATCATAATAAGATACTGCAATATGGTTACTATGTGTTTTATCCGTTGCATTTGCTGATATTAGGTGTTCTTAAGTTTCTGTAAATTCCAATATGTCGAACAGATGATACTTTCAGTTTCATAAGAATTGTTGGTTGAGTGAAAAAGTAAATTCCACTTGTAAAAGTAAATTCCATATTGAAGACT
>CAMEIH010000005.1 GCA_945917985.1 uncultured Clostridium sp. | reverse complement strand
TTTGTATAAGCTGTTCTTTCTTTCTGCTCTGAATATGATACTTTCCTTAAGAATTGTATCACATAAATTGCTTAAAGAGGGTAAAATAATTTTCCTTTTTACCCTCTCATATGTCAACCCATTTTAATTTTCAAAAGAAAAACCATGCTCCTCAATGCCTTTTTCCAAAATACAGTTGATCAGTTCCTCGAGCGCCACGTTGTTAATCTCGCTGACAACGATCAGCTTTGAAAGGGTATACTTCGGAACAGATACCGCATAGCACTCCTCATCTGCACAAAGCTCATGGACACAGATGCCAAGTCCCTATGCAATCTTGCACATAACGCCAAGCTCCGGCTCCTTAACCCCTGCCATAATATCAAGGACTGTTCTCTCCAGCACACCGGAAATTCCGGAAAGCTCCTCAATCCCGATTACTTCCTCTTCCATCACGTTTTATAACTTATTGATTGTAATATTATTCTTATCAGCCCTAATACCTTCTAATGCATCACGTAAAACATCAATCTCTTTCTCCCTTAATTCATCTAAGATCTTTGCGTCTCTCTATTGCCATAATAACTCCTTCCTGACAAATACATAGAGGACATGTTCGCTTATAATATAATCTCCCGCATTCTCTTTGTCCATAGATTAATAGACGTGAAACATTTGCGATAAAAATCAAAAATAAAAAGACTTGGGAGAGGTTTCCGTAACTTCGAATACTTTAGAAATCGCTTTTTATATGCAGCCAGATCAGTGCCCGTATTAAATGGCATCACTGATTATAACCCGGTACTATAGCGCCTATGGAAAACTACTGTGCTTTTAGCAACAACCACAAATGTCCACTTTGGATGGATTATGAGCTTACGCGTAATGAATTTGGAAAAAGTTAACACTCTTTGTCACGAAAACTAGATTGAGATTGCGTAAAAATATAAGTATATACATTTATTGTAAAAAATCCTATCCGAAAATGATATCTCATTTCCTGATGAGTACGAGCTAGACTAGTACATTTAATAAAAGGGTCTAGAACCGCTCCTCAAACTCACCCCTCAAGTTTGCCCCTCAAATCAAACCCTCAAAAACAGGCATTCTAAAAGGGCCAGCCCCTCACGACTGACCCTCAATTAGTTCGGCAAATCCTCAAAAAGGGTGATTATCCTGCTCTGATTCAATTTTTATTCTTCAAACATATCATAAATTGATACTTTGAAGACCTCTGATATCGCCCTTAATTCATAATCCGTAACCATCCTTTCATGCCGTTCAATCCTTGAAATCGATCCCCGGCAGATATAGATCGCATGCGTTTCCAGGCGCTCAGAAAGTTCTTTTTGACTTAAGTTTTGTTCAATTCTCAATCTTCTTACCTTGTCTCCAACCACATTTTGATGTTGTGCATCGTAATCCATTACCCTTGACATTTTCTTTTCTCCATTAATGTATTTTTTGTAGCAAATACATTTTAATATATTCTTTCTGTTTATTTGTCTTGTTTCAAGACACTTTTCCCTGATTTTTCTCTCATTATCAACTGTATAAATTTATTATTTATATATGCATAGTTTTGATTTTATTTCCGATTATATTTTATCATTTTATTAATTTTCTAATTTATTGAATTTGCGGTTTTCTTAAACAAATTTCTTAATAATCGACTTATTTTGCGGTTTTTCTGCCAAATATTTCATTTCAGTAAGAAATTCATATCACTCAGTATGCAAACCGTAATATCAGCTATTTCCGCTTCATAATACAAATGGTCGAAGCAATATGAGGTTCTGCGTAAAAGGGGAAAGCGTGATAAGAATCTCATGCATTGGCCTTAAGGGAGGCAGAGATTTGCATGAGAGAACTTTTGAAATCAACTTATCAATTCACTGATTACCAGATTGCGCAATTGAGCTTTCTTGCAAAGACTCTGCTTTCTGAGATCAGTAAAATATTTATCATCGGATTGTTTTTCTGGAAAGAGTTACCTTTCCTTTTTATTTGTATTTTTATTCTACTTTTGTTAAGAACTTCTACCGGCGGATTGCATTGTAAGACTTATCTTTCCTGTCTTGCAGCTTCTTGCTTTTATATTATTTTTACACTTAAAATCCTTCCTCTGATACCTATAGGTCAAATACCAGCAATGGTCCTGTTGCTTCTATGTGCAATCGTTGACTATAATGTGGGACCTGTCACCTCTGACGTACATTTACCTCTCACAGATAAGGTAAAACAGAGAGGACGAATCTGTACAGTGATTACTATTTTGTTTTTCTTTGTTCTGATGTACATAATTCCGGAAAACCTTTATGCCATTACAGGATTCTGGATTATCATTTCACACACATTGCAGCTTATCGCCGCAAAAATACGAAAGAAAGGAGCGCAAAGAATATGAAACAGAAACTTATTGCAATGATGGGATCACTCCTCACCGCATGTATGGCTTTTTCATTTTGGATTGGAAGTGATTATCCAAGTATTCTTCTCTTTGGCGAATACTCTTACCCCATTAAAAAGGAAAACTAAGCAGAATCATCTATTAAATTAATGATTCCCAATTTGACCAAAGTCTGAAGAAAGAGCTTCAGACTTTGGATACAAATTTATTTATAATAACTTTGAACGTTAACCAATTTCTGTTTTCCTTCTCTTCATTTTTACATACGGCAACTGCATCATATTCTTCACAAATTTTCCCCACATTATATAGTCCGTATCCTCTCTTTTTTCCCTTTTCACTATATCCTTTCTTAAAGAATTCCTTTATCTTCTTCTCTTCAATTTCTTCACATTCGTTTGAAACCTCAATTTTTATTATGTTGTTTTCTTCCAGCACCACAATGCTAATTCTTCCTTCCCCTCTTATCTTTACTGCTTCTATGGCATTATTAATTAAATTACCCAAGAGTTCAACCATTTTATGCACTGGCATAGCACATCTCAAATCCCCTATATTAATCTTATAGATAGCAATAATTCCTTGCTTCTTCATGTCCGAAAGTTTACTGTACAAAAAGCAAAGAATAACAGGATTCCCTTTAGATAACACTTTGTTGAAATGGTTTTCGTCTATAACTTCTTCACAATATTTTTTCTGCGCATCTACCAATTCATCATAAGTCTTATAGATACGATGTTGGCTATAAATAACATTAATATGATTATCAAATTCATGTTGTCTTGCACATATCTCATCAATCAATTCACGAAAAGAAGATTCATACAATTTATGTAAACGCAACTCTGCCTCGACTTCTTTTGCTTTTATTTTATGCTTTCCAATATCTATTGCTGATAATACAATCATCAATACACTCATTCCTAATGCTATATAAAATAATAAGTCAAATCCATGACCTTTTTTATATGTTATTAAAAAAACACTAATGCTCATAGCTATGACTGCCAGAGACATTAATACAAGTTTATCATTCTCTTGCAAAACATTTGATAGCTTATTAAGTTTACACCTTCTTAGGCCAATAATAACTATACCAAAGATTACAATATTTATGAATATTAGTCCTCGAGTTCCCACTCTATCAACATTAAGCAGGCTATGTAAAAGAAACATTATAGATGCTTGAATGCTGCTCAAAATTCCCATATACAAAACATTATTTATCAATATAGTTTTAAGTCTAAAACCAAATCTAAGACCACAATATATTATTATAATTGGGTATATTAATAATGACCAAATTTGTCCAATATCAAACAAGCACACTATTTCCATTAATATTTCATCAAATATTATGAGGCATATCATTTTCATATCAATCTGTATTTTTTCACCATATAAATAATGAAGGCAATAAATAACAGAAAGTGCCTCAAATAATACATATATCCCCACCTCAACTATCTCAATCATCCCTCGAACTCCTCTATCAGTTTCTTCTTGTATCTTCCGCCTATGCTGACCATCCCGAAATTATCTTTTAACATCAGGTACTTATTTGTCATATCGATTCCATATATGTAATCTCTGTTTACCAACACGCCTCTGGCACACGGTATAAGCTTGTGAGAGACATCTCCCTCATCGAGTATTCTCTTGCAGGTAATGTAGGGAATATCAAGAATTTCACCGTTGGTCAGATGAATATGCATGATGTGCATCATACTTTCCAGATATACGATGTCTGTCACCTTCACAGGATAGAGGATATTATCCTTCTTAAAGGGCAAAGTGGCGTCTTTATCTCTTTCTGTTGTATAGAATAAAGCTTTTGTTACTTTTTCCCTGACCTGTGTGGGATGATAGGGCTTTTCAATATACCCAAAGCAGTTCAGATTTCTGTAAGCATGCAGTTCCTGATCCTCTATGGAAGTGATGAAGATTACAGGTGTGAAATAATATTTCGGCATCTGCCTTACCTTTTCCACCAATCGTATTCCTGAAGCATCACCGGTTTTTTCGGTATCAAGCATGATATCCACAAGAAAAACGTCTATAGTCTTTTCCATGAACAATTGATATGCCTGTGAAACATTTTCCGCTGTAAATATCTCCGTATCTCCATTCACTTCCTTCACAAGCTGTTTCAGCATATTGAGCTGTTCTCTGTCGTCTTCAATGATCAGTACTGTCTTTCTCATATATTTCTTCCGCCTTCTACCTTTGTTCCCCTTACTTTTGTTCCTCAATCATTTTGTTTCAGCATTTCCCTGGATTTCTCCGACAATCCGTCGTTAATAACGGCATTCAGATCACAGGTGGAGCAGGCATCCAGTTCTTCTTTGGACACCTTTCCGTCCCGGTAGTCTCTTACAATCTTATTCTCATACATACTGTACTTCTTGTCCGTCCAGAATTTCAGCTTATGCCTGATTACCCACAAAGCGGGCACCCAGATATATTTATGCATAGCAGGAGAAACGGATCCAATCATCCAGCAGTTTCTGTCACAGCATCGCACTTTCTTCCGCACTTCTTCTGCTTCCTTGCTCTCCCAAAGTTCCTCCCAGCTGCTGCACTCATTCAAATTCCCCATCACTTCCTTATCCTTGGTGCCGTTGCAGGGCATCACATCCCCGTAAGGATCGATAAAAAAAGTGTCAAAGGCCATATCACAGGGAAGAAGTCTCTTCTGCCCATAAATATAGTTAATCAGTCCATGATTAAAGTAGGCTCGGAACCACTTCTTTGGGCTCTTTGATTTCAAAAGCTCATTAATCAGATTCTCAAATTCTTTTGCCACCATGGGGCGGTCATGAATGATATTTTTCGCCTCCACAAAGTAGAAAGAGTTATGAAGAGACGCTGTGGCAAATTCCATATTCATCTTGTTGGAGAGGTCATAAAGCGCCACTAAATCCTTGGCATTGGCATCCTGTACCGTCATGCCAAATCCCACATCTTTCATTCCCATTTCCACCAGTTTTTTGAGGGTAGAATAGCCCCGGTTAAAGCCATCCTCCAACCCTCTGATTTTATTATTTGTCTCCTCAAGTCCTTCAATGGAAATACGAATTCCGATATTGGGAAATTCCTTACACAGATCCACAATTCTGTCCGTGAAGAATCCGTTGGTGGAGATCACAATACGATCACTTTTCTTATACAGTTCCCTGACAATGTCCTTCAGATCGGTACGAATAAAAGGTTCGCCACCGGTAATATTTGTAAAGTACATAGGCGGAAGCTTTCGGATGGTTTCTATGGAAATTTCTTCATCCGGCTGGGAAGGCTTCTTATATCTGTTGCACATGGTGCATTTGGCATTGCAACGGTATGTGACGATTACAGTTCCGTTTAATTTCTTCATAAAATCTGACTCCTTATTTTTTAGTCTACCGCTGTATCAGCAGTGGGTAATAATTCATATTTACACATTTTCATTAATAATATAGCAGACATGCTTGCTTAACTCAACTGAAATCACCCTGTACTATTCCAAAATACTTTCAAAATACTCCCTCAGCAAATCCTTATGCTCAAAAAAGTTATTCAGCACATAATAAATAAAGGGAACTGTTATCTCCTTAGGTTCTTCCTCTATTATTACAGAATTTTCAAATACCTGACAAGAAAAATCAAATGGTATTTCCGCATGATCTGCCTTAAATGTTTTAATTTTATTTTGACCATGCACATTTCTGTTTGTTGTTCTTGTTATGTAGGATTCATCTGTATACAGAATATACTCATGATCAATATGTGTTATTACAAACTTTTCCACCGCGCCTGTTGTTTGACTTTTGTACTTTAGATGAATAACCTGAGTAATTACTTTTTCATCACTGATGGTAAAATCTTTTTTCAGCTCCTCAAATGTTATTTCTGCTTTTTCCGCATTGTGATATATCCATAAATTATCTTCATAATCCTGTGAGTACAGCTTGCTTAACTCAGGTAAAACTTTTATATCATTATGTTCAAATATTCGTCCTGTTTCCATAGCCTCCTGAAGACTTCCGATATCCTTCTTTCCATGATATACCTTACTATCATCCCCACGAAAAGCCAGATTACCTATCATTCCCAGGTTTTTCAATTTCACAAGCATTTTAACAAATGAATTTGATAATACAGTACACAAAAAGACTGTGGTATCTGCCCCCAAATCATAGATACGTGGAGGGTCGACACCCAGCACTTTTCTATTATCATCTATCGGTATTAGTCCATATCGTTTATATACTGATGACTTGCTGAACTTAT
This sequence comes from uncultured Clostridium sp., assembly GCA_945917985.1. GTDB lineage: Bacteria > Bacillota > Clostridia > Lachnospirales > Lachnospiraceae > Suilimivivens. The sequence continues at coordinate 74,622 of CAMEIH010000005.1, read as the reverse complement.
TTCCATACACCCTTTCTATTTCTTCCTGTTTTAAATTCAATAAGATTTCCTTATCTCTCTCTCGTTTATACCTCCTGTATTCACAATAGTAATAAACAAAGTTTCTTATATGCTTTTCGTCCTGTAATGGCAGTTTACAGAGCAGAACCCCATAATGCTTATTAATCCATTCTTCCAGCTGCAGCTCCTGTAATTCCCCGATCATCCTTCTATAGGTAATAATCTGCAATTTACTCATAATATCCGGCTTTAACTTACATTTCAAAATATCAAATTTCAATTCTCTCTGAATCGAAATTCGAATCACTTCCTCGTCTACACCAGTATTTATCAGACGTAATAAGTCCTCGTCCTTTTTACGGAGGAGCCCACATAAAATACCATTTACAAAATCAATATCAGAATTCTTACAATATTCCGAAATATATGATTCATATTCATATTTCTTTTCAATTGAATACGCTTTTAAGAAAAAGCAATCCATCATACCAAATACTCCCCCTTGACACTGCAATCTAATAATATTCCACTTTGTATATTATCACATATTATATTTTATTTTTGAAAAAAATGTGGTACGATGATTTCGTTAAGTGCAGCATCTGCACAGAAAGAGGGGAGTCTCAATGTCCACAAAAGCAAAAAGCATTTTTACCGGCAGCATTGCCTTTATTATTTTTGCATCATTCCGGAATTTCATACCATTAAGCAACATGGTGTTCTATGTCATGTCATGTGCTGTATTTGTTATCATAACTCTGTTCTCTTACAGCCTTTTATACAGTAAAAAGGAGACAACATCTCCTACTAATATAAAAATCCGGAGTACACTGCCCGTCGCAGCCCTCTGCATCTGGATGGTGCTTTTTTATATCAATGAGCTTAAGGCAGAACATCCTCTTGACGGTGACGTTATCAGACACAATTTTCCGTTCTTTTTATGGATCACGCTGATGCTTATCGGTACCGCTATCTGTCTCTTTATCATGCGCAAAGATCCGTCGGAAAAAACCTTAAAGATCCGCAAACGGATTCGGGCTTTCGTCACTCTGCTTTTTACCGTCGGGACATCCGTTCAGTTTTATGCGCCGAACATCTTTCAGGATATTCAGGGCGGCACCTATCACAGCCATGCCTATACCAACAGTATCATCAATGTCTGCTGGCTGATACCCTACAGCCATAACCTGGAATCTCTTTATGGTCATTATGCAATTCTGTATATGCCCATTTTAAAGCTTCTGCACAAGTTCTTTCACATTGACTACTTAACGGGAATCTTTGCCGTAACGGCAGTCATTGCAGGAATTTCCATTTTATTATTTGCCTATGTTCTTGACTATTTTTCCAAAAACGACCTTATTCTTTACCTCGGTCTTTTTGCCATTGGTGAAGAATATTTTATGCTCATGCAGGGCGGTGTCTATATGCAGGTGCATCCACACCGCATGATTTTTCCTATTCTGTTAATTGCTCTTGCATTGTGGGAATACAGAAAGCAAAAGAAGCATAACATTCTCGCTGTCATCTTGCTCACACTTTCTTTCGTATGGTCAACAGAAGTGGGAATTGTCACCATGCTTTCTTTTGCACTTTACAGATGGGCAGAGCACATCATGGATGGCCAGAGCTTTTCTATCCGCAAAACCATGTTATTGCTTCGAGAAATCCTGCTCTATGCAGTTATTCCCTTTGCTATTGCTTACATTATTATCAACGGATATAATCTCTTAGTTGGAGGAAATATATTAGATTTTGAAGAATTCATGTATCCGCTCATATCTGACAGAGGATATATTGGCAATATTGAACTGCCACTTCCGGATGTGACGCACGCATGGATTGGTGTCTCCATATTATTTCTGACGATTGTCTGCATCATATTATTCCGGATATTCTTTTCGAGCAAGGAAAAAGGACGAAATCCCTTTTATTTTCTTCTCGGGATCATGAGCCTTGGTCTGATGCTTTACTATATCAACCGCCCGGTAGAAAACAGCATCTTTATTACTCTGTTCCTCATGCTGATTCTTCAGGCAACTGTTTTACAGAAAAGTCAGGATATGTATTTAAAGTGGAAAGAAACCAAAGATTCCCTGTTTGTAAAACCAGACCGTTTTCTGTTTCTTTCCCTTCGAGTTATCACTACATTCATTCTGTTCATCATGGCATTTGACAGCATCTATTCTATGCCAAAAGCCTGGAAAATTTCATCGGAAACGATTTGGAAACGAGATGAGCTGATAGAATTTGCAGAGCATATTTATAACCAGATCCCGCCCGATGCAGTATCATTTGGCGAGGGTGTGCCGGAGCTCATGTCACTCATTGACAGGGATACCCATCTGCACACAACGGAATGGTCCTACCTCAATATGCCACTTGATACTATGGGGGAAATCCGCTATGATCTTGAGGACGAGCAATGGTTTTTCTGCTCCCAGTACAGTCTTTGGTATCTGCAGGAAAATTATCCCGGATTAACTGATAACTTTGTACTACACGAGACATTTGAATACAATGGAGCGGAGTTTGCATTTTATCGCAGGGAGGAATAGTGATTCCTCCCTGCTTACACTATTTCATACCGACCACTATTCATGATGCCAAAGCGCAAACAGTCTCTGCGCTTTTTCACCAATTTTACTGTCTATTCTCCTAAACAAACATTCTCTGATCACACCAACCAGAAGGCAACTCAGAAGAATCCCCAAGACCACTCCGGCCAATATGAGAAATCCCGAAAATCCATTCGGACTTTCAAAGCCATTTTTCTCTATCCATCCCATCAAAACGGTTACCAGGGAATTATTCAGGGCAAACACCGCAAAAACGTAAGCTGCCGCCTTATTCACAAGCTGCGATCGGAATTGCAGTTCTTTAAATAAATAGAACAAAAGAACAGCCATCGCAATGTTTGTTATACTGTTATCCTTGCACAAATGATGGTAGATTCCTCCAATTTGAGCAGGGAACTCGTGGGACACTCCATTTATGATCCACAAAATCAGGAACAGACCAACCGCTCTTTTTCTGCCCCCCAATTCTGTTATTGGTTTATCACAATACATTCTGATGTACCGACCAATCATGTATATCATGATCATCTGCACAAGTCCCTTGCCATTGTCAGGGATCAATTCAAAATAGAACAAGGTGGGCAGAACGCTGAACAATATTAGAAGGAGAACCAATAGGCGCCCGAATTCCTTCTGTTTTAGCTGATCAATAAACTTTTGAATATAGCCGCTCATAAGGAACAGACAAACATAGCAGGAATAAAACCAGTACTTCCTCGTAATAAATGGAAATAATGACTTCACAAGCTGCTCAAGCAGCGCAGCTCCCTGCATCTGCTCAGGGAACGCCACACACAAAACCATCGTCTCCAATAAGGAATAGGTAATCATCATGCATTCCATCTTCACCAGCTTTTGCACGTTGAATCTTACCCCGTAGTATCCGGAGATCAGGATAAAACAGGACACACCGATATTACAAATTCCATTGACAAAGCCGTTAAAGAAAGTACCTGCACTGCCTGTACAGAAATTCCCCAAATACATATTTGCATGGATAAACACTATCATATACATAGCTATTATACGAAGTAATTCATGATTTGAATTTCTGACAGTTGTCTTCATACCATTTTCCTCATTCTTATTTTAAATCATACAAACGCATACACTATTTATATTTTCCCAGCATAGGAATCAGATACTCTTTTCTCTGTGAAAAGAAAGACTTTAATTCATCCATTTCCTCATAAAAGACGGACAACGAATCATCTCCGAAAAAGCGTCTGTCATTTTCACGCATAGGTTCCTCAATAAAGGTTTGATACTCGGAGAGAATCTCATTCATCCTATCCGCATCAAATGCAGTATCCGCCAGTTCTTCTATCCTCCGGATCACCTTTGCAGAAAAGTCATCATTTGTCATCAGATTCCTAAACATCTCATCATGATTCATCACATAATCTACAGAATCCAGATCTGCGCTGAAACCGGGAGAATTCAAGTCAAAAATCATCCATCTCCACTTCCCGTCACCATAGGGGCTTTCGTCTGTCTTATCCACTCTCCAAAGGCCATAATTCAGCCATGGCCAGTCACCGCTTCTGGCAACGTAAAGCATTACCGCATAATAATCGATATAGCTGTCTATATCAATCATTTCACAGACCCTTTCATAATTGCTGCTGTCCGTCACATCGGTCTGTGAACAGAATTCATACATATTGGAATAGTATTTTAAATCCTCTTCATCTCCTTCCACAAGCTCTCCACTCTTGATCATGACAACATTGTCTTTGTTTACGCCATAGTAATACTCCAGATAATTTGCATCATATTTCTCATTCAGCCAGTAAATTCCCCAATATTCCCCATCCAGAAACAGCACATAGGGCACATAGCTCATGGTGGCGACATCAAGATCTCTTATCATTGTTGAAACAGCATAGTCCTTTGCTTTTGTGCGGACATCATTTCCACCCTGAAAGAGCGTAACAGTAGAGGGAAAATACCCTGTGCCAAACAGATCTGCCTGCAATTCTTTATTCCCATCATACTCTTTTCTGGCATAAATATTTAAGCTTTTGGGATTGTATCCCCGGCTTACACCTCCATGAATACGAATCCCACACTCCTGTGACAGATCCAATTGTCCGGATTCGTCAAAAAACTGACATTCTGCCTTTCTTTCCCACTTTATCCCCCGATTTCGATAATTAGCATACCAGAAGCCCCAAAACTCTTCTCTCCAGTAATATTCACCACTTCCCCTGTATTTATCAACATAATCATCATACTCTTTACCTGTGACATAAATGCCGGTTTCATAATCAAATAAATTATCCGGATCTGTAATGATACTGAGTACCTTCATGCCCTCATAGCCATTCTTATCCGAAAAACCGACAAAATAAGATGCCGATTTTACATCACTGTAGTTTCCCATCTCATCATAGGCAACCGCGCGCACAATTGTTGCCTTGTCCACCTTGTAGTCCGGTATCTGATAGTTTGGACAATCAGAACTGATTTTTTCGATTTCCTCCCTGTCAAATCCTGTAGATACATCCTCTCTCATTGAATATACATTATCATTCTCAGAAGCATCCGTAATCAGGATCGGTCCTTCATACTTTATTGAATTTTTGTCCGGCACCGAACCATCTAACGTATAATAAACAGTTCCTTTTTTTGTGCTGAGCTCCAGTTCAAATGCTTCCTCATAAAACCCGGGTGGGGCAGAGAAAATAACCTCCCCCGACTCTTTAAACGCCTTACTTCTGTCCTCCGTCATAAGACACTTAAACAGAAATAAAAATATAATCAGGAAGCTGCTAATGACCAACAATAAAACCCTGCTTCGCTTCTTACAATATATCATCTGAATCGTACTCCATCAATGAAAAGCGCTCAACGCCTTCTGCCTTCTCCATTTCAGCCGCCAGTGACGCTGCTTCCTTTGTCACTATCTCAAAAACAAAATCCATTCCTTTTTCTGTATGGTTTCTGCTTTTGATGCGATATTTTCTTGTATACCTTTCCAGCAAACCAATGATTGTGCTCTCATTCTCCGCAGAGGGGCAGTGAATCACCAAAATATGTGATTTCATCACCAGATTAATACGGTTCAATATAATCAATACTACTGTAGCTACCAGCGACGTTACCACTGCCATTTCAAACAAACGACATCCACAGGTAATCCCTATATGTATTGACCACAAAATAAAAATCAGGTCCACAGGATCTTTTACCGCCGTCCTGAAACGGATAATAGCAAGTGCTCCAATTGTACCCAGTGTGATTACCAGATTTGACTGCAGGCACAAAATAATCGTGGAAATAAAGAAGGGAAGTACAGCAATACAGATATTGAATGCCTTATTATACAGAGAGCGATGCAATATCACCTGATATACAATAAATTCATATAATGCAAGGATGCCTGCCACAACAAGTACCGATAACAATATTGATGAGGTAATCTCCTGATTTTGAAAACTGTTGATGATGTGATTAATTACTGCCTGAATAAGTCCCATTTGTATTTTCTCCTACATAATCTTATTGTATTTTTTCTTCTCCTGTACTGCCATTCTTCCTAAATAGTATTTAGAAAAAGACCTTTGCCCTAGTATACTAGCCTGAAGCACTGCTTTAATATAAGAAGGAAGCACATCATCAAATTTTACTTCCAGAACATGCTTTTTCTTCTCCAAAACAGGTATCTTCATATAATCTCCTGTTAAGAACCGTTCAATTTCATCTGATGCTGAGATATTATAATCCATAGTAATCCTGATATTGGTAATCGTTTCTACAAATGCTTCCCTCTCATAATTGATAATGAGTCTGGGTAAAAACCTCTTAGTCACAATATCAACACAGAATTCTTTCAGCAACTGTTCATCCGTATTCCAGAAAACATCCATCGCCCGACCAATCATAATGAGTTCATATTCCTCCGTAGTCAAAGCACATTTTCTCTTGTGGCAATAGCTGTTGTACTTTTCCTTTTTCTCCAGCCATAATTGCTCCGCATCGTTTCCGTAATATCTAATGCGATATTTGAACCTTTTGCCCTCTCCTGCCACATTCACTCTCGCGCAGGTATCTTTATAGTCGTCAAAATACAGGCTGTGAATTTCATATTTTCCATTCTCTCCTGCATAGGAATCATAATTCAGCACCGCAGTCAATCGCTCTTTCAGAGAAAGCAATTGTGCTTCTTCCTCGCAATACTTCCATTCACTTCTATATTTTTTTATTGGTATCTCCTCCTGTCTGTCACTTTGTACACACATCAGGTATCAGCCTCTGTGCAAGTTCAACAAAAAATGATTCATCTACTATCTTTTCATCAAAATGAATACCATCCCTGAATATCTCCTCCGGATAATAAACAATCTGATCCAGATAAATTTTTAATCCGGGGATATCGCTATCCCCATTTGACATAGTCTCTTCTCTGAGCTGTTGCTCCAAATTATGCCTTGCATCAGAGTCTGCATGAGGTCCCGGTATCAAATGAAAGTTCACGCCCTCACTCTCACAAAGAGTCTGAAGTTCATGCAGATATTTATATGACACTTCTGATATCACATCATCTGTTTCCAGCGGAAACATTTCATCTTTTTTTGCCAGCATATTCAGATACAATTTCATATTTAGTGGTGACTGATCTATCAGCTTTACAATGGGTTTTTGGCAAAAAATCCTACCATAGCGTTTCGCCATAAGATCGCGCGTCTCATCATCCAAATTTCCTATCGTATCTGTCAGCACAAAAGGCATTACTGCATATTGATAACCCAGTTGCGCACCATAATCTGTGCCAAGACTTCCCATAGTCAAAATCAGATAAATATCTGTGACATTTTCATGATTTTTGATAAACTCTTTTGCAAGAATATACTGACCGGATAAGGAAATCGCCTGATTGCTCCCACAAATACAATAAACATCATTGATTGTATAATATCTCTCAAAAATCTGATTGCATACACTATCCCCTATGATCAGCTTCCTGCAATCATTTTGCTGCTGCGCTCTTTCCACAAAAGGAACGATCTCCTTTGCACCGAAATCTTCGTAAGCATAATCTCCGCTCCCTGTCAAATCCGCTATCTCCATACGAAAATTCTCCTGTGCGGATAAAACCAGGAATGCTCCTGAAATCATCAAAAAGAGTCCGATAAATAGAAATAATTTTAAAAAGAATTTCTTCATTTCTTTTCCCCATTAAAACTGCGAATAGATAAAATTAGATGCCGCTATTCCGCAGCGCCTGATCTCCACAAACGCCAAAAGAAGAACCATTCCCATATAGCAAAGCCACCGTAACACAATGGGCCTTTGCGCCAGCAGTACTCTGACATGAATTTGACGTTCATGCAAAGCATCAACCAGAAGAAGCAATACAATGCATGCGCCTCCAAAAACAATGTTTATCATTCCAAGACCAAGTGATGAAAAGACATCACCCGCCAGTGCTCCCGGCGAAAAATGGAACACACATCGCAGCAGCATACCCATAGCAGCCTTTAAACTTCCAGCCCGAAAGAACACCCACGCTATGTTTACAAGGACAAAGACCCCCGCTCTGCGCAAGAGCAAGGGCAGCTTCCTGCCTCTTACAAATTCGCCGATGACCTGATACACTCCATGGAGCATTCCCCATGCCACATAATTGAAGCTTATTCCATGCCACAGACCGCTTACAACAAAGGTGATCATCAAATTGATATATTTACATAGTTTTCCTCTTCGGTTTCCACCCAGCGGGATATAAATATAGTCGCGAAGCCATGTAGACAAGCTGATATGCCATCTTCTCCAAAAATCCCTGATACTTACTGCCAGATAGGGCTGAAGGAAATTCTCCTGAAGCTGATATCCCAACACCTGAGCTGCCCCCAGCACAATATTAGTATATCCTGCAAAATCTGCATACAACTGAAATGCAAAAACAACGGTTGCCAATATAATCACAGCCCCCGAATAAGCTTCCCACTGGTCATAAACCTTGCTCACATATCCGGAAAAGCTGTCAGCGATCACGCTCTTTTGGAAATAGCCCCACAGCATTAATATGAAACCCGATTTCACTCTGTCATATTCAAAAACCGTTCCGGAGGCTTCTTTGATTTGTTTCAGCAGATTGCCGCTTCTCTCAATCGGTCCAGATACCAGCTTGGGGAAAAAAGCAATAAACAATGCATAGATCAGCAGACTCTTCTCTGCCCGGCTCTTCCCCTGACAGATATCCGAAAGGTATCCGATTTCCTGAAGGGTATAAAAGGAAACGCCGACCACTGCAAACAGGCTGAATTTTCCCGTCTTTGCAAGCAGTAGCGGAGTGATGCAACAGATCACACCCAACCAAAAACAGATGCGTGATCCTGCCTTGTTCCCTTTGCCTTCCCATTTTATCCTGTCTAAAATAAGGCCAAACAGATAGCTGACCAGTGTGCTTCCAACCAGGACGATCAAGGCATTTACATCATACATAAAGCAAAAAACATAGCTGGTCAAAAGAAGCCATACATGTCTTAATTTTGTAGGTACTATATAGTAGACGCTCATTACCAGAAGTAAAAATACTATAAAAAAGGCTGAACTGAATATCATGATATTCCTTCCTCTATTATCTCTTTTCAGTTATACTTGTCCGTATATATACCAATATTTTTCCCCAGAAAGAATTTTTGTTTTATCTCATCATTTACGGTATGAACAAACAGTTGAAGCCTGTATCTATTGCAAATATCCAGTAGTTCATCACTATAATACTCCTCATTCATTGTGATAACATCTATATCATGCAGCGCACAAAACTGCGCATACTCCTCAAATTGCTGAGGATCGCCCCGATAACCTTCCTGATACAATGTATAAATATAATTATCAAAATGATAAATCTTTTCAATATCTTCATGCATATAAGGATGATATATCTGTATGATGAAATTATTTAATACCTCTTCACAGTTATTTTTTACAGAAGCATCAACTATTTCTTTGAATTGTTTTTCATAATATTCACTTTCCGCGTATTTTGTATCTGTTATCATATAGACATCGGGATTCTCTTTCATGAAAACCAGAATTTCATCGATAGACATCGGTGTATATTTCCCATATATTTTTACTCTCATAAATTCTTCTTTGGTTGGCACATTCTCCTCTGAAAATTCCTCAAGGAAATCTACATTCCAATCATGGCACGCAACCATTTTATCATCTGAGGTCAGGGCAAAATCACATTCAAACACTCTGTTTCCCATGCTAAAGCTGTTCTCAAGCGCTTCCAGTGAGTTTGTGTATGTATGCCCATCCACTTCACCAAGTGCATGGATTACAACTTTATTATTGTCATACCAATGTGTCTGGCTCAATTGTATCTGTCTTTTCACGTAATCCCCGACTTTCAACAAACAGCCACTCATTATTAGTGCTAAAATAGACACAGCTATAGCAGACATCATTACCACTCTTCTTGTCTTTGAAGTGATTTTTCTTAGGAAAAAAATACTAAAAATCTCCACTAATCCCCAAATGAATATTGTCGGAATACATACTTCCAGCAAATACAATCTTCTTTTATTCTCAAACAGACGCAAAAAGCCGTTATCTGCCGTTGCTAATATCAGTTCCCCGTATTTATATCGGATAAAAAGGGCATTCAAAAAAACAAAAACAGCAACCACAAAAAATAAACATATTATATTAGAAATATACTTTTCTCGTCTCTCAAGCATATGGCCATCCTACCCTACAACAAATTCATTAAAATAATAATATGAATATTTCCTTAATTCTGTAATATAAGCGTCTTTCCCCATTTTCTCCGGTAATGTCTTTTCTCCTGAGAACAAATTCACACCTAAGCCCAGCCTTTCCCCGTCTACCTTCACTCCAAGAGCTGCCAGGATTGTTGGGAACATATCTAAAGTGGAAAATTCTCTATCATATGGATTGACTGCACTTACACTGTCGGGATAATTGATAAAACAGTTATATATTGTCCTCTCATAATCACCTATATCATCCCAAAAATTATTATTCATGCTGGTATGATCGCCTATTATAATAACCGTAGTATTCTCATACCAATCCTGTTGTTGTATCCATTTTACAAAATCTGCCGCCTGCTTACTTGCACAGACTATCGCATTCGCATATTGTTCGGGATATTCATTTTCACACAATTCACAAGCATACCCATCAGGATGATGGGTATCAACCGTTAACATCGTAAAATTAAATGGTTGCCCTTCTGCTCCGATTTTAGTCAGTTCTTTCCTTGCATAGCTATACAGTTTCTCATCTTCCATGCCCCAATAAACCTGATAATCCATAGGAATAAATCCATCTACTCTGGCACGGTCATAGTCCAATATCTCATAATCTCCATGCTGTGAATAGAAAGCTTCTCTTCCGCCGAAAGCAGCATCAGAACCACACATAAAATAATTCTTATAGCCTGCTTCCTGAAGAATGTCCCCAAGACCTGTAATCCCCGGCAAAAACTGTTCATATTCACCTGCCGAATTTCCCTCAACCGGAAGTTTGTAAGGTACACCTGTGGAACTGCCCAGAAGTCCGGCCATTGTCCAGCCCTCTGTGTAAACATGTCCGCCTCCCAGTTTATCACTGTCTGAAAAATTCAAGTTATTCTTTGCCAGATCCGTCAGTTCAGGAATATAATTAATCGACTTTGCACCGCCTTCAGAAATTGAAGCATATGTAGATTCCATAGATTCCAAATAAATCAGGATTAAATTTCGTTTACTTTCCGGGAATTCAATTTTTGTATTATTCGGATCTGCATATTCATCTTCAAACAATGTAGATGCATTTCTGATTTCTTCCAAATATTCCGGAATGCCGACAGCTACTGCTTTACTGATCAACACAAAAAACAAGCCGGTCAATCCAGTAAGTAATATTATCCATTTACTGATAAGATATGTTTTCTTGTGAATCGACAGCTTTATTTCCTTATTTCTAAATGCAATACCTACTTTAATAAAACATTTTCTGAAGATAATATCACAAAATGTATATATCAGAATAACAGATATTGTTATACCTGATGTTGGTATTAAAACAGCGCTGCAATATTTTGCCAAAATTTCTGATGAAGTACCCTCCATCGGTGAAAAAAGCTGATATATCACTATAGAAAAATCCATTGCCCCAAAGGTCTTAAGAAACCAGTCTGCCGAGCCAATTGCCAATAGAGCAAAAAAAAGCATAAATGCCAGCAAAACTTTTCCTATCAAACTCACTATAATTTTAATTACTTTTTTTGTTATTTCTGCCTTTTTCACCATCAACACCTGTTTCTACAGTAATACTAAAGTATTTTTTTACTAATTCCACACAAAAAGGGAGCAGCATTGCCACGAATGCTGCAATCACAACGTATTTTGTGAAAAAGGGAAAACTGTTAAATGCATCTGCTGTAACATCAGATATCCCTAAAACATATGTTATTATCAACTGAGTCAGCAGATTATCTGCCAGTACATATAATCCGTATTTAATGATTACCTGAAGAATACCGGTATCCTTTTCTACAGATCTATTTACGCTGATTTTCATTGAAATCATTGCCGGAAAAAATAAAGCTATTATTTCCATATTCCTTTGTCGAAAAACTTTTCGACATACCTCCTTTCACCCAAACGTTAATTCTCAAAAATTTCAATCACTTTATTAACCACATAATCAATTTCCTCATCCCTAATTCCTAGTCCGCTTGGCAGATAAAAGCCTCTTTCTGCTATTCTCTCAGCATTAGGGCAGGATACTTCATCAAACATTCCCTCTTTTATGTATACAGGCTGTTTATGGATTGGATAGAAGAACGAACGGGTTCCTATTCCCTCTTGGGCCAGCATTTTCATTACCTGATCTGCATCAAAGTCATAACTGTCGCCTATCACAATACCGAACACCCAGTAAATATTATCTGCATATTCGGTCTGCGGAACAGGAAGCTTAATATCACCAATACCTGAAAAGGCTTCCTGATATTTCCTGCCAACGATCCGCTTTCGTTCAATATGTTCTTCAAGTTTCTCAAGCTGTGCACAGCCTAAAGCTGCCTGCATATTACTCATTCGGAAATTACTTCCGATTTCCTCATGCCGATATCTCTGCGCAGTAAAAAAGAGGTTTCTTGCTCCTCTACACCGTTCTGCAAGGAATTCATCATCCGTCAGGATCATTCCTCCCTCACCACATGTGATATGCTTATTGGGGTAAAAGCTAAATATACTGATATCTCCAAAGCTTCCACATGGTTTTCCTTTGTATGTCTGTCCATGCATTTCTGCCGCATCCTCTATAACTCTGAGGTTATATTCCCTAGCTAGTTCTAACACTGGATCCATATCCACCGGTAATCCGTAAATGTGTACAACCATAATAGCCTTTGTTTTTTTTGTTATCTTTGCTTCTATCTGGGACACATCCATATTCCATGTGTCACTGTCACAGTCCACTACTACAGGTATCAATCCTGCCTTTGTGATTGCCTGAGCGCATGAGATAATCGTAAATGCAGGCAAAATCACTTCCCCGCCTTTCTCCAAGTTGAGGGCGATCATAGCAGCTTCAAGCGCAGCTGTTCCATTGCAGACAGCAATTCCGTATTTTCTTCCTACATATGCTGCCATATCATTTTCAAATCGTTTCACAAAAGGTCCTTCGCTCGATATCCAACCTGAATCAATGCATTCACACAGGTACTTCTTTTCGTTTCCGTCCAGCAAAGGTGTATTAACCGGTATAAAATTCATATTCCCACATCTTTCCTATATCTCTTTCGGCAGAACAGAAAAGATACCATCCATATAATATCCTCTGTTCTTCGTAAGTTCTGACAATGGTTTTCTGTCTAGAAGATATTCCCACACTTCAATATGTTTCTTGGCGAAATTCTCCCACGTCCAACTTTCTACAGAATTTACAAGTGCACGCTTTTTATCTGCTGCTTTCTCAAAAGCGCGGATAAAGTCATCAACCGTTTCGCATGGGTATGTTAATCCACCCTTAGCATCAAGATGAAAGCCTTGCGGTGTTACCACAGTTTCTACTCCGGCTGCCAGTGCATCCAGATATCCCATATTCCCCTCGTCCCATCCAAAGTATAGGAAGAAATCAAAGGTAGGAACTATCTGCACATATTTGTCGTAAATAAAATCATTGTAGTATTCCACTTCAATACCACATTTTTCCATTTCTGCCACCATTTCATCCCAGCCGGAACCCATTATGATAAATCTGAAATAGTCTTTATCAAGACCTTTGGCTATATCTACCAGCATCTCGTTTCTCTTACGGCAGTCGAAATGTGTCTTATGTGTCAGTCCGATAACATATTTTCTGGGTTTGATTACATGATCATGGGCCGGATTGATATAGCAAAGCTTTTCTCTCGGAACACCATACATAGTTAAATAGTCCATTGTATACTTTGACATGCAGATGCCCATTCCACATCTCGGAGCCCTTTCCTTCAAGAGTTCCACTTTGTGTAATGAATCGATATGCGTGATCATATAAGTATCATTTTTATGATTGACCTTTTTAGCATCCTGAAAATAATAGATGGGATAATGGTTAATATCCGCAGTCTCATCTCTTTCCTTACTGATGTCCGCATCAACACCTAAATTTAACAATTCTTCGCATAATTTGTTTTGAAACTTATTGATAATCCACCCACTGTCCATATCAATAATTCTTACTCTCAATTTTGAATTCATCTTGTCCTCATTTCTCTTTCGGAATAAACCTTGTCTTATCATTTTCTCCCACATATGGCCCCTGCTTAATTTCTATCATTTCTGTTTCTTCTAAAATATCAAACCCATGCCCACCGGCGCAAAGCAATATCACGTCACCATCCGTCAATGTTGTATCTGCTATGCATTCCCGATCCATATTATAAAAGTTAACTTTTACTTTACCTTTACGGATCACCAGTACTTCCTGCGTATAATGAACTGTCCGGGGAACAAGATTGTGGTAATGCGGGATGATTTGATGACCGGCATGATGATGCATATACGCCAACTGTTGAGAATAATCATTCGATGTCAGGAAATGGATTCCTTCTTCCGAATAATTGTTCCTAATGATAATTGCCATTTCCTCGCCCTGATATTCAATTCGCTCTACCATTTCCTATTCCTCATTTCCCCCATGTTTATACTCCATTCAGGACTTCATTTTTATCCCGTACAGTCAAGCCTGTCTGATTAACTTCATATATCACATCACAATTTCTTACGGTAGTCAATCTGTGTGCCACAATAATCATGGTAACCTGCCCCTGCAAAGAATCTATGGCAGACATGATTGCCGTCTCTGTCTCGTTATCAAGTGCAGATGTTGCTTCGTCAAGTACAAGGATTTCCGGTCTGTGATAAAGTGCCCTTGCAATGGCAATTCGCTGCCTTTGTCCACCGGATAACCGAACTCCCCGATCCCCGACAGCCGTTTCCATTCCCTCGGGCAGGGAATCGATAAATTCCTTCAATTCGGCTCTTTCCAGCGCTTCTCTGACTCGGTCATCATCAATATTTTCCACTCTTTCGCCAAAAGCTACATTTTCTCTGATGCTGATATCCGCAAGGAAAACTGACTGGGGAACATAGCCGATGGTAGCAGCCCATCGTTCCGGTATGTCGGTAATTTTATCCCCATCCATATACACTCCACCCTCCTGGGGGATCAGAAGACCAAGCAATATATCTGCCAATGTAGACTTTCCGGCTCCTGAAGTTCCTATTAGTGCAATAGCCTGTCCTTTCTTAATTGTCAGATTTACATTTCTCAGCACATATCCAAGCTCTTCACTATACCTGAACGATATATTTCTCAATTCAAGGCTGGTGTGAAATTTATCTACGTTTGGTACATACTTCCTTTCTTCCCATAAAGCATCTTCGTTACTGTATTGCGCATCTCTGCTTATAAGACCCCATTTCAACTTCTTATCTGCAGCCACAAAGGAAGCTTCCGGATGTTCTCTTACATATGCTTCTCTTTGCAATACATGCTCATATAAAGCATCTATGCTGGGCAACAGACCGGTCAATGTATTTAATGCGGAAGAAATCCTTCCCAAAGAGGGCAAAACACGAAACGCTCCCACTGCAAATGCAGCAAGCACTGCAATAAAATGTGGGTCTGTTCCTCTGAGAATAATCCGCACACAGACTGCAAGCATCAGTCCCGATACACATATTCCTTCAATAATATATGATGGACTCTCTCTGGCAACGGTCTGTTTGCATTCCAGCTTTTGAACTTCAATCTTATTTCTCTCATATTCACCAATAAAATGTTTCTGCTTTCTAAGCAATAAAACATCTTTGACACCCAAAAAAGATTGTGCCAAAGCCTGATCTATTTTAATAGAATATTTCCTTGCCTCAACTCCCGCTTCAAACATTTTCTTACGGAAAAGAAAAAAGATAAGTAGTACACATACAACAGCTAACACAAGAACAACTAATGCGATAGACCAATCTGCAAAGAACATAAAAATACAGATGCAGGCAATGGTCAATATTTCCGCCACTAAAGAGAATATTGAGAAAATAACCGAAGATACCGCAGATGTATCCCCGACTACCCCTCTGCAAAATTGCCCATAATTTATATTGAGAAAAAACTCATAACCTCTGCTGAGGTAAGAGGCAAACATTTTTACCGAAATCTCGCGACCTATTTTCCCCGAAAATTTCACGCGGATCCATGACATAAAAATAAAATACAGGTTCTTCGCGATATACAGTAAGATAACACCCGCTCCGATTATTCCTATCACTTCATTATAAGTCAATGACGATAATGACGAATGGCTCTTAAAAAAAGCACTATCCATAATCAAGGCCGGATCCTGCACTGCACTGACAAGGGGGATGATTGCAGATACTCCCAAGCATTCAAATGCTGCGCCAATGCATGTCAGTAGGAAAACAAAAACGCATAATATTTTCTGCGGTTTATCAAGTACATATAATGTTTTACTTAATATTAATTTGATCTGCTTCATTTTTACCTCTCTTGATGTCTCTCCAGCGAATACTATATCATTGCTTTCCAGTTAACTTGTTATACAGTGAACATCCCAAAATTGCGGGAATAAGAAAGTTTATTAAATTTGCACTTTGATTTGCAGGTGTCTTGATA
Organism: uncultured Clostridium sp.; assembly: GCA_945917985.1. GTDB lineage: Bacteria > Bacillota > Clostridia > Lachnospirales > Lachnospiraceae > Suilimivivens. The sequence continues at coordinate 57,886 of CAMEIH010000005.1, read as the reverse complement.
TACTTCAGTTCTTCAAACACAAGCACTACCAGCCTGCGTCTCAAATGGTTCTCCTGTTTCCTAAAATCACGATAATTACTGCAACCGGCTAAATTTAACAACATTTCATATGTTGTTGTAGTTTCATACTTGACATAGTAGCAAAAAAGTTCAGGGTACTTCTCTTGACACATTTTTCGATATTCTGCCACAGTATTCATGAAACGATAACTTCTCATATTGTATAAACGGCTTGTACTTGCAGAGTTCTTACGCTTGACATAATGATAAAACGCTCGATTGCAAATAGCAACCCCTTCACTGGAATCCAACAATCTTGGCATCAATCCCGTATCTTCATGAATAATGTCATTGCTAAATCGATTTGCTTCAAATAACTCTTTTAGAAACAATTTATTGCATACAGTGGGCAATACAGTGCCTCTGCTGTCAAAAAAATCAACAAGTGCTTCTTCTCTAGTGAAATATTTTTTCTCTTTACTTACAGTTATAACATCTTTTCCTTCCAAAGTGGTTGTGATAATTCCGCCAGCCGCAATAGAAACCTTAGGATTATCAAATTCCTGAAGCAGTGTTTCATACATATCCTTCTCTATGTAATCATCCCCATCTACAAAAGCAACAAAATCTCCGTTTGCTGCTGCAACTCCTGCATTACGTGCACTGGAATTCCCTCCGTTTTCTTTATGAATAACTACAATCCTATGGTCTGATTCTGCCAATCTTTCACACAATTCACCGGACTCATCTGTGGAGCCATCATCCACCGCAATAATTTCCAAATCAGAATAGGTCTGATTTTGTATGGAATGAATACATTTTTCTATATAGGGAGCCACATTGTACACTGATATAATTACTGAAACCATTTTTCTTATCTCCTCAAATTACTACTCACATCCATGCTTTGAAATTTACTGATAAATTGTTGTACATCTGTAAAATATTTTCCATTCTCTTTCAGCCACTTGTCATCTTTATCCCACCATTTAATATCAAGAAGTGCTTCTATCTGCTCTCTTGGAAAACGATAACGTATTACCTTAGCCGGAATGCCGCCTACGATAGCATAAGGCTCCACATCCTTAGTCACCACTGCTCCGGCTCCGATAACAGCACCATCGCCAATCCTAATTCCACTCTTAATATAGGCTCCCGATCCAACCCACACATCATTTCCTATAACAACTGAATAATCTTCTTCAATATACTTTAAATCATCATAATAATCTTCTTTAACAAATGTTTTTAACCTGTTTTCTTTATGATAAAAGCAAGGTGCGGTGGACACCATATGAACAGGGTGTTCAAATAATTTGATATTTACATTTTCACCGATGGCACTGAAGCGTCCTATCTTTACATACGCCAGCATACTGTATTTATGCACATAAGTACCATAACCTAAGTAACATCCGTACACTTCTCCTGCCACAAAATTGTTTCCCTCAAAGCTGCAGTCCCGCCTGGCTATACAATTCCTGTCAAAAATAACATTTTTTTTCTCGTTTTCTTTCTTAAATCGGTAATCTAAATAACGCTCCTCTAAGCGATAAACAATTCCCATGTTCAGCTCGCCTTTCTCAATGCTTTGCATCACAAAAATTGCGTTCATTATGGCACAGATCATGATTCAAAATAACTAAATCCTCATAGTCCTGGTCATACCAGGCTTTCCGCATCATTCTTGCAGAAAGAGTGAGGTTCGAAATTCCGCACACCAGTCCGTCGCATCTTGTGAGCATATATTGATCCCGTACCACCTCAAGTCCCAGCAAATAGTGATGATTTTTCCGATCCGAATGGCTGTAAGCAACAGATTCATCCCCACTGTCGGCTCTCCATGTATCTTCAAATATTTCCACCAAATTCCCAAACTCCTGTCGAAATCTGGTCACTGCATCCTGTTCATCCGTTGCGAGAAAAATCACTTCATAATCCTTCGTGTTTAGCAACTTACGTACTTCCTCTATTTCCTGCTCAACAGTGACAAAGACAGGGTGATTATTGTATTGTCTCCGGTAATCAGTTCCTCTGAAATGAACTGCCAGAGCTTTCCTGCCACCAATTAATCGATCATAACCGCTCTCTAAATAGGTCTTTGTCTTTTCATTGTATCTGATATATTTTCTGATCATGTTACTCATTACGTCCATATACTCATCTGTCACCGCATATCCATATGTATGCAGACAGCGGTTCTGAACATCACTTATTTGACAGCTTGTAGCATCAAGAACATATGAAGCCTTATTGATATTTCTTACTTCCGAAACCGGTTCAAAGTAGTACAGAAAGCCATTGTACTCATCGTCAACTCCGCTTTCTTCATAGTACAAAAATTCCTTTCCCCAATTAATATATGGAACAAGTCCTCTATCCGTTGCAAAATACAGACGGATCAGCGCATACAAAAATTCTGCGAAAAAACCCACTGAGCAGCCAAATGCTCCAATATGATAAATGATCTTCTCCGGATATTCATTTCCATAACTTTTCAGTTCAAGCAGGTTGGGATTCCGATATCCTTCCAACACTAGCTTTTTAAACTCTTCCTCATTTCGATATCTCCAACATTGCTTCAAGAGGTTCTTCATGTCAGTTATGAGTTTCATATTTATTTTTTTCATGTAATGACTATCCTTTCAAAATAAACTTATTACACTATACCCCTTTATTAGCCATTATCTTTTTTAATCTCCCCAGTGTATTATCAACTATACTTTTTGCATATCGCAAAGGAGTAATGATAAACTTATATTTACAAGCCTTATTATAAGCTTTAATGTATAATTTGGAAAATAATGTCTGTCCTTTTATCTGCAAACACATCTTTAAATATATCAAAAAATCACAACATCTGCTTAATTTACTTTTTCTTATAAACTTCATACCATTATCTTCAAAGTACTTCTGTAATTTCCCTGCATCCAGTAAGAAAGGACCGCTTCCATAAGAATCAGGAATGCGCTTAAACGGTTCAATATAGAGATCGATATAAATTACCCTGCATCCAATCATTTGGTTTAGCAAAACCTGGTGTGTGTTGGTCAAATGTGTTTTATTCAAAATGATCCATGTAATACCTGAATTAGCAAACAGAATATTATGGCACAATGTTCCACTCAATGCAGCTACTGTTTTACAATGGCTGATATAAAAAATCTGCTCTGCAAGGCTCAATTCTTCCATATACAGAATTTGAAATCCGTTTGCCGCAAAATTGTCTTCGATATTTCTTTCTCCGATTTCGCTTTTTTGGGCTTTTTTGAAATGTCCTCTTGATAAATAGATCTTTTCATAAGGATTAAGATTTAGTTGAGGACTATTATTTACTAATCTTGAAAAGGTGTTTCTATATTCCCGTGTGAAATAATCGCAAGCCATGTACCCCGGCTCAGGAATATAAATTGTACGAAATCGTGTGGGTTTTTCTATCGGGCACAAGCGTTTGGGATCAATCCCGAGCATCTTCATGAATTCCAGCTGAACACCCTGAAATCTGGTATTATTCGTACAATATACAATCTTATTGTCTGAAAATTCATCATGAGCAAATATCCAGAAACGATAGGTCATATCAATGAGAAAGTGTCCCCAATGGAGTGGAAGGGCTCCTATATAGATTACTGCCTCATCGGATATTTCTACCTCACAAATATCGTATTCGTATTTTCCTATAAATCGGTCCGCAGTATCGCCTTTTCCTATTTGAGCCGATTCCATAACATAATGATCATCCGAATCAAGCACACCCCCGTATCCCAACAGGGGAACCCCCGTTTCACTTACTTTTAACGGCAAAACAAGTCCATTTTCAACAGTCTTAATTTCCAGCTTCTTATTTCGTCGATAGTTCTTTTTCGCAAACTGTTGAAATTCCCTGGTATAGCAGTTTGGATACATATATATTGTCTCAATCATTTAACATTTTCTCTTTTCGGTTTTCCTTATATAAGAAATCAATCTCTATATTTCTGAAATCCTAGAAACCAATCCCATACACTGTAGATACTGCCACGTCCCACTCCCCTCTGTTTCGTAGCAATGTCTCAATAATATCGCGCACTGCACCATGCCCTCCATTCACAGGCGATACATAATCCGCACACTTTCTTACTTCCTCACATGCATCTGCAGGGCACCCCACAAAACCACACAGTCTCATGCAGGTAAGATCATTCAGATCGTCCCCCAAATATCCCATCTGTTCCTCCCCAATACCATTTTCCTTCAGAAAATTTTTGAGATATGTCTCTTTATCCTTAATATTCTGTACCAGATATTCTACCTTCATTTCTGTCATCCTGCGAGTGGTTGCAGCACATTCTCTTCCGGTTAAAATCATAATCTTTATTCCTGCCTGATGAGCCGCAAAAAAGCCTGCCGCATCCTTGGTGCAGAATTTCTTTAATTCGTTTCCATGCTCATCATAATAGATTCCTGCATCCGTTAAGGTGCCATCCACATCAATGATCAAATATTCAATTTTTTTAAGTTCTTCTTTCGCTTTCATCACTCACCTGATTTGTCATACAGAGACTGCGTCAAAAAGATAACTTCCATTTTTTTTCTGATATCTGAGATGTAACCGGTATTCCTGATGTTTTCTTCCTGTCCCTTGGTATGCTGATTTGTCATATATGAATCAATATAATTGCATTTTCTGGGCTGGTATCCATCAAAGCCTGCTACGTAGACCCGCACCATACCCACTTTGCACAGCAACTTCATAAGCATAATCACACAGTTGTCACATTTCCCCTTATCATCAAGACATAAATCAGCATAGTTTAAAATGTTCTTTGCTCCACAGATATCTGTCAGATTTGATGTGACTAATAATTTTTTCAAATCACATTTATCCTCCATGGCACTATAGCGCATAGCATTAGAGCAAAATACATAATCTTGTTTATATAACTCCGGAATAAAATTTGCAGAGATTATTACCGGTTTTTTATCCTTAATAAACTGCTCTATCGCATCTTTCTGATCTGCAATAGAAGAACCAGGGGCAAGAATGAGAATTGTCTTTCCCTTCCATTTATCCGCCAATTTGCAAAGAAGTTCGCTATCATCCACCTCATGATTTTGAAATCCCTCATAAAGATCTTCAATATACGCTTCATCATAAGCAGTCTTCTTATTCTCCTCTATACTGGCGAGAATCTGGTTAATCTGCTTTGCACGAAGCCTTCCCTTGCCAAGAAGAAATTCCGCATAATTTCTATGCAGATTGTACTTTGCAGACAACGCATAGGCGGTATTATAGCCCCATGGCTCAATTTGCTTTAACTGTGCAATATGATCATCGATACCATCCAAAACAGGATTTACGTCATATGTTCCTCCCTGACTCCTGTTCATATAATCCATTATGAGTTCTAAACAAAGATTGCCGGGAACTCTTCCCATCCCCAGCATAGATGCATCAATTACACTTTGTCTCTCAAAAGACTTCATGGCAATAAATTCCTGTGACAGTGAATAGGACAGTCCCAAATTTTCATGCAGGTGTAATCCTATAATTATACTTTTATCAAGATTGTTTTCTACAAGAGAATAGATCCTTTGCAGATCAGATTTCATCATTGACCCAAAGGTATCTACAATAGAAAAAGCATACGGCTGTAGCTCATTGACTTTCTTAAGAAGTTGCAGAATCATCTCATCTGAATATCCCATAATATTAATGGGATTGCAAAATACTTTATACCCCTTTTCAATTGCTTTTTGAATAAAGCTGAGACCTTCATCAATATCATAGTCATGAAATGTTACACGAATTGCGTCGATTGTTTTGCCGTCATATGGCTCCAGTTTGCTGATGTCATATTTGTTGTGCAATGCCATGGCAGTAAACATGGTATTGCCACGCTTATCCGGTAATATGGGTGCAATCTCCGCGCAATTATTAAACAGTGTCTTGTTGCAGTCATACTCACAATCACGCAAAAAGCCGACCTCTACATAATCAACCTTAGAATTCACCAACTCTTTAATAATATCCCTGATAGTGTGAATCCCAAAATTCCAGTTATTAATATATCCTCCATCTCTTAATGTACAATCAAGCAATTTATTACTTTTCATAATTTTTCTCCTAAATATATCTAAAAAATTTTATCACAGATCAAGATATAACGCAAATTCTGAGCAGAATAAATTGCGAAAAGTATTACAAATACTAGATTGTCGGATTGGGATCTTTCATCGCATACAAAGCCTTGGCAATCTCATAATCATAGATATCATCAATATCTGCTGCTTCTCTCTTGTTAATAATCAAGCGATAAGCATTAGGTCCATAATTGTAATGCCACTCCTTCAGTTTCACACGTGGTGCAAGGTTAATACCATTAGTAAAATGATAAAGCTTAGGCAACTGCTCTGAGTTCTTATGGGCAAGTCCCATGCTGAAATTTAATGGACCTTTCTCATCCATAAGGTAAGTTTGGTACGGATCGCAGGTAATTAAGGAGTCATAACCCTCCTCCAATTTTTCAAAATACGTTCTGATTGCCTTGCGGTACAGATATGGCTCAACAAGAGGAGATGTCGCGCAGGCCCACATAATATGATCGTTGGGCATCTCATCACTGATATACTCAAGGAACATGCCAAAGGGTACGGATTCATCCGCATATTTCTTAGGGCGCTTGATAGCGGTTACTCCTTCTGCCTCGCCCATAGAAAGCATCTCATCTGAATCAGAAGAAACTATTATTTCAGTTATCTCTTCAACCTGTTTCAACTGACGAATTTTGTGAATCAACAAATTAGAATCAGCAAAAGGCAAAATATTCTTATTGGGTAGCCGTGTGCTGTTTCCTTTAACCGGAATTATTGCTGTAATTGTCTTATTCATCTCGTGTTCCTCCTAAAATTTTTTATTAATTCTCAATAGCATATTTTATCCTGCTAATAATATCTGCAATCTCTTCCTCACTGGTTAATTCATGTGCATGTTGTTTTTCAATTTCATAATCCTGCTTTCTCGTTTTCTCACGTACTCTTCGCTGATATTCTAAAGGTTTCCATTTTAATTTAGTATTTTTCAGCAATAAAAGATACAAATCATATAAAGGCTTTATTGCTGCAAAAATTCTAACTAAACTTTGTTTTGGAGTATATTCGCGATATTTCCATAATTGCCGTTTTGTGAGGGAATAATAATCATCTCTTAAAACTTCTTCTGCCATATCAGCAAATTTCACATAATTCGGCTTCTCCCAATCAATCAAATAGATATCCTCAATGCTTTTTTCCGGTGTTGGGAACTCTTCCTTATCTGCCAGTATTGATTGGTAAAACTCCTCATATGATGTAATCTTCTTTGAATCCGCAATTAATTTTAATTCAAATCCCGGAGTTGTCGGCAAGGGAAATAAAAGCTGGCACATTTTCTTGGCAAAAAATGCCTCTACTACCACAGAACTATTTCCTGTATATACCTTATCGCATACAAGAATCCATTGTTTTACCGATTCTCCCGCTATAATGCGAAAATTTGGGCATTTCTTTTCCAGTTTTTCAGCCATCTTGCTCGGATGCCCTGGATGTGGTCTGAAAATTATTATGGTATTAGTCAGTTCGGTACAAATTTTTTCAAACCACTGAAGCACAATTTTCTGTGATGTGCACATAAATTCATAATAGTCTATCCAATCTTCTCCAAAAGACTTACACATGCCTTGAATATAATTATCCGGTAAACTGTCCCCAAAATAAGGAGAAGCGAACAATATAATTTTCTTGTCCATAGGAAGTTCATATTTTTCAAAGAGCTCTTCTTTTGACAAGTAGTACTTACTAAGCGGTTCTTTCAAAAAATCCATTCCCACGTGTCCTGTGAGCTTTACCTTCTTTTCGTCCAAATGTGCTACATTTAACAACCTTCTTACATTTTGATTCCCCCAGGATACATGAACGACATCTTTCCCAATACCCCAGTAGTTTTTATATGCACCTTCCCTATTCTCATCCTTCTCATAAACAATGTTTTCCCATTGTAAATCAATTACTTTATCAAATTTTACGAACTCTTTTGTGTGCCAGTATAGTGTGTAATTATCGTAGCAGGCCATTGTACACAGTACTTTTGCGTAATAAACAGGTCTATCCTCCAGAGCATTGTGGGCATCATCAACATAGATAATTTTTGTCCGATAGCCTCTTCTGTCCAATTCATATTTCATTAAGCATAAATTTTCCAATTCTCTGACCTTATGCTCATATATAAACAAAAAATCTAATTCTATCATTTCTGGTCTCCTCTGAACATTCCGATTACTTTTTTTACACCCCAATAAACATGATATTCCTGAAACCAGCATTGTCTAAAAAGTTGAAGGATCACATTTCCTTCCTCAAGCGAAAGAATACTTATTTGTCTCTTGATTTTTTTATAAAGATTTATTCCACATACAATATCTTTGGGCTTCCATATTCGTTCCAGTTCACACAGAAATGTATGAATAAAAGATATATCCTCTGTATTCAGCAAAAAGCCTCTCGTCTTCCATGCAACCTCAAGGATTTCATTAACTTTATTATAGTATTCTTGCTCATCCTTCTTCATAATACTTTTCGCCTTAGAACCATGGTTGACTCGATAATAATAAAAACATTCATTCATATTAGCAAATTTCCCGTATGGAAGCACACTGATCCAATAACGCCAATCTTCCGAAGCACTGTTTGATTCGTCAAGATAAAGATGATATTTATCAATGACTTCTCTCCTAAACATCGTAGCTCCATTCGCTATACAATTTCCGAACAGAAAAAAAGCTCTGATATGTTCATCATCCAGATATCTGGGTTCAATAATCTTTTTCTCAACATTTCCTTCACTATCCATATAAGAAAATCCACCGCTTACAATCATGATGTCCTTATGTTCATTCAAATAACTGACTTGCTTTTCAAGCTTATTGGACACCATGATATCGTCTCCATCAAAAAAAGCAATATAATCCCCCGTTGCAAGTTCAAGTCCTCTATTTCTTGCATATGCAAGATGTTTGTTTCCCTCATAAGTCTTATAGACAATCCGATTATCATGATAGTTCTTCACAATTTCCTCACTATGGTCTGTGGAACCATCATTTACCAGAATCAATTCAAAATTGGAATACGTTTGTGTCAGCACACTGTCAATGGACTTTGCAAGATATTTTTCCTCATTATAAAAACACAATATTACAGATACTTTCTTATCCTCATTCATCAATTGGGAGTCTCCTCATTTATTTTGCTGTTTAGCCTGAAGTATCTCACTGACTTCTCTTTGCACTACCTGCCTGTTATGCTCAAAAAAAGCTTCGTTCTCACCTTCCAGGCGCTGCTCATATTCCCGGATCTCACCCAATCCGTATTTGAAGGTTCTCTCTACCTCCTCAAGATCATCTGCAATCCATGAATCATAAAAACTTCTGGATAATATAGCCATAGAAGACCCCAATCGATAATGCTCTGCAATAACATGTCTCGCCGGAAGCATTCCTTCATCCAGCTTTGCAATCCCTCCAAATCCATACGGAATTCCTTTTGCCTTTATTTTTTTCGTTATTTCTTCCACTTTTCCATTTGCCAATAGTTCAAACATAAACTGCATATGATACTGCAAATGCAGATCATTTAACCCAATATGAATTTCATCCACTCCCGGAATTTCCAGAATTTCATCAAGGCTTTGTTCTGCACCAATAGTTTCCAATAACAGACATGTTCTTGCTCTTCCATCTACCATATTCACAAATTTTCTCGCCTCATCTGCTGTTGTAAAAAACGGAAGCATTACAATATCTGCTCCATAGGCAATGACCTGATCTATTTCCTGCTGGGAGCTATCGTGAATTGGATTTACCCTTACCTGTAAGCTTGCCGCACCTTCAATGCTGTCTCTAATTATCTGTACGTCCTCAATAGTATGGGTAGACTGTACCGTATTCATTCCTCCCTGGCGTTCCTTCTTACCGATTTGCTCAAGATCAACCCAAATTCTATTAACCGAGTATTTCTCTGCAATTCTAGCTATTTGGGGATTATTTGTAATATACATCATCTGCAAAGACATTTTCATTCTCCTTCAACATATATAGGGGTATTCCAATTAATATATTTCTCATTTTCCCCTGTAACAATCTGCAGATATCTTTTATGAATCTCAATAGTATGTTTTCCCGGTTTTCCGTTCTTAATCACGAAACCGTCAATTTCCGAAATTGGTGAAATCTCTACTGCCGATCCGCAAAAAAATGCTTCATCGCAAGTAAATAATTCACTTCGGTCAATACTCCGTTCTATGCACTTAAGCCCCATCTCATCCCGTGCTATTTTAAGTATGGTGTCTCTTGTAATACTTTCCAATATGGAATCTGTAAGCGCCGGCGTTATTACTTCATCATTCTTAATCATAAAAAAGCAGGAACCTGTTCCCTCCGCAACATACCCATGACGATTCAGAAAAAGTGCTGAGTCATATCCTCGATTAGCAGCCTCCATCTTTGCAAGCCTGCTATTGATATAATTTGCTCCCACCTTTACTCTGGGAGACATGTCGCGTTCGCTGATTCTCTCCCATGTACTGACGCATACGCGTTCAGCCTCAGTTAGTGGGCTTTTTTTTCTGTTCTTATTGATCGGTGCTATAAACATTCCTATCGGTTCCGTCGAAAACCAGCTTCCAAACCCATCCACAAATACTGTTTGTCGCACTGCAATATCCTGCTTGTACCGATTTGCACGAACCGCTGCTTTCATATATGTCTCAAATTCCTCAGTGCTATAGGGGCTTTTCAACCCAAACAGTCGTATGGATTGTTGTAGCCTAGCATAATGGTCCTTTAAACGAAATCCATAAAGTTGTTGTTTTTCTTCATTCCAATAACAACGAATTCCTTCAAATACATTAGCTCCAAACTGTGATGTGGGAGATAAAATATTAATTTTTGCATCACTGACTGGAACAATATTTCCATTTAGCCATATCAGTCTATCATTTTCAATATCTTTATTCATACAAACTCCTCCATTCCTTTGAAAGAGAATTCCATGATTTTTCCTTCCGAATTGCTTCCCTTCCGAAGACAGATATAATTTCTCCCGGCTTTTCCAGTTCTTTCAAACTTTGTTGCATTATTTTATCTAAATCTTCAAACTGACTATAAACATAATATTTAATATTACCCTTATCAAATAGTTTATAGTTTTCTGCGAGCCATATCGGGCATATAAATATCGCTCCGGCATAAACATATTCCAACGGACTCGCCGAACGAGCATCCGTTTTTTGTCCATACAAGAATATATCACATGTCCTACGAAACATTGCAAGTTCCTCGCCCTGCAAATAATCTTCTATAATGCTGTAATCCATATTATATGCATCCATTATATCTTTCAAATGTTGTTTATAAACATTATAATCGCTGCTATAACCATATGACATATGAAAAACAAATTTCATTTTATCCAATTGCTCATGCGGAAGATTTGCTATATTTCTAATTATATCTACATGTTGTTGTTCTTTGCATGCATTATACCCAATATGAACAATATATTTGTCAAGAGGAAGCCCGAAATGTTTTTTACATTCATCTACTGTATACCCCTCACTCACTTTATCTATAACATCTATCTGACTATTTCCAAAATCAATTATTCTAATTTTTGAATCATATTTGTGCCCATAAAGTTTACAAAAAAAATCTCTTTGCTTCGGAACCATAAAAATAATTTTGTCTGTTTGTTTTAAAAAAAAAGAAAGAAGAATTAATTTTCTTCGAGATGCATCAAAAATATCACTTCCCCAAAAGGTTAAAATTTTCTTCTGCGCCTTCTGCCACAATCCCCAAAAATATATTAAGTGCAATGGCTCAACAAAATGCATATGAAGAATATCAATTTCGTCATGTCCTGCTATTTCATAAGCTAATGCATTCCATTCTTTTTTCAATTGTCCCAAATGTAGTAACTGTTTTGCCAAACCCTTTTGAAAAAATCGTGGCCATTCGATCACCTTTATTCCTCGCTCTTTATAGTCAAAGTAGTATTTCTCAGCCTTTTTTTGCGATAGAACCGTCGCCTTTATTGTTGAATTATCCAGAATATTTTTACAATAATCTCTTATAAAAATAGAATCTGCACTGCCAATTAATAATAGATTCATGCCTCTGATCAATTCCTTTCTTTTGTCTCATCTCAAAAATCTTTTATTACCATTTTGGCCTGATATTGATATGAATATTTTCTATATTCTCCTTTGCTGAGTTCATCTGCTCTTTTCTTAAATATCGGATCAGTATAAATCCTGTTTATTGCCTCCGTTAGATTTTCCCTTGACCAGTCCTTACTCAGGCATATTGCATTTCCGTTAATGTCAAGATTAATTCCTTCGTCCGCTTCATTATAACCAACAATAATAGGCAATCCTGTTGCGACAGCTTGTTGTCTTAAGCAACTGGCTGTTCCCGGAAATACCGCTGCATCAGCTGCCAAATACAAATCATAGATTTCCTTCTGATTCAGAACTCCGGCAAAATGAACTCTTGAACTTATCAAATTACCAGCCCTATATACATCTTTTTTATAGTCAGGACTATCAAAATCTCCAAATACTATTATTTGGATTTCTCTCGGCAATTCAGATATAGCAAAGATCAATTCCAAGGTCTTCTTTCCTTCACTTAATTTCCCGCCATGTACCAATAAAAAGGCATCCTGAGGAACATCATATTTTTTTCGTATTATTTCTTTAATTTCAATCTGATGCTCAAAGTCAATTAAAGTATCATCATAGCCTAATCCCAAAATAGCGGTTTTATTTCGGGGAATTCCTGCATATGTCACCATTATATCCACTGCATCTTTCACAATTCCATAAATTCTGTTATAATATCGGGACATATATCTGTTAAATGGTTTTAATAATAATCTGAATAATATATTTTTAAAATTATTTGCCATGATATTGGCATTATCCCTTGTTGCATGCGAATCTGCAACAACAATACATTTTCTATTTACTTTCTTAATATACCTGGCAACTGCTAAAACATCAAAAGCAAAAACGCCATGAATCATTATAAAATCAGGGTTTTCCCTTTCTAATATCCTGTATAACCCTCGCACATCAAAATGTCTTCTATCCTTCTCATCATACAAATCCATTCTGATAATTTTTACATGTGCATCATTATAATATTCCGTCGCCTCACATCTTGTAATGGTGCCATCATCGTGCAAAATATGGTTATTATTAATGATAGTCACATTGTTGCACATAAGCTTATGACTTTTAGCCATCAGTGTTTCCTGATATCCACTATTGTCCATAAAAGGAGATTCAACATTAATGTGTACTATATTCATTTGTGATAATTTATTATCCTTACCCATGTACCCCTTTTATCCTTTAATATCTATTTAATCCGACATTTATGGTTTCAACTACACAATCTACATCCTTTTCTCTCATATATGGGTGCATCGGAAGAGACAACACCCTATTGCAAAGCTCAACTGTATTTTTGAAATATAAATCATCATACCAAATTCCCGTATGATTCTTCACAAATGCTATCTGCTTATGCATTGGCTTGGCATAATAAACCATACTGGGAATATCGAATTGTTTAAGGTGATTTTGCAGTTCATTTCGTACTTTGGCATCAGGCAATATAATGGTATATTGAGCCCAACTGGAAAAATATTTCTCCGGTATCTCCGGACAAATAACTTTTGAATTCTGTAGCTTTTCATTATACCATGTTGCAACCTGATTCACTTCCTGCAATTCATATTCTTCGAATATCTTAAGTTTTTCCAGTAACACTGCTGCCTGCATTGTATCAAGCCTTGAGTTTAACCCAATTCTGATATTATCATATTTATCAGTACCTTTTCCATGTACTTTGTAGGATTTCACCAAATCTGCCCAATCATCATTGTCGGTAAATACCGCACCACCGTCGCCATAACATCCCAATGGTTTAGCAGGAAAAAAAGAGGTTGTTGCAATATCCCCAAAACTGCAAGCTTTTTGGTTTCCTATTCTTCCACCAAACCCCTGTGCTCCGTCTTCTAAAAGCAACATACCATATTTTTCAGTAATTTCTCTTATTCTAAGAAAATCTGCTGGACAACCGAATAAGTCCACGGCTATCACTGCCTTTGGTTTGAGTTTCCCGTCACGGATTACATTCTGAACAGCTTCTTCCAACGCTTTTACTGATATATTGAAAGTATTCTTATCGACATCGACAAAAACCGGAGTCGCCTTAACCCATGGCACTATCTCTCCCGATGAAAAAAAAGTAAAATCAGGAACAAATACTGCATCTCCTTCACCTATATTCCATGCCATTAATGCCAGTTGAAGAGCGTCCGTTCCGTTTGCGCAAGTTATACAATGCTTTACGCCAACATAGTCCGCAAGTTTTTCTTCCAGTTGATTTACAGGTTCACCACCAATAAAGTGACTGCTTAATAACACATTTTGAATTGCCTCATCTATAGCTTGCTTACTCTGTAAATACTGTGTTTTCAAATCACGAAATTCCATAACTAAACCTCAAACTTTTCAGTAATATTACCTTTTTCATCAACCTTTCCAATGATTTTTGCCGGAACTCCTGCTACTAGTGCATAGTCAGGTACATCCTTGGTAACAACAGCCCCTGCTGCTACCAATGCAAATTTCCCTATGGTATGCCCACATACAATTGTTGCGTTTGCCCCTATGCTGGCTCCTTCTTTTATACATGTTTTTTTGTAATTCTCATGTCCTTTGGGATATCTTGCACGTGGGGTAAGATCATTCGTAAATACACAAGACGGACCTAGAAAGACGCCATCTTCAATCACAACCCCTTCATAAACTGATACATTATTTTGAATTTTAACCTCATTTCCAATCTTTACATTATTTGAAATATTAACGTTTTGCCCCAGAGAAACTTTTTCTCCTATTTCAGCACCGGATTGGACGTGACAAAAGTGCCATATTTTTGTATCTTTTCCTATCTTAACATTTTCATCAACATAGCTACTTTCATGAACATAATAATTCATCACGAGAATCTCCCTATAAAATCAGTAGTTGCACATCTCTCTAACGGAAGTTTCACCGATTTCCCGGTGCAAGCAGATTGATAGATTGCCAACACTAATTCCAACGCACGTTTCCCTGCTTTAGCATCTACATATGGGGGTCTGTTATTCTTAATTGCCTCAATAACATCCGCATACAATGGTGTATGCCCAAATCCGTATACATTTGGAGGATTCTCATGAAACTGTGCTTTGACTTCCTCTGGGTCATCAAGCATATCGGCAAATCTCCATTCCTCAATAACATTTACCGATTGTCCACCTGCTTTCACAGTACCTTTTTCACCAAACAAATAGAGTGTCTCTTCCAAATTTTTAGGATATATATCCGTCGTTCCTTCTATGATTCCATATGCACCATTGGAAAAGCGGACAAGTGCAATTCCCAGGTCTTCAGCTTCGATATATGGATGATTCAGTCTGTCTGTCATACCGATTACTTCTATTATATCATCACCCAGCATCCAACGCAGCAAATCTATGTTATGAATACACTGATTCATAAGTGCTCCACCATCCTGTTCCCATGTTCCGCGCCAGCAAGCCCTGTCATAATATTCATGATCCCTGCACCAACGAATATGAGCCGTTCCATAAAATAATCTTCCAAAACGATGCTTCTCTACAGCCTTACGGATTTGTTGCACAGATTTGTTAAATCGATTTTGATGGCAGGCGCATACTTTTACGCCTTTTCTCTCTGCCGCTTCTATAATCGCATCTGCATCCGAAAGAGATAATGCTATTGGTTTTTCAATAATGCAATTACATCCTTTTTCTATACAATTGAGTGCTATCTTTGCATGCTTGCCGGATTCTGTAGCTATTGCGACTAACTCCGGTTTTTCCTTTTCAATCATTTCCTGATAGTCTGTATACCGCTTTACGGATTCCGGCAGATCAAATTTATCAGCCTTATCAGCCATATTTTCTGGAACAACATCACATATTGCGACAATTTCAAGATTATTTTTTAAGGCTGCCACAATATGATTTGGCGATATTCTCCCACATCCTACTAATGCATATTTCATAAGCCACCTCCTACCAAATTCATATATTTCTCATAATCACGCACATATTCAGTATCATCATAATGTTCACTTGCCAGACATAGCAGAACACTATCATCTGAAAAATCATACATTTCCTTCCAAACCATAGACGGAATATATAATCCCGTTTTGGGGCGATTCAGGGAGTATATTATTTCATTTCCTTTTCCATCCTTGATTTTCACTTTACTTGTCCCCGCAACATTGATTAACACAAATTCTGTTTTTTTATTTGCATGCTGTCCTCGGATAATGTCTGGATCAGAGCCATATATATAAAAAGCACGTTTAATGTCAAATGGAACATCTATATTGCCTTCCACAACCACCAAATTTCCTTTTTCATCTCCATGCTCGACAAATTCCAGCATTTTAACCTTTTCAATATTACTTTTCATCTTCTCCCACCAAATTACTTATATCTAAAAAGTTTTTCCTACCATTCAAAACACAAGGGATACATTGATAGCAAAAAATCAGAAAATCTGTCAAACTCATTTTAGATATAGCACTTTTTTCACCTTTTCTCAAAGTTTGCGCCGGAATTTCCACTTCAGCTTTCTTAAGAATTTTTCTTGCACGTATTAATTTAAATACATAATCTCTATATAAATAATTAATCAGTCTTTGGCTCTTAAATCCAAGTTCATTATAAACACCAATAAATGCTTTATCACTCATAATCATAAGGCTTTGGAAATGATAAAATATCAAATTGCATTTTTTCTTTTTTTTATAGATTAATTGAATATTTTCATCCAGTATACGGGGTCTATATTCACTGATATTCCATGGAGCAACCCCTGCGCCCGGATGTTGATATTCATAAACTCCGTCAAATTTTTTCTCCCACTCTTCTAGATATTTTTGATCTCCAAATCCTTCTTCACCCAGCTCCATCGTACATTGACGTAAGCAACTGGTTTTCCAATCCTCTAATACATTTCTTCCCCGTTCATCATTAAGGAAAGTGTTAAATTCAACACAATATTTGCCATAATAGCGTTCTCTTTTGCGTTTGGCAATATTTCGCGGGAACCGATGACCAATTATTCCTACAGATGCACCAGCAATAAACAATTCGTCCAGTAAAACCTTAGGATCACTATAAAACATCATGTCTGCATCAATATATGTGCACTGGTCAACAGGATAATGATCTAATACGTATTGCACAATCACAGGAGTGCATGTCCAACAATACTCTGCTCTTCTTCTCTCCCTTTTAATTCTTGACAGCTCATCATTAAGAATTTGATTTTCCGAGATGACAACCGCATGTTTTAGTTCAAGCTTGTTTAGTGCTTGGCAAGATATTTCATCAAGGCAAAGTATATATAAGCAAAAGCTTTCTGCACATTTTTCCAAAGATTGATAAAGAACAATACCCCTATCTAAATAATTACTATCAAATAGTGTACAAAGATTCACCATACAATGTTTCCTTATCCTTTAAATCTGTTTAGAACATCAATCACTCGATTCTGTTCTTGTCCCATTCCCTGATAAAGCGGCAATGAAAGCACTTCATTCGCATATTTTTCTGTTATTGGAAAATCTCCCTGTTTGTATCCAAGGTACTGATATGCTTCTGACAAATGAGGGGGAATCGGATAATGAATAATGCTTCCGATATTATGTTTCTCTAAATATGCAATCAGTTTTTTTCTTTCCTGACATCTTACAACAAACTGATGCCATACTGTTGTCACATTTCGATCAATATCTGGCAAAACAATAAATGGATTTACAATTTCATTTAAATACTTTTTACACAAAACCTGACGTTCCTCGTTAAGATCGTTTAAATGTGCAAGTTTAACACGCAAAAGCCCTGCCTGCAATTCATCTAATCGGGAATTTGCACCCACCACTTTATTATAATATCTTTTTTCACTGCCGTAGTTTCTGTAAATTCTAAATTCTTTTGCAATAGACTCATCATTTGTAATAATTGCCCCGGCGTCTCCGAATGCACCCAAATTTTTAGAAGGATAAAAAGAAAAACATCCTACATCTCCAAAAGTGCCTACCATTTGTCCATCGCACATTGCTCCATGTGCCTGTGCACAATCCTCCACAACCTTCAGATTATATTTTTGAGCAATTTTCATAATTTCTCGCATCTGCGCTGACTGACCATAAAGATGAACAGCTAAAATAGCCTTAGTACGTTCAGTGATATGACTCTCGATTTCTCTGACATTAATATTATAATATTGGTTAGGCTCAACAAAAATGGGAGTTGCCCCATTAATAGTGATGCCCATAACACTGGCAATATAAGTGTTGGCAGGGACAATCACTTCATCGCCATGACCAATTCCCAAAATTCGAAATGCAAGCCACAATGCATCTAATCCGCTCGCCAGCCCAACGCAATATTTTGCACCGATATATTCTGCGAACTCCGCTTCAAAAGCATTAACTTCCTTTCCCAAAACATACCAGCCGGAGTCAAGTATGTGAATTGCCTTTTTCACATATTCATCTCTGTATTTCTGATAGCCTAAATCCATTCTGTTTGCATCTACTCTTTTAAAGTCATTCATAAAACTTCCTTTTTTCTGGTTGCGGACAAAGAATCTAACCTTTGCAATATTTTTTTTAAGAATACACTTTTCTTAAAGAACATAATGCTATTATAAATCCATAAATATTGTTTGCAATACTTTTGAACACAAATCAATACTTCTTTTTCTAACTCATCTACATGACGCATACTATACCCATCCACTAGTACATCACTTACTACTATAGGTAAATATAAGAATTTGTGTCCTCTCGATAGATGGTACAGCTGCCATTCTCTATCTGCACATACTTTAAATCTAGTATCAAATTTTTTGTCCAGAAACAATTCTTTTCTGGCAAATATGGCCTGATGACAAATACATCTGCCAATTGCAAATTGCACTTTTTTTATACTGTTTTGACTGTATACACGTTCAAAGCGTTCTGCCATATTATCTTTGTACGTTACCTGATAGATATTTCCGTAATAAACATCAGCATTTTCTCTATTTATGATCCCTGCGATTTCTTCCAAAGAACTGTCCTGATGTAAAATATCCCCCGCATTCAGGAACAAAATATACTCTCCGGAAGATTGCAAAACGGCGGTGTTCATCGCATCATAAATACCTTGGTCTTTTCCCTGTATAATCATTACACGATTATCACTATCTGTCAAGTTATGCACAATATCCATCGTGCCGTCGCAGGACTGTCCGTCCTTGATAATATACTCAAAGTTCTCATAACTTTGAGACAATACAGATTGAACAGTAGTTGCTATGTGTTCCTTGGCATTATAGCAAACTGTTATAATAGTAAATTTACATTTGCTCATATAATCTAATCACCTTTTCGGCATAAAGTTCTGCGTCATACTTCTGTGCGGTTTGTGAGACAGTCTCCCTTGATAGTCCCTTTTCCTCCAGATTTCTGATTGCATTCAGATAATCTTCTGGGTGGTGTGCAGTCAATACTATCCCGTTTTGTTCACAAACCAGCTCCTTTACCGCACTTGTGTCAAGCACAATAACCTGTGTTCCGCAGGCAAGTGCCTCCACAGTCACAAGAGAAAAAGACTCTTCCTGAGAAGGATTGATAAAAATATGTGCCGCAGAATATAATTGCGCCAGTTCATCCGAATTTTCCGTTCTCTCGATGCCAAGCACGCTTTTCGGAAGTTTCCGGATCTGCTGCTTCGATAATCCCACAAGTATAATCCGGTATTCTTCGGGAAGAATCTCTGACAGGGACAGGAAGTCAGAAAGACCCTTATATTTGCTCCATACTCCTGCCACTCCCAATAAAATCTTCTTATCCGGCTCTATTCCGTATTTGTCATATATCTCTTTTTTCGGTTCCCTGTAATAGAATGTTTTCAGGTTGATCCCGTTATGGATCACCCTGACGGGAAACTTTTGCAAATAAGACTTTCTGATCCATCCCGCCATCCATTCGGAGGGAGTGATAATGGTCAGGTTCTTAAGACTGCTGAACATTCTCTTTTTATCATCATAATTTTTAGCAGAGGCATCCAGAAACAGACTGACAGGATATACCATTTTGTTGGGGCATCTATTACATCCCTTTTCCCACTTGTAGCAGTCCACAGCGGAAAAATGTGCACAGTGTCCTGTAATGGGCCAGCAGTCGTGAAATGTCCAATAAATTTTTCCTTTAAATTCTTTTGATAAATAGTCAAAAAGAAGCGGCAGATTCAGATAATATCCATGTAGATTATGAAGATGAATGATATCAGGATTCTCTTCGCGTAATCTTTTAATAATCCTCTTCGTCATAAAATAAGAACCATATCCCTGTCTGTCGAATATGGTGGTAATCGCAACATGAATCCAGAAAGAAGCAGGATTTCCTATCTTGATACATGGAACGTCCTGGAACACCTTACGCCGTCCCACAATGGAAAGCGTCTCATATCCCAATTTGTCAGCTTTCCTCTGGATGTCTCCCATAAGCTTTCCCGTACTTGTATTGCATACAGTATTAATCTGAATCAATTTTTTCATTTTTGCTCCAAATCTCTGATTCTTTTTTCCAACATACTGATTTCCTGAATCAATGTCCTTATTTTAAGTGCCTGTCTCGAGACGATAGATGTCAATGTCATTAAAATAGCAATGATAAAGGCGATACATAGCACGTACAGACCATTCATATTGCTTTCTATACCGAGTATTCTGACAAATTTTACCAGAAGCTCCGGGAAAAAGATCATAACTCCCATCACCAGGCCGGCGATCAGCCAAAGTAAGGTATATTTTAACTCCAGCATTCTCTTTTTTAAATAATATAAAATTAATATGAAATAGCAAATTACAGCTATTGAAAGTGTAACACGTAATGTAAAAGGAATCATTTGTCCCTCCTTACCCCAAAGCTGAGTCTTCTGATCATCATAGCTAAGGTAACTTTAATCATATAATATACAGATTTTTTTAATGTAATGGAGCTCTCTCCATTCTCCCTTTCTCTCATTACAACAGGATATTCTCTTATCTTTCCTCCATAAACCGCTGCAATGACCATTGCCTCCGGTTCCGGATAGTCTGACGGATAATCTTCTGCGAATATGTTGATAAACATCCTGTTTACTGCTCTATAGCCGCTGGTAATATCCTTCACTCTTACACCTGTTAGTATCTTTGCCAAACCACTTAAAAACTTAATTCCTATTCTTCGTATCTGGGAAGACTGGAACCCCTCCTTTTCAACAAACCTGGAACCAATGACTACATCTGCCTGTCCGCTCTCGATCAATTTGATCATTTCTGCCAGGTAGTCCACATCATGCTGTCCGTCACCGTCAATCTGTACAGCCACATCATAATCATTGTCTCTGGCATAGCAGTATCCCGTCTGTACAGCCCCCCCTATTCCAAGATTAATGGGCAGGTTCAAAACACGATATCCGTTTTTCAGACAGATTTTTTCTGTATTGTCCTTTGAGCCGTCATTCACAATAATGTAATCATATTCTGGGTAGTTCTGAACAATATTATCGACAACCTTTTCAATGTTTTCCGCCTCATTGTATGCCGGAATAATCAGCAGACATTTCATCTCTCATGCTCCTCTATTTTCTAACTCAGTGCCATCCCTTAATCCCTGTTGTCCCGATTTTTGAGAGAGTGACATCTCCGCTCTCATTTATGACGCGGTAGACACTTCCATCCTCAATCTCCGTTTCCTTAAACACTTCCCCGTAGGACTGTTTAAACAGTTCATCTGCGTGGAAAACAACCACATACTGGCAATTTTGTAATTCCTCTTCCCAGTCTTCCGCAGGTAAGACACTGGCAACATTGTCATCAATATTTTCTCTGCCATACAATTCATATTGCTTGTCATACATCTCCTGTGACGCCACAATATTCCATCCTTTGTGCTCTGATACAATGGGACAGGCTGCATTTCGGAAAACATATTCCGTGTATCCGTCACTGTTACTGCAGATAAAATAAGCTCTCTCTCCGCGTCTTGCAACACTGCGGAGTATTTCTGTCAGAGAATCGTGCCCGTAAGTAATCACATCCGTGGTGTTTCCTTCTATATCCTTGCCCTCTGTCACGATACCTTCCACCGGCATGCTGACAGCAAAAAAGGCTGTCATTGCAAAGATCAGATACTTCTTTTTCCTACTGCTATTTTGTCCATCAAAAACAGCCACACAGGCAAGATAAAATACAACAATCGTAATTGCACAGGCAAAGGGAGCCAGATAACGATCCATGGAAGTAAGATCCAGTGCTTCATATTTGGAAAAGGTAAACCAATACGTAATCTGAAGAAAAGCGCATAAGAGGCAAGCCGCTATTAACGACACTCCTGCCAGGGTAAGCATTCTGATTTTATCCTCTTTCCAGCATCCAAAATAACTGAGCGATAAAATACCAAAGGTCAAAAGAGCCATCCAGTCGAAAAAGGATATTTTGAACAGGCCGAAGGAATAGGTTTCTCCCTCAAACAACTCCGTCAGGAAATTCCGGGTCACCTGATATTGATACTCCTCTCCTTCTCCAGACAGTACTCTGACCAATCCATCTATGGTAATTCCTCCGATACTTGCACTCTCTTCCTCAATGGCTGGCGACACAGATTCCTCCTGGAGTATTTCCGTACCCTCTGCTTCTTCCGCAATTTCATTTACCTCTGCCGTCTCAGAGGCACTCTGAACCGGCATATTAAAGTAAAACTGCCAGCTAAAATATGCGATTATTATCAAGACCACATAGCCTACAACGCAGGCAGGTTCCTTTATTCTGAATTTCTTTTCCTTGATCTGTCCTACCAGTGTATCGCCAAACATAATGAGTGCCGTAAGCCCCGCAAAGACAAGTCCCATATCTTTGATCAGAGGCATCGCTATCAGCCCAAGGATGATGCGCATTCTGTTAAACCACGTCATTTCTTCCCCATAGTAGCAAAGCAGAACATAGGCCGAAACTGCCGCAAGCAAAGAATCCACCATAATGGTATTGGATATATTGTGGAAGAAAATAACGGGAATGCAGATCATTGTGACCAAAACAGGTATCAGCAGTTTACGCCCGCTTTTCTTCTGAAGCGGCCTACATAATATGATTAACATGCTTAAAGCAAAAGTCTGGTAAGCAATAAACAGAATATCCTCACTGAATAATCCGTTCATGTAAACAAACAGATATTCAATGAGAGCTGCAAAGGGTAAATAGCGCGGCAGGATCAGGGTTGTGCCGCTGTGTTTTGCAAAGGAATCATAGTAGAACATGTCCCGTACCGCAATTCCCCAATGCCTCATTTCATCTCTGTGTCCAAGCCAGTCACCACTGCTTGTTATCAGGATCACAAGAAAAAGAGCACAATACAGGAAAAAGCCGGGAGACAAAAGATCTCTCAAAGTCATGTTCTTCCTGTTATAAAGAAAAACTGCCGTAAGGAAGCAGAAGGCTGTCAATACATACACTGCTGTTACACCCAAGGTCAGATGCTCAAACAGACCAAATAGATACAATATGATGCCCTCAAGAAGGATGGAAACTCCAACGGTCTCCTCCCACTTCCTGCCTGTCAGCGTCATCAATAATAAAGAAATTCCAAGAAGTGGAAGCCAGACTGCCATCAGCCAGAATAGCTTTGAATATTTTACAAAAGTAATCTTAAGGGCAGCCGCCTGGTTCATGTCTTCACCAGCAACCATACAGCCTCCATAGTTGCTTCCTGATGCGATCTTCAATGTTCCTTCCGAATCTGCGTTAAAAAGAGAAATTTGAATGCGGTATCGTTCCCCCTGGATCACCGCTGTCCTGTCAAAAGAAAATTCGACATTTCCTGTTGTTCCGGCAGCAAATACATAATTTTCCTGCATTGCTTCCACCAGAACCTGAGTGTAATCATCCGAAAAAACCTTTAACTGTATATCACACGAAAAATCATTTTCCGCATAATAAGGCACCTGTATCCCCGTAATGGCTTTAATCTCAGGCTGCCAGGTCTGCTCCAGCGTAACATCTGTTGTGCAAAACGCAATTTGGGAATCCGGATTGGATACAACAGATACGGGCAGATAAGCATATCGTTTTACAAATATACAAATGATCCCTACTAATAATATGAGAAAAAACCAGTTATCTTTTAGGCGATTCCCTATTTCTTTTTTCATACTCTGCCAATTTCCTTACTCTTTTTCAATCAATTTCCGCTGTTCTTTTTAAAGACCGTTGCCACCTTAAAATCATCAACCATAATGGAATAGATTTCCTCATATCCATCCATTTCGATCTCATTTCCTGTTTTACCGCGATAGGTCTCAATTTTATATAATGGTGAGTCTTCTTTTATGATCCGGTCACGCTCTTCGTCAGTGAGCAGATACCGGTAAAAATCATTGCCCGGCGTTTCCACAGAGAATTTTTCCTCTTCTTCCTCTTCCAAAATATATCGAACAGCCTGCAGTGAAGACAGATGCCAGTAATCTCTGTCGAAAGATGAGGCAAAATGCTTACCGATATTATTAAAATAGACCATCTCGTAGGGATGATTATTTATAATCCATGTGATCTGGAGAATTGCTCCGATAAACATGACCGGCAGAAATGCCAGAAATACTTTTCTTTTCTCCCGAAACAAATACTCCGCTCCAAAAAGGATCAACAGCACCAAAGGCGGTAGCAGGAAATAACAGTGTCTCCAACCATTATAAAGCGTAGAATGCATCACCACAATACCAAGCCATGGGCCCGCAATCAGGAGAACACACCATATTACATATTTATATTTTGAAAAAAGTTCAAGAACGATCTTGTCCTTATTTTTTAGTTTCTTTACAAATACACAGATGCCGGCCACTACTGCTGCCGCAAACAGTATAAGATACCAGACAGGTACTGATACCAGCATCCAGACAGGCACATAATACCATGGCAGATCTTCTTTGTGAATCACTTTCCCCATAAAGACGATAGTGGAATTCCAATCGTCATAATTTGAGAACTTTGCAAAAACATCATAGATGCCCTGAATGGGGTTCTCCCAGGTGATTGGCAGGATCAGCACAAAAATAGCCAAAAACAATAGCAGTAAAGCTCCACCGCAAATAAAGGGGTGTTTGCATTGATTCTCATATGCCCCCTTCCATATTTTTCCCCCAAGAAAATCTAAAAAGAGATATCCGAGCACCAGCATCAGGAAAACAATACCCACAATCCTCACATTGGCCGAAACTGCTGTTACTATAGAAAAACAGAGTATCCAATTCCATTTAAACCTGCTTTCAATCAACTTGACTGAAACAAACATGGCAATCATAAATGTAGCCACGAAGACCATGTCTTTAATATTATAAAATTGCTCTGCGAAAAAGCGTGGATACAATGCAATCATCGCAGTTCCCAGTATTGCAAATAAATTTGATTTCAGTAACATCTTACATAAAAGAAAAAAAGCAGCATATCCTATCAGACACAATATAAAAGTGTACAAATGTCTTCCATGAAAGGCTGATCTCAAATCCTCATTATGAAATTCAAATATCATAGTCGGCATTTGAAGAAACGTGCCATAATATTTATATTCATAATCTTCCAGATCAGGCATTTCCATCTCTGTTGCCTTATCAACACCCAATGTATTTAGGATATATTTTGCATTTACAAGTGTACTGACTCGTTCTGTCGGTTCGTCAGCAGAAATTCCATAATCCCGATAAACTAAAATACCCATGAGCAGATACGCTGCAAACGCCAATACGATTAGACAATTTATCACCTGTTTTCCAATTTTCATGCATTTACTCCTGTCGTCTGCTCCACTTTCCCATCCTTTACTTCATAAGTAGTATCAGCATTTTTAATGGTGGTCAGTCTATGGGCTATAATGATGATGGTCTTCTGTCCTTTGAGGGAATCAATAGCCTCCATGACTGCTGCCTCTGTATCATTATCCAGTGCTGAAGTAGCCTCATCCAATACCAGAATCTCCGGATTATGGTAAAGTGCCCTTGCAATTCCGATTCTCTGTCTCTGTCCTCCTGACAGACGTATACCGCGGTCTCCCACACATGTATCAAGTCCTTCAGGAAGTGTATCCACAAAATCATACAACTGTGCCTGCTTAAGTGCAGCAATCACTGCCTGTTCTTCAATCTCTTCTTCTTCAATCCCGAATGCCACATTATTTCTGATAGAGTCATCAGATAGATAGATCGTCTGCGGAATGTAACCGATTTCCTTTTGCCAGGTTCTGAGATTTTTGTAGACATCCATTCCATCCACCAGGATCTTTCCCTGCTGCGGAGGCAAAAGTCCCAAAAGGATATCCACCATCGTCGATTTTCCGGCTCCCGAAGTTCCCACAAATGCCACTGTCTCGCCTTTTCTTATGTGAAAGCATGCATTTTCGATGACATTTCCTTCTCCCTCCGGATAAGCATAGGTCACTCTTTTTACTTCAATCTCTTCCTTAAAATGCCAGTTTTCATCTTTTGCCATCTCTTCTACATGAAGATCTTCGATTTCCTTTAGATCATGATAAATCAGATCAATGGAGGGTGTTGCAAAGATCACTGCCGATAAATGCTCATTAATTCTTCCAACAGAAGGCAAGAGTCGAAATGCCGCTACAGCAAAGATAGCGAGCTGAGGTACAAATTCCGAAAGCTCTTTCTGACCAAAAAACATTTTAACCAGAACTGCAGATAAAAGTCCAGTCATACACACCATCTCAATTATATACTTGGGCATAATGCCAATCAATCTATTTAAACGTAAAACACGGACATACTTTCTCATGTAATTGTCATAATTGTTAATAAAGGTTTCGCTTCGGTCAAGTATCTTGATATCTTTAATACCACTCAGAGACTGATTCATCCACTGGTAAATCTTCGCTTTATACTCCTGACCCTGTTCTCCCCATTTTCTGGAATATTTCTTATTGATATAAGAAAAAATGCCAAGGCACACCAACAGAAGTCCTGCAATCACCACTGTAATGGACTTACTTACAATAAACAGATAGATACCAAGGACAATACAGACACATGCCTCGGCTGCCATTTCCATGAAATGCAGTATGGCTTTGGCAAACTGATCGGTATCCTCCTGCATACTTCGCTGCAGAACCGCAATATTCTTGTTCAAATGAAAGGTATACGGCTCCTTCATATAGGATTTCAACAATTTTGTGGAAATAGTTCTCTGAATACGATAGGCAAACCTGTAGATCGTATTTTTTTCGATTATGATATAAACATTCTTAATGATATATATGGCAATAATACTTCCTGCAAGTAAAGCCAGAAAATACTCATACTTTTCGAATGAGAAAAACCGGTAAAGATAGGACATGATCGTACTCTCAAGCATAATATTCTGATCCATGATCCCGTCTATGAACGGAGAAAACAATGAGATTGCCAAAAGCTCCAGAATACTTCCGATCAATATCATAATAGTCAAAAGAACAATTTTAATTTTATCTTTCGTCGAAAAAATATAATTTAGTTTTTTTATCATCTGTTGCCACCTTTTTCCATGCACTGCATTATTTTTTCAAAATAGAGATCAAATTTACATTCTTCTTTAATTTCCTTGAAGCTGTTTTCTCCCATCTTTTTTAATCTGTCCGGCTCAGAAATACATTTTAATATTGCCTTACGCAGATCCTCACTGGAGTTATCTTTGAAGCGATATCCATTGATCCCCTCTTTAATATAACAGGAAGTTCCGTTCGTGTCACTGCAAATTGCAGGAACTGAGAACGCCATTGCTTCCAGTTGTGAGACGGATGCCGGTTCCCTGGTACTTGGCAACACGAAAAGATCTGCATTTGCATATAGCTTCTCCATATCCTTGTGGGCAACATTTTCCAGTAAATTCACTTTTTCAGAAAGCCCGTGTTTCTCGATAAACCTTTCAAGCTTCTCCTTATATTCCCGCTCAAAATGATCGGCACACTCTCCTGCCACAGTCAGGCTCAAATCGTACTGATTTGCGAGATCAGCAAGGATTTCCAAAAGCATAAGGATATTTTTTCTCTCCTCGTATTTTCCCACACACAGGATACTGATTCTTCCACCCTGAAGCCACTCTTTCTTATCCGGTGGAAGCACAGGCTCCATCACAAAGGGTACAAACACCGCACCCTCTTCTTTTACCTTTCCTTCTCCTTCCACCCCCATGACAGGCGTAATCCTCACGGAAGGGAGCAGACTTCTGACAATTCTGTGGGGCAGATCATTTTTAATTTCATCCTCCCACAGTGGGCTTTGATTATATAAAATCATGGGTATCCCAAGCCCCCTGCATGCAAGGCAGGTAAAAATAGAGTAAACGGAGCGTTCCCTGATGATCATCACGTCAGGAGCAAAATCAGAAACAATTTTTCGGATCCTTCGCATGGATGGAAAACCATATTTTAGCCGCATATCGCAGGCTTTACTGTTTTTGCGCTGTAAAACATGAACATAGATCCAATTTGCCGCGCTAAACAATGTGGAGTATCCCGCCACAACCGGTGTTACATAGTCGTAATCCTCTATTTCTCCCCGATAATGACTGACAAAGCAGACTTCATGTCCACGTTCAACAAGTCCCTTCATAATGGGTGCCTGATTTGTATGATATCTGTGTGCAACATAAAGGAAACGCATATAAGTTCCTCATCTTTCTTTCTATAATCCGGTTAACAGTTCCATCCACTGTTCCACAATACTCTGCATGGAAAACCGCTCACGAACTTCGATTGCTGCCTTTCCGATTCGAGCGGCAAAGTCTTCTGAGCCTGCAATTTTCTCCATGGCAGTTGCAAGTGCATCAGATTGTGCTACGGGGACAAGGATACCATTTACGCCGTTCTGAATACACATTTTAGAACCACCGGAAGGGCAGTCCGTTGAAATAACCGGCATTCCCATTCCCATTGCTTCCAACAGAGAATTGGAAATTCCCTCATAATCTGAAGATAGTACATACATTCCCGCATCTTTTATCTCATCTAGAATATTACCATGAAATCCCTCAAAAACAACATTTTCTTTGATGTTAAGCTTCTTTGCAAGTTCCTTCAGATCATGCTCAAGACTCCCCTGCCCATACAAATGGAGCACATAGTCCGGATAGTGATGCAGAAAATCCCGAAACGCGTAAAACAGGTTCGCATGATTCTTCTGTTCTTCCAGCCGTCCTGCCGCAACCACCGTATGCTTTCTCTTCCCGGTATAAGCTTCCGGAAGATTTTCCGTAATAGGATTGGCAATAATGATGCCTTTCTCCTGTATATCCTTAGGAAAATACATCATGGCATCTTTTGTCTGAAATACCACCTTGTCTGAATGACGATAAGCATATTCTCTAATCCTGTCATTTTCAAAGGATTTGGGATCATTGCGCTCTGAGGACACCAGTTTTCTCCTAAGACCCATTTTAGCCAGGCAGGTAAAAAAAGCCGTGGCAGGTTCGAAAGCCACCAGAATATCCTCCGGATTACTGCGAAACACTTTTCTCATGCGGGCAATCCTCAAAAGCCGTTTCCACAAGCTTCCGCCTGATCTTCCTCCGATCTGAATAACTTCGATCCTTTCATCCAGCTTATAGGCCATATCGGAGCCTGATGTCATTAATATTTTAACACCGATCTTTCTGTTCACAAATTCATTGGCAAGAACGGAAATAACCCTCTCTGCCCCTCCGCCTACCATACGGGGAATAATAAACATTATTTTCATTTCATTTTCTCCACTTGTCTTTATTATATATCAGGTACTGGATGTCCAGCATCTCATAGTGCGAAGATCTGCTGTAGGTATGTACACCCAGAAGCTTATGACCCATATTTGTAAAATCAGAAGGAAGCAGCTCTTTCATGATTCTGCCGGGCATCTGCTCTCCTTTTTCGCGAAATTGTACAGAATAACCATAAATTCCCGGCGTACTTCTCTGGATGATTGCAAGCGACACTTCGTCCTCAATAACAGGTCCCGCCATTCTTGACATCAAAGTATACTCATCAGAAACCCTTCCCAGGTCTCTGAAATCAATCTGCTCTCCCGCTCTTCGAAGCTCATATGCATGATATCTGGTGTAAAAATCATCCTTTGGGTCATACTCCGAGGCAAGAAACTGCACGTTGCCATCATCCCGTCTCCAGACCACACTGTCAACCAGACGCCATCCTTTCATAAATGTGCCTGCGCTTTCCCAGACATAGGGGAATTCCACACATCGATATAAATGAACAGCCTGGTCCATTTCTGTTTCCGGAATCATATATAATTCATTTCCCCACTCAAAGCACATGGGAAACGACATGTGAAAGGGTTCTTCTATCACCGCTGTCGGCTTCTGCCAAATACCCTCTGTAATATCTGCACACGCAATACATCCAAGCCCTGTTCTTCTGTCCACTCTTTCCAGAAAAACCACTTCTTTTCCGTCCTTTTCCCACAAAAGCGGATCTGCATACCAATATTCTTCTGAATGGGGTAAAACCTGAAATTTTTTATCTCTCCGGAAATTGCCCTGATACAATTCTTTTCCGGGTTCTCTCTCGCAAAAAGCACAGGAAAAGATTGCCTCATACCCTATCATTTTCTGGAAGCCGAGTTTTAACCCGAGTTTTTTCATTTTTTTGACGATATTCATAGGCTCCTCCATCTATATCTGTTCAATCAGTTCCATCAGCTTCTCACTGTAAGATGCAACCGTGTCAAATTTCCTCTCACAGCAGGCCTTTGAATAATCAGAGATCTGCTGTGGATCATTCCACAATTCCTCCACTATTTTCTTTAATTCTTTCTCATTTCCGACAGAAAACAGTTTTCCGTTCTTTCCATCCTCAATAAGCTCCGGGATTCCCCCGATACGACTCCCCACAACGGGTGTTCCACAGGCAATGGACTCCATCACCGAAAAAGGGCAGTTCTCGTAGCATTCAGATGGTATAATACTGAATTTGGCACCTCTAATCAAAGAAAAAAGGTCTTCACCCTTTTGAAACCCTACGTTTTTTATATTTCTTATTTGATTAACCTGATCCTCCAAAGGTCCGGTTCCGGCAAAGATAAAAGGAATGTGCGGCAGTGCGTTACACACTTTGAGAAGAGTATGAATTCCTTTTTCCTCCGAAAACCTCCCAAAATAAACCACATATTCTCCAAAATCGGAATCCGTCTTTCCTCCCTGCACATCTGCAGAGATAAAATTGTGCAGAACTCTTGTTTTCCCCAAAAGTTCTTTTCTCGTTTTCAGTTGTTCTTCCATAAAGAGGGAAGGGCAGATCACACAGTCAATATATCTGTATGTTTTTAATCTCCGATAAAGTTCTGCCTCAAAATATGCACACAGACTTTTTAATCTCGACCCATGAATGCAGGAATGTCTGGCACACTCAAAAAAACCATCCTCAAGACATTTCTGGCATAATTCCCCTGTATCCGGAATCCGCATCAGATGATTGGGGCATACAAGCTGTGTATCATGAGCTGTGTAAATGATCTTAACTCGATTTCCTGTATCTTTTTCATATTTCTTTATCTCATAAATGATAGATGGGGTTAGCTGAAAATTAAAATTATTCAGATGTACCACATCCGGGCTAAAATCCTCCAAAACACTTCGTATTTTTTTTCTTGCTGCTTGAGAATAAATGATCTGAAAGGGATAAAATATTTTGGAAAGCTTTCCCGTATGAAAATCCATGGAGGGTGTATATGCACCGGCTCGGTTTCCCACGACGCGATTCGGATGCTCCATTCCAAAATACTGCACCTCATGTCCATCCTGCTCTAGCTGCTTACCTAATGTAAACACATAAGTTTCGGAGCCTCCGTTTTCAAAGAGAAATTTGTTTACCATTAAAACTCTCATATCATTTATCCTTTCCCACATTTCCGAGATAAACCTGAATGGTCCGATCCACTACGTTCTCCCAGTTATATTTTTCACAGATAAACGCACTGCTTTTCTCTTTATAGTTTTTCACCACTGACTCATTTTCAAGTAGATATTGAAGCTTCTCTTTTAAATCTTCTACATCACCTTTGCAAAAGCTTAGTGCCTTATCTTCCACCACTTCCGTGTTCTCCGGTATATCACTGACAAGACAACAGTTTCCATAACTCATAGCTTCCAGAAGTGTCATGGCCATTCCCTCTATATCACTTGGCTGTACGAAAACATAAGCATTAGAGTACAGTTCCTCCAGCATTCTTCCCTGTACAAAACCTGTCATAACAATATTATCACTTTCTTCCACAGACTGGTATATCTTTTCCATATATTCGGAGGCGTGACTATCTCCACCGGCAATGACCAGTTTTTTATCTGTTTTTAACTGCTTGTATGCTTCAATTAAATAATGTGCTCCCTTTTCCGGCACTAACCTTGCCAGAAACAGGATATAATCGTTTTCCTTGAGACCGAAACGTTCCGTGATCTCCCTGCTCTCTCTGAGACAAGGCTTATCAATACCATTGGGAATGAATATGGTTTCCCTGTTATATTGATCCTTGAAATAATCCTGAACATTGCGGGATAATACAATGATCGCATCCGCTTTTTTTGCTGCCTGTTTTTCACCAAATTTCAAAACCCGGGATGCAAAATTTCCCCACTTTGCTCTCTGCCAGTCAAGTCCGTGTATCGTTGCAACCACACGTTTACCGAAAAACTTGGGAATTCCCAACATGACACAGGGACCCTCTGCATGATAATGGATCACACCATACTTGCCAAACAGGGCTCTCAGCGTAGCAAGAAAAGCATATACAATTGCATTCAAACTGCTGCTTTTAAAAGTGGGAATGGTTAAAAGTCTTATGCCGTTATATACCTTTCCTCTCTTTTCATCAAACTGCTTCCCTGATACATGATAACCGGATCTATTATAGGCATCCACATGATATCCTCTCGCCGTAAGTCTGGTGGCGATCTCATCCACTACGATCTCTACCCCGCCTTCCCTGGAAGGAATTCTTTTGTGCCCGATCATTGCAATTTTTTTGTACT
Organism: uncultured Clostridium sp.; assembly: GCA_945917985.1. Lineage (GTDB taxonomy): Bacteria > Bacillota > Clostridia > Lachnospirales > Lachnospiraceae > Suilimivivens. Next base: position 24,693 of record CAMEIH010000005.1, on the reverse strand, counting down.
GATTCTCTCTCCTGTATTTCCGATTCTCTTTTGCCACCTTGAGCAGAAAAGATATGTTAGTAGAAAAATAGCGTGAAAACAATCTTTTGGGATCCTGCATCAGTCGGTACAGCCATTCCAGGCACAGCTCCTGCATCCAGGCAGGCGCTCTTCTGACCGTACCTGCGCAGAAATCAAAGGCAGCACCGACGCCGAGCATCACACCCTTTACCTGAAACTGATGCCTGTACATCCATTCTTCCTGTTTGGGTGCCCCCAGAGCCACCCATATAAAATCGGGCTCTGTGTCATTGATTTCGCGGACGATCTGTTCATCCTCCTGCTGTGTGAGGGCACGATAAGGGGGAGAATACATACCGGCGATATTCAGCCACGGATATTCTCTGTTTAGTTCTTCCCGCAGTTTTTTTAATGTTTCCGGAGAACTGCCATAAAAAAAGTGTCTATAACCCTTTTCTTTTGATATTTTAAATATTTCCGGCATCAGATCCGGTCCCGGAACTCTCTGGGCATCATAAAATCCCCGCAGTCTGCACACGATAGATAAGGGCTTTCCATCCGGCAGCGCCATGGCGCCGCTGTTTTGAACCTTATTGTAGTCCGCGTTTCTGAAAGACATCATGGTAGTATGCACGTTAGAAACACAAATATAGTCTCCTCGCAGCTCCTCCAGATGGTCTGTCAGGTAATCCACCGTCTCCTTCATATTGGTGACGTTGATGTTCGTATTTAATATTTTGCAATATCGAAGATCATTCTTCATGCTTCTGCACTCCATGTCCGAATACAATTTTCAAATAAAGTAAAACGGTTCCCGCTGCAAATATCAGTATACCCGAATAGATTGCTCCTGCCACTGTATTCCTGAATCGCTCCACGGCAGCAATATTTCCTTTAAATGCGACCATCTCTGTCTGCGGAGACTCAAATCCAAGTATTTTATCTCCATTCTCCTGAATATCATCTTCCGATACCAGATAGTAGGATTCCTCAAGATCGTCTGTGTACTCAAACGCTTTTCTGGGTAAAAGATATCTTGCAGGGTTTTCTGCAGTTCGGAACAGAAAAGTTCCTGCAGCCAAAGCACCGAGAATAGCTACCAGCAGTATCCCGGCACGATATTTGCGTGTCATATTCCACATCTTCTTCAATATATTGGATAAATCCGGCAGAATAATGCTGATTTCTTTGTCATATTTCCATCCAATCTGTTTTCCGCAATTTACTGAATCTACACCAAAAAGCTCCACGCCGATGAATAAAAGTGAAATATTCTTAAAAGAAGTATTAAACAGGAAAGGTTCTGTCAATCCGGCTATCAGACAGGATAATATCAGACATAATGCCATTCCATCCTGCTCTCTGGTTTTTTTATAAATAATCCAAAAATAAGCAATTACCATGAAAAGGACAAACAATAAACCATAAGTAATCAGTGCAAACACATAAGAGTTATCCATTGTTCTGACAGCTGTTACAACCTCTGTGGTATCATTTCCAACCAGCTTTACCGGCAGATTCTCAAGAAACCATTTTGACAGTTCTAGTCTGGTGTTCAATATTTTATTTACAATAGAAAAAGCTTTTCCCTTTAACAACACAGGAGCACCAAAAGACAAAAACAAACATAGTGGAAAGCACAGCTGTATGAGCACCTGTTCAACAACGCAGAATTTTTTTCTGATATTCCAGTATAATACAAGAGCAAGACAACCGGTTGTGACTAGAAATCCTGTTGTGCTGAGAGAATACATAAATACAAACAAGTTTCCGATTTCAAATAGGACTAAATAGTAATACCGGAAGTTCTTTCGTAATAAGTAAAGGAGAAAACATACCAGTACAAGATAGGAGATGTGTAATACATTCGGATGTGCATAGCCGAGACTCCATCTGATAATGCGCCCCATTCCCAGTCTGTCGTGCACCTTAAAGGGGCTCTTTATGATATGCATGGAAGTCAAAAGAAACAACCCTCCAAAGGACAGCACCCATGTAACTGCTCCCACTTTAAATACTTTGTCCAAATCCATGTTTTTCAGAGAGCAGAGCAGAAGAATCACAAGAAATGCTCCTTTCTCGTGGGATGTGAGGTAAATCATTCCCCCGAGTGCAATCAAGGCTATATATCCTGCCGCCTCCCATACGCAATACCGGGTCAGAATCATCTTTCCCAGAAATCCAATCAGTGCAACTGTCAAAAAAATCTTAAATAATATCTGTCCATCATACCGTCCTATTCCCTTAGCAAATAGCAGAGAACAGAAGAACAGATAAAAACATAGCTCAGATAATTTCATTCTGTATTCTTTCATCAGCTCTATTACTTACCAATCCCTTTCCGTCTCTTGTATTAACAATGTTAACCCAATACATTCCAAACAAAAACAGCACATAATTTCTTGCCAGATATACAGACACAGCATGGGCTTCCACGATAGAATATACAGCAAATGACACCATCATGACAAACGCCATATAGTCTTTTTTTCTGATACAGTACCACATGAGAACAAAAAGCAACACAATAAATATGCATGCAGGAATAACTCCGTACCAGTAAAACAACCGGATCCAGCCCATATCAAAATAATAATTATTGGCAGGTTCTGAAAACAGCTTCCAGGTCTGAATGGTTCCTTCCCATCTTGTATTGCCTGTCAAACTTCGGATTCTTCCTGTTAGTGCAATGTCAAGTTTTTTCAAGAACAATGCCAATGCAGAGTTGTCAATTCCCCAATCGTAATTATATACATGATATGCAGTTCCTGCAATAAACACAGAAATTGCTACACTTCCCAGTGTGATCAGAATACCGGATATATTACAGATTCTCTTTATGGTTTTATTGTTAACAAATCGATATATCCCCTCATAGAAAATTGCAAATACTGCCGCAAGAAAGCTGGTCTTTGAATCTGTCAGAAGGAAAAAGAATGTATTGATCCCAAATACTGCCAGATATCCATACCATTTCATCTTCTCTCCATATAGATACAGAGAAAGCACGGTAAGCGCCCACACCATGCACTGAAGCGCATTGGGATGTCCCATTCCAAGCACATATCTGGTTTCCACACTTCCTCGCCCGTACTCCTGTGTCAGCGCCATATCACCGCCGATACCAAACACAGAAAGCAGCATGATCAGCAAACAGCCGAAAAGTGTCAGGTAAAAAACTATTTTCAGGCACTTTTTCATATCAATATCCTTACATGCAGCTATAAACATTACTATCCTGACAATTTCATTTCTTCCTGTCACGAAATAGGAAATAGCACCGAGCCCCAGAAACATGGCAATGACCAGATATTCTTTCCGGGAATATCTGGTCAGACATACCTTTATCAAAAACAGAAGAAAGGTTAACTGAAACAGCTTTCCTTCAATCGGATTTACCAGTGCGCTTTTATCCACAAGCACCATAAGTACTTCGATGACAACTGCGATATAAAAGCAGTAATATGCAATTTTAGAAAAGAGTTCTTTTCTTTTTTCCATCTAAAGCTCCCTGTTCTCTTTTTACTGTAACTGTCCCTCCGGGCTGACAAACCGCCATCCCTGCCACAAATCTTCCATTTCATCTTTTTGAAATATCTGACTATTCTTATGAATGGTGGGTCTGATCATAATTTTCCTCTCATTCCCGTTCAGTCTTGCTCCCCAGAAGCTGAAGGTGGAGTTGGCGCAGATATTGTGTTTGCAGTTGCTCATAAGCCACATATCATAAAAGCTGTCTTTTCCGTGGTTGATATCCACCACTGTAAATTCCTCTCCCTGATATTTCTGCTTCACATAAGAAACATCATCCGAGAAAAGGTAAAAATGGGCATCCGGCACCTCAGCCTTAATGAATTCCATCGCTTTTCGGTAATAAGCGTCGGTGCAGATATTGCCAAACATCGCTCTGTTTTCTTCATTCAGATAATCCCCGCGCCTTACATGAACGCTGACGGAAGCACATTCTCTCATTTCCCGTGCCAGCTCAATATTAAGGGGATTGTCGCTTGACGGAAACTGGATCTTCTCCCGCAGATCATAGAGAATATCACTGTAATATTTTTCGCAGGCAAAATATCCGGAGAGATACATATCTTCAAAGCTTAGTATCTCCGGATGATACATTTTACTTTCATGAAACCAGTGAACCGTTGAGGGAAGAAGCTTTCTTCGAAGTTTACCCGAAAGACCATCAGAACCTGTCAGCCTTTCTTTTTCCTCTCTGGTGCAGGTCTCATACACCAGTCTGTCAAAATAGGCAAGCTCCAGATTCCTGTTTGTAGCTTTCGATTTCCCATCACTTGCTTTTGCTTCGTCAAACCAGGAAAGATCAAGTCTCGCTTCCTTTCCCATGCGCACATATTTGCGGTACAGCGCATATTGCTGCAGCTGATTGCCAAGTCCGCCCGCCACCTGTATAATAATCATTTTTCTTCTTCCTCTGTTAAGACAAATAGTGATAGCGCAGGCCCCAAAGACCAGGGATACGCCCCGTAAATCTGGGGATACATGCAAAAACCCTGACATTCCGCAAGACAGCCGTAGATTTTTCCGTCCTTCACGGAATTCCGGAGAGCTTCTCTTCCTCTCATCATTCTTGACTTATGAATACCAATTAATACCTTGGTGTCAAGAGATCTTGCAATAGCATAAAGGATCATTGCCGTTGCGGAGGTATCAACAGGGCCATCCTTGGCACCCAGCTGCCAGCTGTAAAGGCCGCCTTCCAGCTGATAAGCCTCCACCTTATCCACCAGTCGTCTGTACGCCTGTTTGATCGGTTCATAGCTTGGCCTGTCGGCTTCCATATAGGCAAGACTTTCAGCCATGCCCATCATCAACCAGCCCACTGCTCTTCCCCAGCCTATGATACCATATTTTACACCGCTTTCATATTGATATCCGTGATAGGGAAGACCTGTCTTGCTGTCCATGCCAAAATCGATAAAGTTCTGTATCTGGGTCACTGCCAGATTCGTAGCATTCATATCGCCGTATGTACTGCCGTACTTACACAGGAATGGGCAGACCATTCCAATCCCGTCTGCAAAGATATAGCCGTTCTGCTGGGAAGGTCTGTAGGGAAGGCTTCCTGCATCATCGGTTTCATGATGAAACAGATAGTTTGCAATTTTATCCGCTGCCTCTTTGTATTTTTCTTCCCCGGTGGCCTGATGCAGGTCGATCAGAGCCATGCCGCTGAACGCATCATCCAGATAATGCATCTTGCAGCCGCTCTTAATCCATCTGTCATAATATTTCTTCAGACAGTCCAGTATTTCTCTGGCCTCATCGGAATTTTTATGTCCCATATAGTAATCGGCAAGGCTTTTGGCGAGAAGTCCGTTCGGCCAATTGATCTTATCAATTGGTGCCGCGCCTCTGCCCGAAAGCATCTTAACCGTTCTTTTCAGATAAAATCCTATACTTCTCTTTGGATACTTTAAGAGCTCTCTTTCTGCTTCCTTTACCATTTCCAGCATATTTCTGACTCCTTTCTCTGCTATTTCCTCTTTACCTTCTTCTTCACAATTCCAAGTAAATAGGAAAACTCTTCGCATCTTCCAAACAGTCCCAGGAAGATCCCGTTAAATACCACACAGATAATAACAAACATCACCGCAAAGGTGAAAATAGTCACTTCCGGCATCACCAGTCTCTTAATCACTGACAGCAGTACAAAGCTGATGACCATAACCAGAGCATATTTCACGGAATCTGTGAAGTATTCCTTCACAGGCTGGTTCAGAATGTCTCTGTAAATGATGACCGGCTTTGTAATATTGGCGATCAGTCCTGAGACGATGGTGCCGATATAGACACCCACAAGTCCGATCTTCTGCACCAGCACGATGGAAATAATCAAGTTCACCACTCCCTGGATCAGTGCCAGATATTTATCCTGTTCAAAGACTCCTGCTGCCGTCTTGAAGTTGGACAGCACGATTCTGTCTCCCTTAAAGTAAAAATCGATCAGAATACAGATCACAACCGCAAAGGCAAGGGTTCTCTCACTGCCAAGCCACAGATAGATAAGCGGTGTCAGAAGCAGGGAAAAACCTATGGCGGCAAAACCGTAGATCCAGCAGGCTGCAAAGCGGTACACCCGGAAGATCTGATACTGCTTTTCTCTGGATTCTGTGGCGATCAGATTGCCGAAGCTGGACAGCACGGAATTAAAAATGATATTCACCACATTACCCACAGAATTCAGAACCATGTTGTAGCTGCCCACAATGCCGACTAAGGTGACATTGATGAATCCGGATATGATCATGCTGTCTGTCTGAAGCCTTGCCACATCTCCAACTTTGTGGAAGACAAGTGCTTTTGTCTTTTTGACAATTTCCCCTGCCTCTTCCTTTGAAAGCTTCTCGGCATTTTTATCCTTGAGGTAAGGATACATGCGGTTCAGATAACCGCTCACAAAAATCTTCTGCAACAGTTCCACCGCCGCTGCCGTCAGCAGATAGGCGTAAAAATTGCCTGTGGTGAGGATCACGATTACTTGCAGGGAAACCGTGATCATCTTGGTGATGGTAATCACATTGGTCTGGATATAATTTTTCTGCTCCGCATTGACAAGGCTGTATTTGTAGGCGACGAAATAAGTGCTCACCGTGTTAAACAGAAAGATAAAATAGTAAAGTGTCAGATCCCTGACATTTACGCCCTCCGGCTGTTTTACCAGATAAGGTAAGAAGGGCGAGATGGCAAGCCCAATCACGGCGATCACAATACCGATGATCCTGTATGCCTTTTTGTACAGCACCATGTAGGATTTGATCTTTTCTGTGTTTCCCTGTGCCACCGGCTTATACAAACTGTAGTTTAACGCTGTACCGATACCCAGTTCTGCCATGGATAGAATGGAAAGAATGCTGGTATACAGATCATTGATTCCGATCAGGGTATCTCCCAGATGGGCGATAAAAACCGTACGCAGCACAAAGCCGAGCAACTGCGTTATTAAATTTCCAATCTGCCCGAAGGCTATATTCTTGGCTGCCGAGTGAACTCTTCCCATAATCTGTCTACTTCTTTACCTGTCTCAAGTGCCCTGTTTCTGTAATCAGGCATTTTCTTTTCCAGTTTTTCCCTGATTTCCTTTTCCTGTGACAAAAGCCACTGAAATTCTTTTACCAGATCATCTCTGTTTCGAAGGCTCTGTACCGGAAGCACATAATGCTCTTCCTGCCCGAACAGATCTCTGGCAATTCCTCTTGCTTTCACGGAATATCCCACCACAAGGGTAGGCACGCAGGAGGAATAAGCTGCAATGGTGGCATGGGTCCTGGCTCCAACGAAAAGGCGGCATCTACTGATATAGCCCTTCAGTTCCTCACAGGTGCCATCCCCGATTTCCACCACACGTCCTGTGTCCCTAAATTTCTCATATAATGCATGAATGGGCTTTCGATCGTCATTTCTCGCCCACACTACATGGGGGATGAGCGCAATCTGAAAGTCCGTATGATCAATGATATCCCGGAGCAAAGCCTCATAGCATTCCATGGTAATCCCCGATTCCTTTTCATTGTCCTGAATCATGGGACTTACGTTGATGCCAATCGTATTGCCCTCCGCAAAGCCTTCCGGTAGCGGCAGCTCTTTCTTTTTCAGGGTAAAGGCAGGGTCCGGATAGCAGAGTATCTGCGGCATCCCATTTCTTCCATCAATTTCCCCTGCATGCTCATTTACCATTTCTTTTAATGCTTCATAGGTGATGCTCTCTCTGGCGATAATGGTATGATACCCCATAAGATCTGTCACAATATCTTCTCTCTTAAGAAGTTCCGGCTCGATGGAACAGCCAAGGAGCACCGTTCTTACTCCCTTTCTGTTAAAAGCCGAATTGGCAAGTCTTAGGTCACTTAACATATTGTCATAGCAATAATTGTCTCCGCCGATAGAAATGGCAAGGGGCGCTGCTTTTTTCTTCATAATATCGCCATAGCGATAGCGGATAAAACTCTCCTTGTCTCCGGTGATCTTGCGGTAACCATAGTAGAGAACGTGGGCTAATTTGTGCTCCTCAAAGCGTCTTTCGCTCACGATTTGGCACAGATCTTTTAAGGAATATTTTTCATCTTCCTCGCCATAGTAGCTGAGAAGTGTCACTTTTTCTTTCACTATATGGCAGACACTGTTCACTATGGCTTCACAGCCATGGTTTCCGCTGCCTGCATGCATATACATCAGTAATCTGTTTTCTTCCATACCAAACTTCCTATCGATATTTTCTGAAATGGTAAAGAGCCAGATACAATCCGGGTGCTGTTCGGAAAAATCTTACCTTGAAACGATATCCTTTGGACAATCCTTCATAGGCTCCCGGCACCTTTAGCTCTTTCTTAAGCTTTTCCCTGCAGATCCGGACAGATTCTCTCTGCAATCTTCTCTTCGTGAAGGGTAACATTGCAATCTTCCCCGCTACCAGCATGATGGACATCAGAAGGATCGTGGTGATCTCACTTTCTGTACTTCTATCTATGATCATCGCCTTGTCTCTTGCTATTTCCCAGCAGGTGATCTGATCCATATATTTCGGTGTAAATTCCCGGTTCATAGCTCCCTTTGGGTTCTGATAATAGCCATATCCGGGGTAATCGGTTTCCGCAATTTTCTTTACATAAGGCAGAAGCTCCATCAGAAACAGCATATCCTCACCGATGGACAAGCCTTTTTGAAACCTTATATTTCCCACCACCGATCGCCGATAGAGCTTACTCCAGCATCTGCTGTTTCCCTTTAAGATCTCCTGCTTCAGGTATTCCACCGGCTTGTACACTGCAGGTTCCTTAATGCGGTGCAGGGTAAGAAGCTGTCCCTGCCATTCCGGTTCCTCACGGAATGTCTGAAATCCACAGCCTGCAATGTCACAGCCGGTGGACAAAATATTATCATACAATACATCTAATGTTTTGGGTCTTAACCTGTCATCCGCATCCACAAAGGTGAGAAATCCACCCCTTGCCATATCGATTCCCGCATTTCTTGCTGCGGAGACTCCTTCATCCTCCAGAGTGACCACCCGGATGTTATCATACTTTTCCTTTAGTTTTACACAGATGGCTCCTGTCCTGTCGGTGGAACCGTCATTGATAATGATGATTTCCAGATTGTCATAGGTCTGATTTTCAATGCTTATGATACAGTTTTCCAGATAATCCTGTCCGTTGTAAACCGGAACGATCACACTGATCAAAGGTTTCATACGCTATCCTCTCCGATAATACCAGATCATGGCCAGCCGCAGCAGACTCACCGTCAAAAAGCAAGGGTGTTTTAATACCAGATAGAGAAGCTTGTTGGAACTTTGCCGGATTTCTACCGGTGTACTCTTTACCAGTTTGCAGATTTCCTCCGTCTTGCAGATATCCATAATATTTTTTCGATATCCCGCCGGATTTCCTCTTGCCTCATTCTTCAGTACCAGCAACAGCCAGAAAATATACTCCTGATCCAGCTGCTTCTTTCTTTCCTCAAGCTCTTCTCCCTCAAATTTATCATTGATAATGTGAAGAACTGTTTCCTTTAACAGTCTGATATTTGCATATAATTTTTCATCATATTTATGCACCATGGATTCATTTACATAAAGATAGTGGTAATATGTCTTGTGATCCATGATAACCAGCCTGTCACAGTCGATCAGCGAAGGCAGCATGATGGTCGTATCCTCGCTAAGCCTAATTCGGGGATCACTATATTTCATATTATCGATGATCAGTTTGCGGCTGATCAGCTTCATGCAGCGTGAGATCGTCACATAACGCTTTTCCCGTCCAAGAAGATTGGGAATAACCTTCCGTTCAATCTCATCACGGTCATATTCTCCCGGCGGCAGTTCCTGAAAGACACAGCTTTTGCTTCCGTCGACCTTCTCTATCACATAATCGCTGGCGATCATTTCTTTTTCACTGCCTGTCAGATATTCTGACATTTCTTCCAGCATGTTAAGATCAACCCAGTCATCACTGTCAACAAAGTTCAAATACACCCCTGCTTTCTGTGCCTCCCGCTTTCCATGCCGAGACGAGACCTCCGTTTTCTTTGTGCAGGACTTTAATTCTGCCATCTTTCTCTGCAAGTTCATCGCAAAGGCTTCCGCTGTTATCCCCAGAGCCGTCATCCACAAGGATGATCTCAAGATTCTGATAGGTTTGACCGGTCAGGGAATCCACACATTTTGTCAAATATTTTTCTGTATTATAAACCGGCACGATAATACTGATCTTATAATCCTTCATACAAATGTATCAGCCTTTCCATGTTATTTTCTATCGAAAATTCTGCCGCAGCTTTTTCCCTTGCCCTTTCACCGAGACAAGCCGCAAAATCATCATCTGAAAGCACTTTTTCCATTCCCTCCTGCAGGGATGACTCGCTCCGGGGCTCGATCAGAATACCGGTCTCCCCATCAATAATCATCTGAGGAATACCGCCTGTTCTGGAGGCCACTACCGCACAGGAATTCGCCATTGCTTCCAGGATAGCTATGGACTGACCTTCAAAATAGGAGGGGAGCACGAAAATATCACACTCCCGCAAATACCTTTCCTTTTTTTCTCCTGTTACCCAGGATAAACAGGTCACTTGGTCCTTCAGGGCATAAGCCTGCTGTTCCAATTCCTTATCCTCAAAAATGCCGCCGAGGTAAAGCTGCACATCCGGATATTTCTCTTTCAGCTTTGGCATAACTGCAAGAAGCTCTCCTATGCCTTTTGCCTTGCAGATCCTCCCCAGAAAAAGGATCTTGTGAACACCATGTTTTTTTTCTGTATAAGGCGGAATGGAGATCGCATCCGGAAGCACCGTGATCCTCTCTGTCCCAATCAGCTTGCCGAAAAATTCTTTCCACGGCGGTGCCAGTACCAGAAAGACGTCTCCCATTGACAGCACCTTTCTTACTTTCTCTCTTCCCTTATCACTCAGCTCCCTGTCATAAAATCCTTCAAAGTCGCCCCCGTGCTGGTGGATCACGATCTTTTTGCCCGCATGTTTAGCTGCTTTAATAAAAAATGTTTTTCTGTAGTAGCTGGAATCGGAAGCCACATTCACATGTACGATCTCATAACCGGGAAGCCTGACAAGAAACTGAAGAAAAGCCTTGACCGCCTGAACAAGCTTTCTTATCTTAGAGCCTTCAACCATGGTGCCGATGTAGCACAGGTCTATTCTTTGATCAAGTCCCGCTTCATAATAATTATTGACAACCCCTGAAATGCCACCGTGCACACTCCTGTCCGGGCCCACCATCAATACTCTGATTTTATTCTGTCTGCTCATTTTGAACCTCTGCCTGCCACAACCACATAGACGGTTCGAAGCAGTATTTTTATATCCAAAGTCAGTGACCAGTTATCAATATACTGAAGGTCATATTTTACCACATCATCAAAATTTTCTATCTCGCTTCTTCCGCTGACCTGCCATAAACCGGTAAGTCCCGGTGTCATGCTGATCCTGCGGCGGTAATACTGATTATATTTTTCAAATTCATCCTCTGTGGGAGGTCTTGTTCCCACGAGGCTCATATCACCCTTTAATACATTGTAGAACTGGGGCAGCTCATCAATACTGGTCTTTCGGATAAATTTCCCCACCCTGGTGATACGGGGATCATTTTCCATTTTGAACATGAGCCCCTGCATCTCATTCTGTTTTTCCAGTTCCTTTTTGCGTTCCTCCGCATCCATATACATGGAACGGAATTTGTAAATTTTAAAGCGCCTGCCATTTCGTCCGATCCGTACCTGGGAAAAGAAAACAGGACCGGGGGAATCTGCTTTAATGGCAATTGCCACAAAGGGGAAGAAGATCAGTGTGATCAGCATGCCCACAAGACCGCCTGCTATATCCATAACCCTCTTTATCAGAAGACGCTTGTAGCTGCTTTGGAACCTGGTATAAGTGATCACGCTGTAGCTTCCAAAATCGTCTATTTTACTTCTCTCTGCATGGGTACCGGGCAATTCTACACAGTAATGGCAGTTTACACCCATTTCATCAAAGCTGTTGATGATTTCCTGCACTTTTTTCTGGGGAAGCTCCGGCGCATAGATAAACACTTCATCAAGTGCCATCAGTGTGGCCTTCTGTAAAAAGTCAGGCTGCATATCCTCTGCTACTATGGTCTGTACAATTTGATAACTAATATCAAGATTGGCCATCAGCGTTTCTTCCACTTTCGGAATCATATTCTTTTCTGTGATGACGAGAAGCTTCACCTTGCTCTGATCCGATTTATAATGAAACTTCATGGCGTTTTTGATCAGCAGATGGAGAAGCAGGGAAAATACGGAATTGATGATTGCAAAATAGATCATCACACCTCTGGAGAATACGTCTGCCCACTTCAGGAAATACATAATCGTCTGTGTCACCAGAAGCATAAGCACATTGTACTGTAATACGGCATAGATCTCTTTCAGAATGCTTCTCCTTAAGAAGTTTCTATTCCAGTCGATAAAAAACGAATATATGGTACAAAACAGTAAGAAAACAAGACACACCTGAAAGTGTATCCCTTTATCTCCCATATCCTTAAAATTGCCAAATCGGATGTAAGTAGCCAGGGCAAAAGAAATCCCTATGGCGACAAGATCCGCAAACCAGAGGCCGTAAACCTCGATGATTTTATTTTTCTGATTCATATGATACCCCCAAAAGGTTCTATCTGAGAATTCTTTTCAGCTTTCTGAAGGCTTTTCTCATAAATCTTTTCCCCTTCATGGTAATCTTTGTCATGATGATCTTCCCTTTACTCACAGGCGGCATGATGAGATATTCATATTCCTCCCTGTGTTTCAGAAGATATTCTGGATAGCTGTCATCGATTTCCACCCGCTTAAAAGTGGCTTCTCTCCCGAACATATCCTGTCCGAGGAGCAGGCGGTCTGCCGCTTCTTTTAAGAGCACATCATCATTGTACTCCTGATGGGCTGCTGCCACCACCTTGGTACCGATGCGCTTTGCCACATCCTTCTCGCCCTTGCTTCCCATGTAGCCGAAATGCCAGCCGCCGTTCTCCACACGGACTGCATTCGCTGCAGTGACAGGTGCTTCCCGAAGCTGGATAATGCCGTCTTCCGGAATATTTTTCCTGCTGAAAACCTTGGTGCCAAGCCAGAGCTTCCGCTTTACATCCGGAAATTCACCGGTGATGGAGAGAAGCTTTCCCGAAACCTCCTCCATGTTCAGGTAACAGTAGAACATTCTCTGGGCAAAGTGATAAATTTTATCGGGGTCAAATGACCCTATCACCTGTTGCAAAGTCTCCGGATTGGGGATCTCATCCACATCGCTTAAGAGAATCACATCCTCATCCGTGGCATCCTTAAGGCCTTTTACCAGTGCATTCTTCTGGAATTTATCCCGGAGATGGGTTGTGGTATTGACCGGAGAGTTGTCCACTACGATATATTCGATCTTGGGGAGAAACTCTGCAAACAGCTCCTTATTCTTTTCAAAGCAAAGCTCCTTCGGTTCTCCCGAAAAGGTCACGGTAGCTTCCTCAATGACAAATTTATCCACAATGGGATTCAGGATATTAAGGCGAAGCTTTAAAATATCAAGTTCGTTAAAAAACGGAATACAATCGATAACCATCCGTATTTCCTCTCTCTGATACAATCTGTATGGGTAGTCTTTTACTTCTGCCCCATATGTCGCCAGAACAGAAGCGGTCTTATGAGGCTCTTGACCTTAAGCCACCGCGTTGTCCACGGGTTTTCAAATTTGGGATACTGCTCATTTCTTCCCCACCATTTATGAAAAACAAAGGGTGCATCCACATCCATCACTTCAGGAACCGGATGTTCATGTCCAAAGTATTTTGCCACCTCAACAGGCGCGTATTTCATGCCTGCTTCCTCAAACTTATGCTTGTTCATGCAGCAGAGAAAAATATCCTCATTGTAGAAACCGTCCTCGTCCTTCTCCCACTTCAGATTTGCTTTCCGGGGAAATTCAAGGAACCGTTTGCTGCGCAGGGAAACGCTGTTTCCTACCCGGCACAGGTTCCCGTAGATATCGTGATAACAGTGCTTCGTTCCCGGCGCCGGTATGGGCCAAGGGGAGCCGATATAGTCATAAATAAGGAACTCATCCCGCCATTTTTCGGGATGGACCACAAATCCGTCATAATGAACTAAGAGCACATAATCCGTATCGATGTAATCTGCAAGCTCATAGGCCATCTTATAGTTAAAGCAGTCAATATCCGTCAGCTTGGAGGTATGCTTGTAGGTAATCCCCTTTGGCAGAGAAAGGGGCTTTCTGTGGGTGATCAGTACCACCTCGCCAAACTCGATTCCCTGCATGCTGTACTGCAATGCCTTTATGGTCTCATAGATCTTCACGCTGGTCATGGCAGCCAGCGTCACGTTAGGAAGTTTCAGTTTTTCATTGCCTCTGTTTTCCATCTGTCATACACCTTACTGCTGCTTTTTCAGTCTTCTGACCACTGCTCTCTCTATCTTTTTCAGATAAAACCATCCGTAAACACATTTGCTGCGCACCACCTGCAGAGCATGTCTCACCTTGCCCGGACGGATATTTCTTCGCGCATATTTTTTTGACTTTTTCTTATATTCTTCCAGTTCCTTCCTGCATTCGTCAGCAGTAAACAGCCTGCCTTTTCTGTCCATATAGTGAAACAGGCTGTAAATATTCTGTTCGGAAGCCCAGTAGCCGTCTGATACATTGTGCCTTGCCCAGTATTTGGGGGCAATGATGAACTTGACAGTCTCACTGGTATGGGCCGGCAGACAGGCAAAGGAAGAATTGGAAAGGAGAAGATAGTGGGCATTCTTTAATGTTACATAATCTTTTCCTATGTCAAAATGATGGGCTTCTATCCCCGGAAGCATTTTGTTTGCCGCCTCCACATCATCCGTCACGATCATAAATTCCATATCGGGACGGATCTTTTTCATTTCTTTCATACCATTGATCCAGTATTTTTTGTCTATAAAAAGCTCCGGACTGCCCGTATATTCGCCACCGCGCATATTGATAATACACAGATTTTCCCTGCTGTACTCATAGGAATCATACTCAGGCTTAACATGCAGCCATTGCTTTACCTGATCAAGATGTTTGATAAAGTAAGATTCATCCTGCATATTTCCATAAATCAAAGTATTGTCTTCTACCTGATGAATCTTATCATCTCTGCCGCTGACATAACAGCCATGTTCCATATCATGTCCGGAATTCCCGATAAAAAGTCTGGTATCATCATCATCATACGTTTTGAAATTTTTCTTTTCTTCCTGGGAAATGGCATGTCCAAGATCCACATCCATGAAATACATACCACGGTCACTGTGCATATTGACAGCAAAAATTTCCTGTCCGGCTGTGCCGAACTCATATCCGTTTTCCTCAGCAATGGCTCTCGCCGTCACATAGCAGAATAACTGATTGCCCAGTCCCTGTCCTTTTAAGAACTCTGTTCCGATCATATCTCTATTCCTTCCCGGCAGCCCTCACACACCGCTACAGTGTGGTCTCCACCAGTTTCTCATTCTCCACTTTATAAATAATATCGCACTTTTCGATGGTATTTAAACGGTGCGCAATGATGATCATGGTCTTCTTTCCGTGGAAACTGTTTACCGCCTCCATCACTGCCGCTTCCGTGTCATTGTCAAGCGCCGAGGTAGCTTCGTCAAACACCAGAATCTCCGGATCATTGTAGAGAGCTCTTGCAATGCCGATACGCTGTCTCTGTCCTCCGGAAAGGCGGACACCTCTGTCACCGATGGTGGTGTCAAGACCATCCGGCAGCTCCTCCACAAACTCCTTGAGCTGTGCCTCTGCAAGCACCTCCCAGATTCTCTTATCGTCTATCTTGTCCGCATCGATGCCGAAAGCAATATTGTCTCTGATGGACTCGTCAATCAGATAGATGGCCTGGGGAATATAGCCGATCTGTGCCAGCCAGGATTCATAATTCTTGAAGATATCCACGCCGTCACAGGTAATGGTTCCCTCCTGGGCATGCAAAAGGCCAAGCAGTACGTCCACGATGGTTGATTTTCCTGCACCGGAAGCGCCGATGATTCCCACAGACTTTCCTCTCGGCACCTCCATATGGGCATCCTTGAAAATATTCTTATCGGAATCCGGATAGTGGAAGGAGATATGATCCAGCACGATCCTGTCTTCCAGCTTTAGTTTCTCCACCTGGGAATATGCCTTTCTCTCTGCCAGCATAGCATCTGTCTTCATACCCTCCTGCAGATTCTCATAGACAAAGTCAAGGCTGGGCTGGGTATAGGCAATCTCCGTAATATACGTATTGATTCTGTTTACGCTGGGAAGCACCCTGATGGCTGCCACCGCGAAGGCGGATATGGTGGTCACGATCTCCGTCACATCCCCGCCGCCGTTGATATAAAAGGCGATGAAAGCAAGTACACTGACGATAAATACGGTCTCAATCAAAAGCCTTGGCGTATTGTTCAGCACCGCGTAATTTCTCGCAACATCCGCGCCGATCCTGCCGGTCTCATAATAATTTCTCACAAAGAATTCTTCCCTGTTTAAAACCTTTACATCCTTAAGTCCGTAAATGGCCTGAATCCTCCACTTGGCAATCCTCGACTGGATCGCTTGATTTTTTGCGCCGATCTTGTTTAATTTGGGCTTAAATACCTTGATAATAAACAGCGTTAAAATACCAAATACCGCAATGATGAACAGTGTCATCGCCACATCATTGAACAGCAGCACAATAAAGATCAGGAGGGACACCACCACCTCGCTCGAAAGGGAAAGCATGGCAAGAATCAGGGAAAAGGTCTGCGGAATGTCGCTGTCTGTGATACGGAACACGGTAGGGATATCCGCTCCCAGATATTTCTCGTAAGGCCTGTTTAAAAACTCTGCCATTACCCGGCTGATCATCCGGTTTCTGTTCCTGGTGATAAAAGAATTCTGCTTATAGGTCAAAAACAGAATGTACAGGTTCTTAATAATGTAGATAGCCATCATGCCAAAAAGAAGTGTCATGGTGATCTGCTTGACCGTGGAAATATGCAGCGCATTACATATGTTCTGCAAAAAATCATATTGATTGATGTACTCCTGTAACTTGTCCGGTGCCAGAAGCGCCTGAACCACGGGGATCATGGCACTCACTCCGAGGGTCTCCAGAAGACCGCCGATAAAGATCATGACGCCAAGTCCGCACAGCTGAATTTTCTGTTTTCTGTCAAAGATATATCCGATTTTTGCAAGTAAAGTTGTCTTTTTTTCTTTCATATTTCCTCTTTATTTTCACATATACATAATTATTGAAATTATAGCATACATTGCTTGTATAGGCAAATTTTTCATCAGTTTCACATAGGAATCAGCATATTATTCACATAGGAAAAGCCGTGCTCTCGCACGGCTTTTCCTACTGACGCAGCGGAATAATTATTTTCTCATACAACCTTACTATCCCGTAATAAACTCCGGGACATACAAGAAACAGTTTCATTCTGACCCTGTCACCTGTTTTGACAAAGCTTTTTCCGTAGACAGTCACGATTTTCTCTTTTTCGTTTTTTAGTAGCTCTGCCAGTTCTTTTGCTTCTCCGGTCATTTTTCTGTCCCTGAAATCAATATAGTAAAACAGCATTTTCCTGCAGAACTGGTAATAGGCTTTCTCCGACATCTCCGCAAATCCATTTCCCGAAAGATACGCAATCTGTTCCTTCCAGAAAGGGATTTCATCCTGAAAGCGGCGCTCTGCCAGTTTACTGTTCATAATACTGTCTTCCCGGTCTGTCATATAATTATAATAAGGCGTATCCAGAAAGACACACTTTGACGCATTTACAAGCGCCGCAGTGCTGTACATGATATCCTCAGACTTTCGTCCTTCCCGGAAAGCAATGTCTGCGATAATCTCCCTCTTAAAAAGCTTGCTCCAAACAGAATGATAGATATGATACTGCTCATGTCCGCTGATATAGAGCTCCAAAGCCTCCTCTCTGGTAAGTTCGATGACTTTTCCCGTGGGATGAATCTCCTCAGCTCCTTCTCCCACCTGGCGGTAAGAGCAGATCGCAATCTCTGCGTTTTTGTCGAGGCAGGCCTTCAGCATGTCCCGGTACATATCGGGTTCCACCCAGTCATCTCCGTCCACATAGCCGATGTAGGTGCCCTTTGCTATTTTTAGTCCCGCGTTTCTTGCGGCAGAAGGTCCGCCGTTTTCCCTGTGAATAACGGTGATATTCTCATGCTCCCCGGCATATCTGTCACAAATTCCCGGCGTATCGTCCGTGGAGCCGTCATCCACCACGATGATCTCAAGAGGCTGATAGGACTGACGAAGCAGGCTGTCAAGACATCTTGGCAGATAGTTTTCTATATTGTAAGCTGTGACGATCACAGATAGTAAAAGCTCACTGTTTGCCATTTTCCAAAATTACTCCTTCGGAAGATATTCTGATCATTTCCGGTGTGTAAATATCCCTGCAGTCCTGATTGTTAAACCATCTGGCAGGCGCGATTACCGTCTTGTCCGCTGAGGGGTTTAGATAAGCGCCCCACCAGCTGAAGCTGGAATTAGCCAGAATGTGGTGTTTGCACCTGCTCATCAGATACAGATCCAGGTATCCCTCTTCCTCCGGCGCTCCTTCCACAACCACAAAACTGTTATCTCCGGGGAAGGTTTCTTTGACCCACGTTCTTGTCCATGTATCATCATTGCTGAAGACAAAAAATTTTGCCTCCGGATATTTTTCCCTGATCAGGGCGATTCCTCTTTTATAATATGCATCGGTGCAGTTACCGCCGAAAACCTCACCGGTGGTAAGATAATCTCCTCTTCTGATATGCATGCTGACAGCCGGGTTGTTGTCAATTTGGTTCTGATAGGACAATATCTTTTCTTTTCTTTCCTCTGAAAGCTTCTCAAAGATCACCGGCCGAAAGGTAAAAGCTTCTCTGACCCGATCCTCTATGTCTTTAAAGTAAAGTTCACTCTGAAAATATCCGGTGAGATAAGCATTTTTCTGTGTCAGCACCTGAGGGTCAAAGTTACAGTCTGCCTCATGGTATTCCAGAGACTTTCTTCCAAACAGCTTTCTTCTGATCCTGTGGGGAAGGTTCATAAACCCGTCTGTAATTTCATTGATCTCGTCCCGGGACGCTTTCGGGTAATCGATCCCGAAGCACCAGAGCATGATGGGGCGGGCATTCGAAAGCTCGTATTCGGTTATGTCATCAAATTTTACTTCTTTTCCCATGGAGACAAGCTTTAAATACAGGGCATACTGAAACATCTGGTTGCCCATACCGCCTGTCATTCTGATGATATTCATGTGTCCTTTCGTTCCCTTCTGTTTACCCTTCCTTTGGAATCGATCAATATCATACCATCTGTATAAATATCATTGCTCTCCACATTATTTTTCCATCTGTCGGGAGCAACCACGATCTTATCAGGATTGTTGTTGAGCCATGCAGACCACCAGCTGAAGCTGGAATTGCTGATGATATTATGTTTACACCGGCTCATGAGAAGCATATCAAGGTATCCGGTATACTCCGTATTGGCTTGCATCAGGATGAAACGGTCTCTCATCGCTTTTGCCTCTTCCGGGTCCATCCCCTCCGTGATCTGGCTCTCCACCAGGGCATCCACCCAGCCTTTCACCCACTTGGGTTCATTGCTGAAGACAAAGAATTTTGCATTCTTTACCTTATCCAGCATAAAGCGGACTGCACCCTCATAATACTTTTCCGTGCAGATCCCCTCGTAGAGCTCTTCATCCGTTCGGGAATCGCTGCGGTACATATGAAGCCCCACCGCTTCACAACTCTCGATTTCAGAAAGGCAGGCTGTGGTATCCGCATAGAGCTTCTCGGGAAGATGCATCTGCTCAAGCTCGGGAAAACGGTAGGTTGCCCTGACCTCCTCCTTGATATCCTCAAAATATTTCTCACTCTGAAAGGAACCTTTCAGATACATGGAGTCAAAAGAAAGCACCTTTGGATCATAAATTCCCTGCTCCTCATACTCAATCACATGTCGACCGCGAAAACGCCTTCTGAGCCTTTGCCGCAAATCCATGGAACCGTCCGTAAAGGCAGTAATCTCATTCCATGTGGCTCTCGGGTATGTGATTCCAAATACAGCCAGCATAATCGGCCGCGCCCGCTCCCCCCGGTATTCATTGATATCATCAAATTTTACTTCTTTTCCGAGGGCGGTAAGCTTCATGTACAGTGCATACTGAAACATCTGATTGCCAAGTCCCCCGGACATTCTAATAATATTCATATCCTTTATTTCAGTCCCTTCAGGGTAGTTTCTTCCTGCATTCCTAAATTCCACGGTGAGCCATAAAATCCTGGAACATCAGAATATACCAGATCTGAATGCGCCATTCCCCTTTTTCGGTGAAATCGGTCCAGATCTTTCTGACTACATCCGCATTTAAAATTCCCTGCTGCTCAATCGTCTTTTTGTCGAGCAGAGCCTCTGCCCATGCCCTTAGATCTCCCGTAAGGAGCCATTTCTCTATGGGAATACTAAAGCCCTTCTTGGGGCGTTCCATCATTTCCTTTGGCACATAGCGGTAAAGCACATCCCGAAGAACCTTCTTGCCAACCTTTCCTTCCCTTAGGTAATCGACAGGAAGGGTCCATGCAAATTCCACCACATCCTTATCCAGCATGGGAACTCTTGTCTCCAGAGACACTGCCATTGCAGTTCTGTCCACCTTCACAAGGATATCGTCGGGATGATACATGAGCATGTCCATCAGCATGATGTTGTGATTGGTTTCCTTAAGGAACTTCGGATCGTATTCACTGTATTTGTAGCTACAGCCTTTTGCATTAAGGCTGATCTTCTTCGTGAGAGGATCCGTCTCATAGGAAGAGATATAAAGATCGGAAGGCCCCTTTGCCTGAAGCAGCTTTCCCTTAATTCTGTAAATCGGTTTCTTTACAAGGGGACTGTGAAGCACCAGTTCACTGCAGGGCTTTCTGATAAAGTAAGGCACTCCCTTCATCTTATTCCAAATCCGTTCCACGGAAGCATAGGAGGTGTAACCGCAGAAAAGCTCATCTCCGCCATCTCCGCTTAAGGATACCGTCACATGCTCTCTTGTCATCTTGCTGACAAGATAGGTGGGAATCTGGGAGGAATCCGCAAAGGGTTCTCCAAACATATGGGAGAGCTTTGGCACCACAGCTCTGGCATCTGCTTCGCTGATATAGAGCTCCGTGTGCTCTGTTCCGAGATGCTTTGCAATTTCCTTGGCGTAGGTAGCTTCATTGTAGCCCTCTTCCTCCATACCGATGGTAAAGCTCTTGACCTTCCCCTGATTTAATGACTGCATCAGCGCCACGATGGTACTGGAATCAATTCCCGCAGAGAGAAAGGCGCCTACCAGCACATCGGCCACCATCTGCTCGGAGATTGCCTCCTTCAGAAGGCGTTCCAGTTCATCGGCAGCCTCCTGCTCGCTCCCCGTAAAGAGATTTGCCTGTCCTTTCTTTGCCGCATCCTTGATTGACCAGTACGGTTCAACATCAATATCCTCCAAATTATTAAATGGTAATTTAATTTTTGCGATAGTTCCCGGTTCCAGTTTATAGATATTTACATAGATGGAATAGGGAGCAGGAATGTATCCGTAAGTAAAGTAAACGTCCAGAATCTCCGTATTGATGGGATTATCGAACCCATCCATCACGGCAAGGCAGCCGATATCCGAGGCGAAAGCAAAGCTCTTTCCCACCATTCCATAGTAAAGAGGCTTTTCCCCGATTCGGTCTCTTAAAAGGTATAGGCAGCTTTCCTTCTTATCATACAGCGCAATGGCAAACATTCCCTTGCACATGGAAATTGCTTCCTTCACGCCGTAAGCTTCAAACGCCTCAAGTAAAACCTCAGTGTCGGAAGTCCCCCGGAAAGCGCTGACCTTTCCCTCGTCCATGAGTTTTTTTGCTATCTTCTTATAATTATAAATCTCACCGTTATAGGCGATCACATACCTTCCGCTGTGGGAAGTCATAGGCTGGGCACCGTTTTCCGAAAGATCCACGATGGAAAGTCTTCTGTGCCCCAGAACAACCTGGCCATCCTCGGAGATATAAGTACCTCCCGCATCAGGTCCTCTGTGAAGCATCCGGTCTTTCATCTGTTCAATATTCTTTTTTCTGTCTCCCGCAAAGCTGCAAAATCCGGCTATTCCGCACATCGGCTTCTACCTCCTACCTTTCCGCAAATTCGCCTTTCTCTATGTGATTCCAAATGGTATCAATGGAATCCGCACTTACTTCCCTGTAATACGCATAAGATTCATCCCAGGATTCATACCCTTTCTGTCCCCGTCTGTCGGGAAGTTCATATTCCTGCAAAAGTTCTGCCAGATAGTTTGAGCATTTCTCCGCTCCCAGTGTATTCACATGGCCTCCATAATCATAATAATCCGTCGAAAAGTCAAGGCCCATCTCTTCATAATGCTGATTCATATTCACAAACCGATATCCGTAGGATTCGATGATGAGCTGCATATAGTTAAACATCATCATTTCCTCTTCCTCCACCCGGTAAGGAGAAACGATAAAGAGGGCCTGCTGGTCATTGCTCTTTAAATAATCGAGAAGCTCATAAAGCCGCTCTTCCTGCTCCTGCGGAATCGCCATGGTCTCTGTAACATCCGTACAGACAGGGATTCGTTCCTCTTCCAGAGGTCCCACTTCATCCTTGATCACAAAGCCCTTGAGGGGGTGCTTCTTCTCGTAGCGGAAGCAGGCTAGCTGCTCCGGCAGGATCATGGTCTTCCAGTTGGAATGATATTTGAAAATATCAAAATAGTAGGTGTACCGCTCCTCCAGATCCGGCACCAGCCTGTTGACGGCATAGATCCTGTTGGCGGAATATTTCATATTGTCGGTGACGCCTCTGGCATAAGCCATATTGCTTTCCATATCCCCGTCTTCCATGGTATACATACGCATCTCAAATACCACAACCTTGGGATCCTGGGTCTTATAAGCTTCCTTTAATAAAGGCAATGCTGCGCTGGGTCTCTGCACATGGCTGGACAAAGGATAACAGGTGATACCATATTCACCGTAAATCTTAGGGGCTGCATAAAAAGGATAAACCGGGCTCGAACCTATCATAATCACATCTATGGTATCGTCCTTCTCTGCATAAAATCCGGTAAATAGATCCTTCACTTCTCCGTTTGTCCTAATGACATAGGTCAGAGAGACAAGTATGGTTATGAAAATGGCTATAAAAATGATTGACTTTGCTGCCTGTTTTCCGCTCATTTACTGCCTCCGGCGCTCAGAGACACGAGAAAATCCTCCCATGCCCCGTACACTTTTTCAGGTTTAAAAATATCAGTTGTTTTTGTAGCGTTTAATCCCATCTCATTTGCTTTTTGCAAGTTATTTAACAAGAATTGCAAGTTTTCTTTCATTTTATTCTCATCACCGACCGGGGTAAGGATCCCATTATAACCTGTCTGAATGAGGTCGGCAGGTCCTCCGCAGGGGCAGTCTGTTGCAATCACGGCAAGACCCATCAGCATAGCCTCGATCAATGTATTAGGCACTCCCTCCGTGTTGGAGGAGAGTACAAAAACAGTTGTTTTGTAAATGGCATCTGCCACATGGTCAATACTACCCGGAAGAAGGATCCTGTCCTCTAATCCCAATTCCCCTGCAAGACCGATCAGACCATTTCGGCATTCCCCGTCTCCATAGATGATCAGCCGATACTCCGGAAATTCGTCTGCTATCTGTGCAAATGCGCGGATCAGCATCTCATGATTTTTATTCTCATCCACTCTGCCAACCGCCACGATTGTCTTTTCTCTCTCCCCTTCATACCGCTCTCTGAAAAAGGAGGGATGAATGGGATTATGGAGAAGCACTGCTTTCTTTCTCACCTTTTCCGGGAAAAACTGAAAGCACTGCCGTGTCTGCAGGATTATACCTGAAGCCCTTGCAAACAGGTGTCTCGCCACAAAGCGCAACACTCTGTTATAGTATTCCTCTGTGGGCTCTCCCCGCACCGATACGGCTACCGGAATATTCAGTCCCGCAGAAGTCAGGATCGCCATCATATTGTTCTTTCCGATAAAGGAAAGAATGACGTCGGGCTTTTCGCTCTTCCAGATACGGCGAAGCTTGCAGAAACGCCGTTTAAAATTGACTATTCTGTTTCCTGTCGTTTCCTCATCTGTAATATCGGAGATGACTCTCTTAACTTCAGGATTCAGGGGATATTCATTTTCTTTTTTATATTGAGTGACCATCGTCACGGTATGCCCCTTCTGCGTCAGGTCATCCGCCAGATTGACCAGCACCCGCTCCGAACCGCCTTTTGTGAGCGCCCCGATCAGCATGGCAATATGAATCTTTCTTTCCATCACTGCTCCTGTTCAAAATAAGTATGATACCACTGCTGGAACGTGAAGAAGGACCATGAGAGTTTGGAATAATTGGCTCCTGTTGCCGGTCCGCCGTCACCTGTTTTCAAATAGCTTTCTATCATATTTGATGTGAAGTCCGCATCAAAAATTCCCTGTCTCTTCAGATACTCTTTGCTGCTCATATCGGTGAGCTGTTCCTTCAGCGGACCTCTCAGCCATTTATCGAGGGGAACCCCAAAGCCTACCTTCGGTCTGTCGAGAAGTTCTTTCGGAATAT
>CAMEIH010000004.1 GCA_945917985.1 uncultured Clostridium sp. | reverse complement strand
ACCAGACTTTCACTGGCAAGCTGATAACAGCTTGCAGAACACACGACTTGCACCCGTTGGAAACGTGCGCCGCTAGGCACACCATACAAAAAGCGCAAACTGTAAATTTGCGCTTTTAATATTATCCTAAACATCCTAAACTTTCAACCCTTATTATTCATTTGCGAACAAAGGAGTAGACAGATATCTGTCACCGGAATCAGGAAGCAGTGCCACGATTGTCTTACCCTTATTTTCGGGTCTTGCTGCCAGAATGGTGGCTGCCTTCAGCGCTGCACCGGAGGAAATACCTACCAGAATACCTTCGCTGACTGCAAAAGCTTTTCCTTCTGCAAATGCATCCTCATTTTCCACAGTGATCACTTCATCATAAACCTTGGTATTCAGCACATCAGGCACAAATCCGGCTCCGATACCCTGAATCTTGTGAGGTCCTGGCGTTCCTTTGGATAATACGGGGCTGGTTGCCGGTTCTACAGCTACAACCTTCACATTGGGGTTCTGAGATTTCAGATATTCACCCACACCGGTAATGGTTCCACCGGTACCTACACCTGCTACAAAAATGTCAACCTTTCCGTCTGTCTGCTCCCAGATTTCAGGGCCTGTGGTAGCTTTGTGAACGGCAGGGTTTGCAGGATTTACGAACTGACCTAAGATCACTGCACCGGGTGTTGCTTCCTTTAACTCCTCAGCCTTGGCAATCGCACCCTTCATACCCTTGGCACCTTCTGTCAATACCAGCTGTGCTCCGTATGCTTTTAAAAGATTTCTTCTCTCAACACTCATGGTCTCGGGAAGGGTAAGAATGGTCTTGTATCCCTTTGCTGCCGCAACAGCTGCAAGACCGATTCCTGTATTTCCTGAAGTGGGCTCGATAATGGTTGCTCCCGGCTTTAAAATACCTTTCTTTTCCGCATCTTCAATCATTGCCAGCGCAATACGATCCTTCACGGAACCTGCCGGATTTAAATACTCCAGCTTGGCAAGAATGGTAGCGTCCTTCACGCCTGCTTTTTCTGTATAACGATTCAGTTTCAGAATCGGTGTTCCTCCGATCAACTCTAATGAACTTTCCTTAATTTTACTCATTTTCATTTCCTCCTGATTTTTAAATTATCATTTTTCTCATTTCCTATTCCTATACGGTATGTAACCGTCCACTGTTCTATTTCGGTAATCTGATCAACATCGTCCTTTGCTGCAGCAACACATTCGTTTTCTATGTCTCATCTTTGCTCTCCTCTTATTTCCTACTTTGTAGGTGGGAATACTATGTTTTGTTGTTGATACTATACTAACTGACTAAAAAACATTTGTCAATAGGTTTTTTTAATATTTTTTACAGTCCCTTCACTGCCGCTTCGATTCTTTCAAGCGCTGTCTGAAGCGTTACCCTCGGACAGGCCACATTGATCCTCTGGAAGCCCTCTCCCGCTGCACCGAAAATCGCACCGCTGTCAAGCCAGAGTCCTGCTTTATGGATGATCAGGTCATCCAGTTCCCTGGCAGAAAGACCTAAGGCTCTGAAGTCGATCCATATCAGATAAGTACCCTCCGGTTTTTTCATTGTCACGCCGGGAATGTGCTCCTTCACAAACTCCTGCGCAAAGCAGATATTCTCCCAGATATATTCCTTCACCCCGCTGTACCACTCTTCTCCGTAACGGTAAGCAGCTTCACAGGCAACAAGACCTGCCGCATTCAGCTGACTGTAGCCGGATGCAGCAATCTGCTTTTTAAACCTGTGCCGTAATTGATTATCGGGGATAAAAATATTGGAGACCTGCAATCCCGCAATATTAAAGGTCTTGCTGGGCGCCGTACAGGTTATGGTGATCTCCTCGTATTCTTTTTTCAGATTCGCAAGAACCTGATGCTTTCTTCCGTATACAAAATCTGCATGTATCTCATCACTGACAATCACAACGCGATGCCTGTAACAGATATCACCGATTTTCTCAAGTTCTTCCCGGGTCCACGCACGTCCCACCGGGTTATGCGGATTACAGAGAAAAAAGAGTTTCACCTTTTCTCTTATGATCTTCTCCTCAAAATCCACAAGATCCATGTGATATCTTCCCGTTTCATCCTGAACCAGCGTATTGTCAATGACTTTTCTTCCGTTGTCTTTAATGACACCGCTGAAAGGATAGTAAACAGGCTGCTGGATCATGACGCCATCCCCTTCCCTCGTAAATGCCTGCACTGCCATCGCCAGAGCAAAGACAACCCCGGGAGTCTTTACCAGCCATTTTTCTTCCACTTTCCAGTCATAATGGTGAAAAAACCAGGATGAGACAGCCTCAAAATAACTGTCCCCCGATTCCGTGTAACCGTAAATTCCATGCTCTGCCTGAGCTGCAACAGCATCCTGTATGTAGGAAGAGGTCTTAAAATCCATATCCGCCACCCACAAAGGGAGAATATCCGCAGGCATTCCTCTTTTTACCGCAAAATCATATTTCAGACAGCTTGTATTTTTTCTGTCAACCACTGTATCAAAATCAAGGTTTCTCTCAGCCATGAAGTTCTCCCTCCGCAAGTGTAAATACTCTCTCAAGTTCCGTGATCAAATCCTCTTTGCTTTCAATTCCCACTGACATTCTTAAGATTCTGTCCGTGATTCCGTTTGCTGCAAGCTTATCCGGCGGTACATCCGCATGGGTCTGGGTGATGGGATAAGTAATCAGACTTTCCGTTCCGCCAAGGCTCTCCGCAAACTGGATCAGCTTCACATGGTTTAATACGGAAAGGGCAAATTCCCTGGAATCTACCTCAAAGGTCAGCATACCTCCAAAGCCTCTTGCCTGCTTTTTCATAATCTCATAACCGGGATGTTCGGGAAGTCCCGGATAAATCACTTTTGTCACATGGTTTTGTCCCTTCAGCCAGGTAGCCAGAGCAAAGGCATTTTCCTGCGCCCGCTCCATGCGGAGGGCCAGAGTTTTGATTCCCCGAAGAACCAGCCAGCTGTCAAAAGGCGAAAGACCCGCTCCCGTTGTCTTGATCACAAACCGGAGCCTCTCACTGATGCTCTCCTGATTCGTCACAAGGAAACCGGCAATGGTATCATTGTGACCGCCCAGATATTTGGTTCCGCTGTGTACCACCACATCTGCGCCAAGCTCCAGAGGATTCTGGAAATAAGGTGACAAAAAGGTATTATCCACGATCAGCATGAGATTCCTGCTCTTTGTAAACTCGGCAAGCTTTCTGATATCCGTCACATTCATCATGGGATTGGTAGGGGTTTCCACGTAAACCGCCTTTGTCTTATCCGTAATATATTGGGAAACATCCTCCTTCCAGAAATCAATACTGGTGATCTCGATCCCATTCTTCTCACTGATATTCTGGAACAGGCGGATACTGCCTCCATACAGATCGGAGTCCACCACCAGATGATCGCCGGGCTTAAAGAGCTCCATCAGTGTGGCAATGGCTGCCATACCGCTGGCAAAAGCCAGGGCATCGATTCCCTTCTCCAGAGATGCCACTATTTTTTCCAGCTGCTCTCTCGTGGGATTCTGCAGTCTGCTGTAATCATAACCGGTGCTCTGTCCCACTCCTTTGTGGGCAAAGGTCGCCGTCTGATAAATAGGAAAGCTGACTGCACCGTATACGTCAGCCTTTGCTTCATTCTCCTCAAGATGAAGACATCTTGTGTCAATACTGTATCTCATAAAAATTCCTCCGCTTTTCTGTTTTATATAATTCCTATAGTTTTAATATGCTATTTCGTTTGATTATAGCATAAGGGGAATCATCTGTAAACACCAAACCAAAAAGGAAGCGCTTCTTAGAAACGCTTCCTTCTCCCATAGATATCCGATATCTTTATCGTGCCATTCTACAACTTAAACAATGTGCTTAAAAGTCCTCTTCCAAGGGATGCTCCCACATTGCCGCCAAGTTTCTTGCCAAAGCTTCCTCCAACCGATTTTCCCACCGTATTTCCGATCTCTCTGCCGATGGTTCCCGCTGCAGAGCTTGCCACACTCTTTGCTGCCGACTTGACCTGCTTCTTTTTCTTTTCTTCCTCCCGAAGGGCTGCAGCTTCTTCCTTCTGTTTCTGCCTCTCTGCTGCCTTGACAGCCGCAGCTTCTTCCTTCTGCCTCTGCTTTTCGGCTGCTGCCTCTTCCTTCAGGCGAAGCTTTTCCGCCTCCGCCTCTTCTTTTTCCTGCTGCTTTCTAAGTGCCTCTTCCTCCGCAGCTTTCTTTGCACTCTCCTCATCGGCAATGGCTTTTCTCTGCAAAAATTCATAGGCGGAGTCTCTGTCCACCATCTCCGAATATCTGCTGTAAAGAAGATTGTTCAGGATTTCATTCTTCCTGATCTCCTCTTCAATCGCACCCATCTGGCTCTGAGGAGGCAGAATACTGCACTTCTTCACGATCGTAGGCACGCCTCCCTCATCCAGAACAGAGACAAGCGCTTCCCCGATCCCCAGACTTGTCAGGGTATCATAAGTATCAAACTCAGGATTTTCACGGAAAGACTGGGCTGCTGCCTTCGCCCCCTTCTGCTCTGCCGGTGTATAGGCATGAAGGGCATGCTGAATCTTATTCCCAAGCTGCCCCAGAACGCCGTCCGGAATATCCTTTGGATTCTGTGTAATGAAATAGATACCTACACCCTTGGAACGGATCAGTTTCACCACCTGTTCAATCTTCTCCAGAAGAACCTTGGGTGCAGAATCAAACAAAAGGTGCGCCTCGTCAAAGAAAAATACCATCTTTGGTTTTTCTCTGTCACCGGCCTCCGGCAATGTTTCAAATAATTCGGATATCATCCATAACAAAAAGGTAGCATACATGGTTGGATTGTTGATCAGCTTCTGGCAGTCCAGAATCTGGATCACACCTTTCCCGTTGCAGTCTGTGCAAAGCCAGTCATTGATATTGAGTGCCGGCTCCCCAAAGAAATACTCTGCCCCTTCCGCTTCCAGGGCAATGACCGATCTGACGATCGCTCCGAGACTCTGCTTGGAAATGTTGCCGTAGGTAAGTGACAGTTCTTTTGCATTCTCTCCCACATACTGCAACATAGACCGAAGATCCTTGGTATCGATAAGCAACAGGTTCTCATCATCCGCGATTTTAAAGATAACGGTCAGGATATCCGACTGGGTATCATTCAGGCCAAGGATTCTGGATAACAGAAGAGGACCCATCTCCGAAACGGTAGTGCGAAGAGGCATTCCCTTTTCTCCGTAAACATCCCAGAAATTAACAGGGTATGCATGAAGCTGGAATCCTGCTTCCGAAAGCCCCATTGTTTCCACTCTGCTCTTTACATTTTCATTTTCTGTTCCCGGTCTGCACATGCCTGCCAGATCGCCCTTTACATCCGCAAGAAAGACGGGAACGCCACAGTCGCTGAAGGACTCCGCCAAAACCTTTAAGGTAACCGTCTTTCCGGTACCTGTAGCCCCTGCGATCATACCGTGGCGGTTTGCCATCCTGGGATATATGTATACGTTCTCTTCTCCCGATTTTCCTATTAAAATTTTGCTGTCGAAATACATGCGCAATTCCTCCTCTTTCCCATTTCTAGCAACTATTATAACTGTAACATGAGAAAAGTTTTTAGGCAAGATAAGCAAAAGATTTGTGCAAAATTACCTTTGCAACTCTGCCCCTTTGCCTATATAATAAATTACTGCAAATCAATAAAAATTTTTAAACGAAAAGCGTGTAGCCTTAGGCGTAAGTCCAGTTCTGAAGGCTATGCGCTTATTTTTTTGAACGGAGGTTTATTATGGAACAAAAATCTAATTCCTTTCTGGAGACAGAAAGCATCGGCAGACTGATGCGGAAGTATGCTATTCCCTGCATCATCTCTCTG
Organism: uncultured Clostridium sp.; assembly: GCA_945917985.1. Taxonomy (GTDB): domain Bacteria; phylum Bacillota; class Clostridia; order Lachnospirales; family Lachnospiraceae; genus Suilimivivens. Next base: position 75,605 of record CAMEIH010000004.1, on the reverse strand, counting down.
CTGGTGGCAGCCCTTTACAACATCGTTGACCAGATTTTCATTGCCAACGCAAGCTACCTGGGATCCTATGGAAATGCCGCCAACACGGTAGTCTTTCCCCTTACGGTCATCGCACTTGCCATTGCGGTGATGATCGGTGACGGATGCTGCGCCTATGTGAGCATCTGCCTTGGCGCCGGAGAAAAGGAAAACGCACATAAAAGTGTGGGAAGCGCCGTATTGTTATGTATCATTTTAAGTCTTATACTGACAGCAGTTTACTTTATTTTCATGAATCCCATCCTGACCATGTTTGGCGGTACGGTAAACGAAGAGACCTTCCACCATTCCCGGGAATACTTTATCTATATCTCCATGGGGATTCCCTTTTACATGTTCGGTCAGGCAATGAATCCCGTAATCCGGTCCGACGGAAATCCCAAATTTGCCATGATCTCTACACTGGCAGGCGCCCTCATCAATATCATTCTTGATCCTATTTTCATTTTTGTCTTTAGGTGGGGCATGATGGGCGCTGCGGTTGCCACAGTTGCAGGTCAGATCGTGACTGCTGTCTTAGCCATCTGGTATCTCTGTCATATGAAGGCAATCAAATTAAACAAGAGCAGTTTTCGTATTCACGGAAAGCTTGCAGCCAAATATCTGCCTCTTGGCATCTGCAGCTTCTTATCACAGATTTCCCTTGTGGCAGCCATGGCAGCCATCAACAATATGATCCGCAAATACGGTGCCATGGATGAAGTTTTCGGTCAGACACAGTATGCCCAGATTCCCATGGCAGTTGTGGGGATCGTTATGAAATTCTTCCAGATCGTCATCTCCATTGCTGTGGGTATGGCAGCAGGATGTATTCCCATTGTGGGCTATAACATCGGTGCCGGCCGAAAGGACAGAGCAAGGACACTCTTTACCAAGCTGCTTATCATGGAAGCTCTGGTAGGTGCTGTGGCCCTTGTCATCGTGGAATGCTTCCCCCGTCAATTGATTGCTGTCTTCGGTGCTGCAAACGAAAGCACCTATTACACAGACTTTGCCATCAAGAGTTTCCGGATCTATCTGTGTCTGATGCCTCTTGCAACGGTAAACAAAGCCACCTTTATCTACCTGCAGTCTCTGGGAAAAGCAATTACTTCCACAGTCCTGTCCATGGTCAGGGAAGTGGTATTCGGCGTAGGATTTGCACTGATCCTGCCCATATTCTTCGGACTTGACGGTGTCCTTTACTCCATGCCTGTATCCGATATCCTGACCTTTATCATCTCGTTAATTGTTATTGTTTACACCTATAAATCATTAAAACCTGTGAAAAAGGAAGTAGCATAATGAGCACCAAAACCAAACGCCGACCCGCTTTACGAGTCGGCGTATTTCTATTTTACAGGTATCAGTTTATCCATCTTCAGAATATGATTGGTCAGCCATGCAAGCAGAAAGTCAATCAATTCTTCCAGGTATTCCTTCTGGTGATCATCCACATCATCCAGGTTAAGTTCATTTAATCTGTCAACAAAGGCCGTATGTGCCACCCGCTGCAAGGCAAGCCCATCATAAGAGATACTTTCCATGTAGCGCTCCTCATCCTGAAAATGCATGATGGTATAATCCTTCAGCTCCTCCAGAATATGTACAATGGCATCGTATTTATCATGTACCAGCTCTGTCTCTATGACATCATTGGTCTCTTTTATGATCTCAAACAGTCTTCTGTGTTCATCATCGACCAGCGTGATCCCTGTCTTATACTGATCGGTAAAAGCAAAAGCATCCTCCGCTTTCCTCTCACTTGTCATCCTGCCGATCATGGTATCACTGCCAAGGATATGACGATACAGCCACTTTGCCATAAAGCTTAAAAGCTCCTGTGCCGTCTGACCGCTTTCCTCCTCGGTCAGGTCTGCGATTTTATAGCTGTCCACCTTTGCAGCAAACTGTGCATGTTCTTTTCTCTGTCTTGGGAGCTCCAAGTCTCTTATCTGTTCCATATAAGCTTCTTCGTGGGCAAAATGAGTGCCTGCATACTCCCGCAGCTCCTTCAGCAGATTTTTGACAATGACTTTCGAAGCACCGTTTTCCTTCAATAACTCCATAGACTCGTTGATCAGTTGAAACAGTCTTCTATGCTCCTCATCAATCGTTTCGATTCCCGTCAGACAATCCTCTGTAAAACGATACATCATCTTTCCTCCCTACTTTACCACATTCACGGGCTCACCCTTCAGATAAGCATAAACATTTCCAAAGACGATTTCCGCTCTCCGCTGCATCGCCTCTTCGGAAATATATGCCTGATGGGGTGTGAGCAGCGTATTTTTCGCATGAAGCAGAGGATAATCAGAAGGAAGAGGCGGTTCCATATCAAACACATCAATGCAGGCAAAGCCAAGCTTATCTTCGTTTAACGCATCCGCCAGTGCCTGATTGTCCACAATAGGTCCTCTTGCACAATTGATGAAAACAGCATCTTTCTTCATCAGCGCAATCTTATCCTTTGAGAGAAAACCTCTCGTGGAATCATTTAAAGGAAGATTCAGGGAAACAATATCACTTTCCGAAAGGACCTGGTCAAGTTCTTTATATTCAATGCCAAGGCTTTCCGCCTCCGGATTTTTGCTTCTGTTATAAGCGATCACCTTTGCTCCGAATGCCTGAAACAGCTTTGCACACATGAGACCTATTCTGCCAAGACCTATAATACCTACTGTTTTGCCGCAGATTTCTCTGCCGCCTACGCCCTGGCTCCCTTTTCCGGCTCTCACGAGACCATCTGAATTTACCACGCCACGCATGGCATCCACAGCCATACCCAGCACCAGCTCTGCCACCGTCTGGTTAGAGTAGCCTGCCGCATTGCAGACCATGATATTTTTGTCTCTGCAGACAGACAGACCCACGTGGTCAACACCCGTAAAAGCAACAGCTATCATCTTTAACCTGTCAAGTCTTTCTATCACTTCCTCAGGATAGGGATTGTTCGCAATCATAACGATATCACTATCCTTACTTCTCTCATAGAGTTCCTCTTTGTCGGTTGTCTTTGTATCAAAATATTCAAATTCATGACCAGCTTCCACTAATTTTGCAGCCAGCGCCTCCACAGCCTTCGCGGAGATACCGATCGGTTCCAATAAACTGATTTTCATGTCAGTTCCTCTCTTTCTGCTTTTGTATTTGATGATCTTCATTTTCTTCCGGATTTTCTATCTTCGGCAGATTCCACTTATATCTGATTGCAAGAAATCTCATGACAATGACACAGCCCGCACCTGAGAGCATGGCAATCTGCTCCCCTGCATTTTCCCATAAAAGGGCACAGATGAGCGCACCTACAATGGAAGCGCAGGCATACACATGTTTTACAAATATATAAGGCTTATCGCCCGCCATCATATCCCGGAGAAGTCCTCCGCCCACTCCGGTAATAGTCCCCAGAAAAACCGCAAAGAAATAATTGATTTCCGTACTGTTTGTAAAGGCAGCCTTCACACCGACTACCGTAAATACTCCAAGTCCCAGTGTATCTGCCGCCATCAGGATCTGCTGAAAGCGCAGACCCGAAATCCTCTGGTAGCCCTTTGCCCGGATACGGATGTAAATAAAAATAACCGCGGAGACAAGAAGGGCGCTGAGCGCATATACCGGCTCCTTAAAAGCCTGGGGAGGCTTAATCCCAAGTACGATATCACGGATCATTCCTCCGCCTACCGCCGTCACCATCCCCAGAATCATGACTCCCAGAATATCCATACGCTTTCTGATCGCCGTCATCGCTCCTGAGATGGCAAACGCAACCGTTCCTATCATATCCAGTATATTAAGCATGTATTCCATAATAAATTACTCCACAAACATATATATTGTATTATGCAATAGATGCCCGAAAATTTCAAATAAAATATGCTATAAACGCTGTTTTAACTGCAGATATTTTTCCGCCTCCGCTGTCGTAAGCTCATACAGATGCATAACCTGTTTATGCTTTTCCCGGATGATGTCAAATTTTCCCTGTTTCCCGGCTTTTTCCAGCTCTGCTGCCTCTCTTGAGACAATTTTTCCTCCGATGCTGAGGGAAGCCGACTTCAGGGCATGAATATGGATGATATACTGGTCAAATTCTTCCGCTTCCAGACTTTCGTCCAGCTTCTTCCTCTTCTCTTCCATGGAATTACAGAACATGGTAAGCATCTCAAGATAAACCTCCGCACTGTTTCCGCAGTATTGCATTCCCAGTGAGACGTTCAGGTATCCCTCCTGCTTTTTTTGCAGCTCTGCCGGGATATATTTCTTAAGCATATCCTCCAGCGCTTTTCCTTTTACGGGTTTGCTCAGATAGTCGTCAAAGCCTTCCGCCAGATAATTTTCACGCACACCTGCCATGGCATTTGCCGTCAGCGCAATCACAGGTGTGTTCATGCACAGATTTCCATTCATCTCTTTCGATGCCTTCAAGGTCTCTATTCCGTCCATCTCCGGCATCATATGATCCAGCAGAATGATATCATAGTGTTCCTTTTGCATCAGGGAAAGACATTCCTTTCCGCTCATACAGGTTGTCATCTGTACCTGTGTTCTCTCCAACAATTTCTGAACCACAAAAAGATTCATTTCATTGTCATCCACAATCAGGACTTTTGCATCAGGCGCCCTGAAGCTTGCCCTGTAAATCTCCGAAGCATCCTGTTCCTTTTTGCATTTTTCATTAAAATCACCGATCTTTTCCGGTCCCACAATCCTTTGGGAAACCAGAACCGTAAAAACAGAGCCCTCCCCGTAAACACTGTCGACTGTAATCTCACCGTTCATCTGCTTTACCAGATTGTAGGTTATGGCAAGACCCAGTCCCGTTCCTTCGATATGGCGGTTTTCCCTGATGTCCAGCCGTTCAAAGCCGGTAAACAGTCTGGGGAGATCCTCCTGTTTGATGCCGATGCCGGTGTCCGAAACCACCACCTTCAGCCTGACTGAATGATCAGGCTCATCTGCTCCGCTCACCTTAATCGAAACCTCTCCTTCTTTCGTGTACTTGATCGCATTGCTCACAATATTCAGAATGATCTGATGGATTTTCACAGAATCGCCATGCAGATTGTCCGCAAGATCCGGATCTACCTCAATTTTTAAATCAAGTTTCTTTTCGTTTGCCCTGATCCGCACCATATTGATCACATCATTGAGCAAGGCAGACAATTGGTAATCTTCCTCCACAATTTCCATTTTACCGGACTCGATTTTGGAAAAATCCAGGATGTCATTCACCAGTGAAAGAAGTGTCTGACTGGCACTTTTTATATTATGTGCATAGGTTATGATATTCTCTTCGCTGCTCTCCCGAAGAACCATCTCATCCATCCCGATGATTGCATTGATGGGGGTTCGAATTTCATGGGACATATTGGCAAGGAAATCATCCTTGGCACGATTGGCTTTTTCCGCCGTTTCCTTGGCGGCACGCAGCTCCTCACTCTCCTTTGCCTTCTCCTGCGCACCAAACAGATAAAAAAGTCCGATTCCGAAAAGGACCAGCAAAAGCCCGAACACCCAGAGGATCAGCACAAAGATATTAGAGACGCCTTCTGCCACCACATCCTCCGGCACATAACCGACAACATAAAATTCCGTCTGCTCTATCTCCGCCACAAACAAAAACTGATCATCGCAAAGGACTGCCGCAGAGGTCGCCTTATTCATTTTCTTTTCAATCTCCTGGAAGGCCTCCTTTGCCTCTTCATTTGTCAGAAGCTGCTGATACTCTTCCTGCGTCAGAGAATGGATGACCTGTCCGCTTTTTGCGGCAATCACAACAGTCCCGCTTCCGTCATAATTGCTCATCACCACATTGTCGTCAATCACCTTGGGATCAAAGAGTTCATACAATACATATTTAATATTCTGTCCGCTGTAAACCGGCACTGAAAGAAGCATCCCCTTCTCCTCGCTGTAGCACACAGCATCATTCCCCCGAAAGGACTCCTGAACTCCGGAAAACTCTTTATAGTCAATGGGTTCTCCGTAAATGACACTGCCGCCCACTGCCAGAATACCGTATTGTATCTGATCCCCGGAAACCCCGAACGCTCTTTCCATGCGTTCAAGGCTCTCTTCATCCAGTTCCTCCCACTCAATATAGGAAGATAAGCTCTGCAATCTCCGGAATTCCAGTTCAAACTGCGTGCTGCACTTTCCCGCAAAATCTTCCGCCTGCTGAGCCACCTGCTTCTCCATATAGTTAACCAGCATTTCCCGCAGCTTAAACTGCATAAGGGCGCCTACACTGGCAATCACCAGCGCAAACAGAAAAACACTGATAAATATTTTACTACCCTCTCCAAACTTCTCATCCATAAAATTCTACACCCTCTGCATACCAGTCAAACTGCTCAAGCAGCATCTCATCACTGATCACTTCATCCTCACCGCAGCGCAGATTTCCCTGATTATCGTAAATCACTCCCGAAAAAACATCCTTTCCTTCCAGGATCTCTTTTTTTGCCTTTTCTACCTCATCCTGCATCTCCTGCGTCACCTCAGAAGAATACCCGGACAGGCTGACGGCACCTTTTTCTATCCCTATCCAATAATTTCCCTGGGAATTTCCTTTTCCTCTCATAAATTCCCTGATCAGCTCTCTGTATACCGCATACCAGTCATAGACTGCAGAGGTAAGATACTTCGGGGAAAAACCGTAACACCGGTCATGGAAACCGATAGAGGCTACTCCTTTTTCTTCCGCCACCTGTATCACATAATTCCGGTTCTGATGATAGGTAAGCACATCCACCCCTTTTTCTTCTATCAGCTTTCCCGCCCATTCCTTTTCTTTCTGTTCGTCATCCCAGCTTCCCGTCCATGAGACAATCACACGGGCATCCGGATTGACACGCCTTACCCCAAGCGCAAAAGCGCTGATCCCTCTGTTCACCTCATTGTTGGGCATTGCCGCCACATAGCCGATCTTATCACTCTTTGTCTTCATTCCTGCAAGAATTCCCGAAAGATACCTTGTCTGATACATACGCGCGAAGTAATAGGTCATATTCTCCCGGTGATATTCTGAGGAATTCACGTAAAAGGCAATATCCGGATATTCCGCAACAAGATCCTTCATCTCTTCCGCATACCCGTAACTGCCAAGCACGATCATTCCTACACCTTCTTCGGCCATTTCCTTCACTGCCACTGCACACTGCCCGGAAAATTCCTTCACATTCTCCCTGACAACCAGCTCTGTCCCAAGCTCCTCACAGGCTTTCCTGATTCCCTGATAGTGCATGCCGTTCCATCCGTTCTCGTCCTTTTGTCCTGCCATGACAAAGCCGATTTTTACAGTCTGTTCCCGATGATTATTTTCAAACAGCATGATCAGCAAAAAGATGAGGAGAAGAATAGCAAGTCCCAGAATCATCAGGAACAGATTTCGTCTATTTATCTTCTTCATCCAGGACTACCCCCTTTACATACCAGTCAAATTCATTCAGCATAAGCTCATCCGGCATGCTTTCTCCTTCTGCCACGCGGAGATTTCCTTTATTATCAACGATGGGTCCGTAAAAAACATCAAAGGTTCCGCTCTGAAGCCTTTCTTTTTCCTTTTCCACCGCATCTGCAATTCCGCTCTTTACATTACCGGTAAGCGGAGCAAGGGACACAAGTCCTGTCTCTACCCCTTCCCAATAATGCTTTCCCATAAACTTTCCCTGAAGGCATTCCAATATATGAGGCTCGTAAAAGTTCTTCCATTCCCAGACAGGTGCCGTCAGGTAAGATTGGGGATAGATCTCACTGTTATCAAGATTATAGCCGATAGACCAGATTCCTCTCTCTTCTGCCACCTCAAGCGGCTCATCAGAATTGGTATGCATAGCCAGCACATCAACACCATGTCTGTCAATCAAAGCTTCCGCTGCCGTCTTGTTGGGTTCATCCTCCGTCCAGGAATTGCTGAACACCACATGTACCACAGCATCAGGATTCACCGCCTGTACACCCAGTGTAAAGGCATTGATTCCTCTGTTTACCTCAGAGATGGGAAAAGCAGCCACGTAACCGATCTCATTCGTCTCTGTCTGAAGCCCTGCCACGATTCCGCTTAAGTATCTCATCTGATAAATTCTTCCGAAATAGGTGGCAAGGTTCTTTCTCTCTTCCACTCCCGTTGCATGAAAAAAGAAAATTTCAGGATAAGCTTCCGCCACCTGAATTTCCCATTCTCCATATCCAAAAGAATCACAGATGATGATCTCACAGCCCTGCCCGATCAACTCCTCCATAACAGCCTTGCTGTTCTCATCCTCAGGCACATTTTCTCTGCAGAGTATTTCCAGATTCAAACTGTCACTGCACTCCTGTAATCCTTCATAATGGGACTGTCCCCAGCTGTTATCACTGCTGCTGCCGTTTAAGATCAGTCCCACCTTCGTTTGCTCCACCGTCGCATCAGTGGCCTGCTCCGCAGTGGAAATCCCGAAAATCCCCAGAATAATGACAAGCAGAATCACACCGGCAATCATTCCAAGCTTTTTCATCACGAATCTCCTTATTTCACTTCAGGATGCATGGTCTGGATATCATAGGACAACAGCATATTGTCCTTTTCGTACAGCTCATAAAATTTATGTACTACCCTTTCCACAACCTTTGTTCCGTTCTCGAAATCCGCATCCATCAAAATAAGAATATACTGTCTGCTGCTGTATCCGGTTCCCACATCAACCGCACGCAGGGAACTCTTTACAGCCTGCTGAAGTGCATTCATTGCACTCTCCATATTCTCTATCTCGAAGGTGCTTTCTCCCTTGATACTTAAAGTAAACAGCACTGTCTGCACCAGCTGCTGTTTGCGGGCTACACAGCGCAGGATAAAATCATATATCTTCTGGAACTCTCCGTATGCCACCTGAAAAGCACCTTTGCTGGTATCCAGCTTTCCTTCTATGAGATCACGCACATTGTTAAAATCCGCTGCTGTGTCAAATGTTTCTTCCGTCTCTTCTTTCTTTCCGTCATAAAAATGATAGAAATTCTTCCCGTTGTTCTTGGTATAATAAAGGGCTTTATCAGCATTCTTATACAGTGTCTTGAAGTCTTTTCCGTTTTCGGGACAGTGTACAATACCAATGGAAACGGAGACCTCCGGAAGGCAATACCCTGATCTGAATTTTTCCAGAAACATATCAATGATGCTTCCCGCTTTGTTCTCCGACACCTTGCGGTCTGTCATGTCCGAATAGAATATGACAAATTCATCTCCTCCGAGCCTGCCCACGATATCCATTTTTCTTGTATTTTCTCTTAAGGTATCCGCAAGAAGCTTTAAGGTTTTATCACCTGCAATATGGCCGAAGGTATCGTTGACTTTTTTGAAATTGTCAATATCCATAATAAACAGAGTTCCCTTTGTCCCTTCGCTGACCAGTTCAGTCACTCTCTGCTCCAGATAACTCCTGTTATAAAGTCCGGTGAGGGAATCCGTAATTGACAGTCGTGTCACATCTTCAATCTGTTTTGTTTTCTGCTGAAGCTGTATCTCCAAAGCCTTTTTCAAGTCATTGAGCTCCAGGATCCGGCTGATACGTCTTTGCATTACCATAGGCACAAAGGGCTTGATAATAAAATCATCGGCTCCAAGCTTCAGACATTCCGCCTCTGTCTCCGGATCGGAATCTCCTGTGAGAAAAACAATGGGAATGTTGGCAAATCTTTCATCGGCTTTCATTGTTTTTGCCACTTCCGGTCCGCCCATTCCCGGCATCTCAACATCAAGAAGCACCATATCCGGCATCTCATTTTCTATACAACGAAGTGCTTCTTCTCCCGAAGAAGCACTCTCTACCTCATAAATTTCTGAAAGTGCATGCTTTACCAGCACCAGATTCATCATATCATCATCAACTACAAGGATACGTTTCATTATTCTGTCCCCATTTAGCGTATTCTATTTAGGTAAAACGAATCGTTCTCCGCACCCTTGCGGAGAACGATTCTATCATTCATGTTGTGAGTAGATCAGTTTTAATCTTCTTTTTCTTCTTTCTTTTTTCCCTTTGCAAGCTTTGTGCCGGAAATACCTGCTGCGCCTGCTGCCATTGTCATTGCTGCCATCCATGCATTCAGTGCTGCGGTGTCACCTGTCTGAGGTTTTCTTCTCTTACCGAGAACTGCCTGCTCTGTTCCTCTTCTTGCGCCGAGAACTGCTGCTTCTGTCGCATCACCGTCAGTTCTTCTTGCTCCCAGAACTGCTGCGCCATCATCTGCTGCAACAGGTGCTGCTGCAAGAGCTACAGGTTCATCAGGAATGATCACCGGTGTATCAGTAGGAGTTGTTCCGCCACCGGGTGTTGTTGTAGGTGCAGGTGATGTACCGGGTGTAGGAGTCGTACTGGGTGCGGGTGTCTCGCTGGGTGCAGGTGTCTCTGAAGGTACGGGTGTAGGCTGTACAGGAGCTTTATATGTGAACAATACTCCGTCGATATGATAGCCATCCGGATGTTGCTTGAAGGTATAACCTACGAAATATACCTCACCGTCTACCAATTCATCTTCTGATAAAGATTCACCAGTAAGTTTATTGTTTTCATCGATTTTCCAATAAATCACGTTCATGGATCCGTCCGTGTATCCGCCGTTTTCATCCAGCGTACCGATTGAGATTCCTTTTCCCGCTCCCTTTCCGGATCTCGCCTGCTCGAACGTATACTGCTCATACATAGCATCTACATAGGCTCTGTAAATGGAGTAGGATACAATCTGTGTTGAAGCAGCACCTTTGGAAACCTCAATAAACCACTTTGGATCTCTGGAAACAACACCTTCATCTGTCATATCAAATTCTTTACCATTGACAAAAGAAAATTGCTTCTTTCCATTCTCATCCAGTACCGGATTTCCCTTCTCGTCTACCAGTGCCTGTGCGTAGGATCTTGTGTAATGCTCTGTCACAAGTGCATTTGCCCAGTCTGCGTAGTTCTGAGCTGCGGCCTGTGCGGCTTTTGCTTCTTTCAGTGCGTTCTCAGTGCTCTCAACTTCTTTTTCGGCTTTCTCAATCTGAGCCATGAGTTTCGCTAAGTCTATTCCATTTAATGAAATACTCTTTGCTTCTTCCTTGATTTCCTCAAGTTTTTTTACAGCAGCATCATACTTTGTCTGTGCAGTATCAATTTTACCTTGTGAAGCCTCAATGACATCCTGTGCGTCGGAGATGGAAGTCTCAAATCCCTTAATGGCCTTAAGCTGGGTATCTACTGCATCAACGACATTCTCTGCATCTTTACCAGCCTTGTAAGCTGTAATGGTTGCAAGATCTTTCTCATAGTCAACCATTGCATCGCGATAAGCCTGAATCAGTGCATCCATGGTCTCCTCTCTCTGCTTAGTGCTTACGATCCACTGTGTCAGTCCAAGATGATTAAATATCTCCTGCATCTTGCTTGCCTTGTATTCATCATCCATCCAGTCTCTGGTATCCTTGGCATCATCGTAGATTTTAGCTGCTTCTTCTAAGCCTTCCCAGAATTTCCAGGACCAGTCAATGTCATCATACCTCTCAAATGTGCTATTCGCCCAAGCATTCAAGTCCTTATCATATTCTACCTGGTTGATTGCATTGGAATTCTCAGAAAGAGTTTTCTGTAAGCTCTCAATTATTGACTCAGCGGCATCTTTCTTGAGTTCTTCCTCTGCCTCTTTGAGTCGCTCTGCTTTATCAGCCTCAGCCTGATCATAGACAGCTTTCTTCTCTACAAGGTTGGCATCTGCGACATCCTTTGCTGCCTGTGCGTCATCAACTGCCTTCTGAGCTGCTGCCTTGGCATCATTTGCTACCTGAATATCTGCGTTTATATTAGCAATTTGATCTTTAAGATCTTTTTGTGTTGCATTTGCTGTTGCAAGTTCTGATTCTGCTGCTGCCTTATCACTCACTGCCTTATTATATTTATCAACCACTGCTTTTGCTTTATCCAGATCATCCTGTGTATTGCCTACCCAATAGTAATATGTTTTTCCAAAGATCTTATAACTTTCATAATGTCCTAACCCGTCTTTCAAAGTATCCTGTGCTTTTTCTAATTTAGATTCACTCCATCCAAATAATCCTTTGTCAGTCAAATCTTCAATGGTATTTTGGGCATTATTTATTATCTTATTTTGGGCATCAATAGTATCATTTACATTTTTAAGATCTGTTTCAAGAGCGATCTTCTCAGTTTCTTTCTGTGTAATGATAGGGTTCTGAACATCATCAACATTTTTCTTATTATCTTCTGCCTCAGCAAGTTTTGTAGCTTTCTTATCTGCATCTTTAACTGCAGCATCATACTCAGCTTTTGCAGGGGTAGTCTCTACATTGATTGCTTCATCAGCTTTCTTCTGTGCGATATCTGCATAACCTGTTCCTTCTTCGTTAGTTAACAGATCTTTTGCAGCAGCTGCTGCATCAGCTGCTTCTTTTGCTGCCGCATCAGCTGCGTCTGCCTTATCCTTTGCATCATCTACTTTATTCTGTGCATCAGCGATATCCTTAGTCAAATCTTTCAGTTCCGTATCAAGTACTTCCTGCTTTTTGTCTTCAATCGCTTTCTTGTCAGCTACATGCTGTTTAATTGCTGCGATAATTTCCTCATCGGTAATGCCGGCCTCAGCAAAGTCTTCATCAGAATATGCGTAGGTTACTGTTTCCTCGCCATACAAAGGAAGGCCATACATCATGGCATATTTGTTATATTCCTTTTTTGCATTAGCAAGATTATCATTTGCTGTATCTACAGCTCCCTGTGCTTCATCTGCTGCCTTCTTTGCATCTTCTGCAGCTTTGTTTACATCCTCGACCAGCTCTGTAACTGTTTTTTCTTCACCGTCTGAAGTTGTTACTACTGCATCAGCAGACTCTCCTTTCAATGCATCTTCCAATGCTGTCTTTGCTTCCGCTGCTTTATCCTGGGCTTCTGTTGCCTTCTCTTCCACAAAATCAGACAAGTCTTTCTGTTCTTCTACCTTCGTGCCACCTGCGGACTCTGTCTCAACGGTCACGTCGGTGAGAGACTGTGAAGCGCTTTCGTTTATTGCCGTCTGATCTTCAGCTGCCTTTTCGTTGTAGGCGTTAGCTTCATCTACAGCTTCGTTTTTCTTTGTCTCTGCACCTTTTTCAGTCTCTGTTCCGTCTACAATAGCTTTGGCTGCATCAGCGCTTTCTTCCACATCATCTGCAGCATCTTCTGCATCGGTAGCTGCTCCTGTAGCAGCCTCAGTCTTTTCTTTCAGCCCTGCTACTGTATCGCCAAGGTTATCCACCACTTCTGTTGCCTTCTCAGCTGCTGCCTCAGCTTCCGCTGCCTTTTGGGTCATCTCCTCTGCTGCCTGATCTCCGGAAGTTTCCATATTATTATATTTTTCTTCATTGGAATCTACACGTTCCTCTTCCAAATCGCATTCATCTATACGATTATCAATATTATTTTCTGTTCCTTCCGCATAAACCGTCATGCTTGCGAAACCGCTCATAGCGCCTGAGAATGACATCATCACGATCATTGCCCAGGTGATTGCTTTCTTCACAATTCTGTTTCCAAGATTTTTTCTTCGCATTTTCCTTCTCCTCTTTATTATAAATTTTTCTGGTTGCCGACTTAATACAAGATAAAAGTACCATATCCGGAATTTGTTTACAATATTTCTTTCCTAATTGTTGTTTTTTATTCCTAAATGTTGCATTTCCTTAAATATATGCACGGTCTGTTCCCATGTTTCCAATAAAGCATCCAGATTTTCTTTGATAAATCCCGTATCTCCTGCCTTGGATGCCAACTCGTGCGCATAGGCCAGATCTGCCAGTTTCTCCGCTCCCAGAGATCTTGCATTGTTTTTCAGTCCATGGACAAGCACGGTATAGCTCTGTCCCAGGTTTTCCGCCTCTTTTAATACACACGCCCGCTTCTCCCCGTATTCATCCATAAAAAGAGCAATCAACTGCTCATAAAAATCCAGGGAATCATCTGCGTACTTCATTCCCTGTTCCACATTGATTCCCTGATTCATTAGATAATTCAATTTTTCTCTCATGGTGCCTGCTTTCCCAGCAAATACTGCTGATACTGTTCTTTGATCTGCTTCCGGAGGCGCACCGGTATGGGAATCGTTTCCTGATCCTTCATATAGATCATTTCACTGTCCACTGATTCCACATAATCAAGATTGATGAGGTAGCTTCTTCCGCACATAATAAAGGAAGCTTCCTCACCGATCAGTTCTTTCATTCCTTCCATTGTAATGCTGGCACGGTATACATTATCCGTGCAATGGATCTGAACACTATGGTTTTCCGTCTCTGCAAAACAGATATCCTTGATGCGGAATTTGCGGTTCATCCTATCTATTCTCACATCGATCATTTTGTAATCTGTGTGCAGCCTGCTGCTCACTTTGCTAATGGCATGCAGAAAGCTATCATAATCAAACGGCTTCACCAGATAACCGTCGGCGTAGACCTGAAAGGCATCCATGGCATGTTCCTTGGAGGATGTGGTAAATACAATACTCGTACCTACCCCCATGCTGCGAAGCTTCTTCGCCGCTTCCATGCCGTCCATCTGATTCATATAAATATCCAGAAAAATCAGGACCGGCTTTTCCTTTGCCTTTGCATGTGCCGAAAGCATATCTGCGGCAGCCAAAAACTCTTCCACCTCGATATCGATTTTCTCAGACTGCGCATACTTTTTCAAATAGTGATGCAGTCTTGCCAGATCCATTTTAGAATCATCACAAATATAAATTTTCATATTGCACCCCTTGTCAACAGCATTATACCAAATGTTTTTTCAAAAAGGAACTGTCCAAAAGGGTAGTTTTGCCATTATTTTGTAATTCAGCCGCACCATTTACAAAGCTAAACATCCAGCTTCATATCGCCGTTCTGAATCCATCCTTTTTTCCTCATTACCTCGGAAATAAGAAAGGAAAGGATTGCCGGCAGGAGAATATGCATCAGGATGATCTGAAGCAGTACGATACCCGGAGCCACTCCCTCACCCACCATGGTCTGATAGGCATTGATCTGGCCTACGAGTCCTGCGGTTCCCATCCCGGAGCCGGTGGCATTGTTAGTCATATGCAGCACACAGGTGGAAACCGGTCCCAAAATGGCAGAGGTAATGATTGCCGGGAGCCAGATAACAGGCTTTTTCACAATATTTCCAATCTGCAGCATGCTGGTGCCAAGTCCCTGAGCCAGCAGACCGTTTACTTTATTTTCTCTGAAAGAGGCCACTGCAAATCCGATCATATTGGCACAGCACCCTGCCGTAGCTGCTCCGGCAGCAATACCATTCAGTCCCAGTATAATACCGAGAGCCGCAGAACTGATCGGCAGTGTCAAAATCATTCCCATCAGCACGGATACCACGATTCCCATGAGAAAGGGTGCCTGTTCCGTTCCCCAGTTGATAATAGAACCAAGCCATGTCATGAAACCGGAAATGCCCGGTCCGAGGAGCAGTCCCACCGCCGAACCGGAAACGATGCATACAAAGGGAGTTACGAGAATATCCACTTTTGTCCTGCCCGATACAAGACGCCCCATATAGACACAGGTGATAACCGCAAGGAATGCACCGAGGGGTTCTCCCACTCCCGCCAGGCACATGCCGCCCTCTACAAGCACGGTTCCTGCAATAATCTTGCTCGCAAATGCACCCACCATACCGGCAGTCGCCGCCGAAACGGTTGTCAGCGGGCTGGCTTTCAATCGGAGTGCAACTCCCACACCGATGCCTGCACCGGTCACCACACCGGCTATTTTTCCGATCAGATAAAGATAATCTCCAATCATGCCGGGAATCAGATTACCCACCTGCTGAATAATGGTGCCAATGATCAGCGTAGCGAATAGTCCGGTCGCCATGCCACTGAGTCCATCGATAAATATTTCCCTCAAAACCTCTTTTACTTTTTTCATCACGATCTCCTCATCTTTTTTCATAATGCAACCATTATACTATGATTTAGATGTTTACTAAATAGTATTTTAGTCAAATAAGGTAAATTATTTTTTACATTTTTTTAATAATTACAGTCCCGCAGACGGGTATTTATATCTTTTTTATGAAACATTTATTAAAAATATGTCATTATATTGACATTATATCGTTTTTCCTGTAGACTTAATTTCATAATAAATATTACAAATTTTCAAAGGTTCTTGATGGATTTCCCAGCTTTGCCTCTATCTATCAGGAAATTGCAGATTTTGTGAAAAATCCGGAGGAGTTGATCGGTATGTTATCAGAAGAACTGTATATCATGGACAAAAACATGGAACGACTTATGGTATCTGAGCTGAAAGAGGAAGCTGAACAGGCAAAGTCCGAGCTGGAAACGGCAAAAGCAGAGCTTCAAGAAGCAAGAGCAGAAAAAGCCAAGGCCGCTGCCGAGCTCAACGACATCGTTGCCGAACGTAACAACGTCATTGCCGAACGTGACAAGACAACTGCTGAACGGAACATTTTCAAATTAAAATGTCAGGGGAAAACTCCTGAAATGATATCCGGGGAACTTCATCTCTCCATCGAATATGTTAATTCTGTCTTAGCAGAACTTGAATTTCCTATTCTTTAATTATCGGATGTCAAAATATCCTGAATATATTGTCTTCAGTAAGCCTTATGCGCTACGGAGCCAAGACCAAAAGCCCATGAGGGCCTTTGCCCGATTGGGCTTTTCCCTGGGCTTGGCAAAGTGCATAGCGCATAGGGTTAAAGAAGACAATATTTCAGGATATTCTCAACATCTCTCTAATCAAGCTCACTCAATCCGGTATACAACTCATAATACCGTCCCTTTTGTGCAAGCAGATCATCATGATCCCCACGCTCAATAATCTCACCGTTTTCAAGAACCATAATGGCATTGGCATTTCTTACGGTAGACAGTCTGTGCGCTATCACAAGTGTGGTTCTCTGCGCCATCAGACGGTCCATTCCCTTCTCGATATGCTTCTCTGTCCTGGTATCCACAGAGCTTGTAGCTTCATCCAGTATCAGGATAGGCGCCTTGGAAATAGCAGCTCTTGCAATATTGATGAGCTGTCTCTGACCCTGACTCAAGTTGGCACCGTCTCCCTCCAGCATGGTATCATATCCGTGCTCAAGACGCATGATAAAGGAATGGGCACTTGCTGTCCGTGCTGCCTGTTCCACCTCTTCATCCGTGGCATCCAGCCTTCCGTAACGGATATTGTCTCGAACCGTTCCCGTAAACAGATGGGTATCCTGTAAAACCATGGAAATGTTCCGGCGAAGAGAGTCTCTTTCAAGCTCCGTAACAGGAATTCCGTCAATCGTAATACTTCCCGAATCAATATCGTAAAAACGGTTGATCAGATTGGTGATGGTAGTTTTTCCTGCACCCGTAGAACCTACAAAAGCAATTTTCTGTCCCGACTTTGCATACAGAGAGACATGCTTTAAAATCGTCTTATCCGGATTATATCCAAAGGTTACATCCGTAAGGGTGACAGCGCCTTTCATCTCCTTGTAATAAAAATCCTTATCTTCCTTCACGATGTCTGTGAGGATCTCTTCCTGCTTTGCCACTGCATTATCTTTTGGAATTACATAGCAGGTCTTACCCTCTATATTTTCTTCAATTCTGATTGCATTTGGAGCATCCTCTTTTTCCGTATCTGCATCCATGACAGCAAACACACGCTCTGCACCGGCAAGTGCGGAAAAAATGGTATTTACCTGCATGGCAACTTCATTAATAGGACGGGAAAACTGTCTGGAATAATTAACAAATACCGTAAGTCCGCCGATATCAAAGCCGCGAAGAACACAGAGAATTCCTCCGATGGCAGCCGTAAGGGAATAGCTCACCTGACCTAAATTTCCCATGACAGGTCCCATGATTCCTCCGAAAAACTGCGCCTTGATCTGCTTTCCTCTAAGGTCATTGTTCAGATATTCAAATTCTTCCTCTGCACTGTCCTCATGGCAGAATACTTTTACCACCTTCTGCCCTGTCACGGTCTCTTCTATATAACCATTGATGGTGCCGATTGCCGCCTGCTGTGCCTTATAATATTTTCGGCTCTTTTTCCCTACAAACTGTACCGCTTTCATCATCACCGGAATCATGACAACGGTGATGAGCGTCAGCCAGATATTGGTATAGATCATCAGTGCAAGCGTTCCTATAATACTGATAGAACCTGAAATCAGCTGAACAACCGTATTGTTAAGCATTTCTCCCACGGCATCCACATCGTTGGTAAACCGGCTCATGATATCACCGTGATTATTGGTATCATAATAGCGCACCGGAAGATTCTGCAGCTTGCGGAACAGATCATTGCGCAGCTTCTGTATCGCATTCTGGGAGATTCCGATCATGATTCTCTGCTGCAGATACTGTGCCAAAACTGCCACGAGATAAATGCAAAGCATGACAAGAATCCCTTTAAAAAGAAAAGCAACACTTCCATTCTCTGAAGTAAGGCCATTAATAATCGGACGCAGTACATAAGAGCCTGCCAGATTGGCCGCCGTACCTGCTATAATACAGATGATCACAAGTCCAAGCTTCCATTTACTGTCCGAAATGTAGGAAAACAGTCTTCCCATTGTTTTTTTCATATTCTTTGGCTTGCCTGCTGCCAGATGTCCTGCATGCTTATGTCCGGGACCACTTTTGGGCTGGGCCTGTTTTTCCAGCATTTTTTCATCCACCGGGGTAAGTCTGCTCTCATATTTTTTCTGTAAGTACTCTAATTTTTCCTGCTTCATGATGCGCTTACCTCCCTGTCCATCTGAGAATAATAGATTTCCTGATAAGCTTCGCAGTTTTTCAGCAATTCAGTATGTGTACCCTTGCCTGCAATCCTGCCCTCATCCAGCACCAGTATCTCATCTGCTTCCATCACAGAAGTGATTCTCTGGGCAATAATGATCTTCGTGGTATCCTTCAAAGTACCGGTAAAGCTTTCCCTGATCTTAGCCTCCGTAGCGGTATCAACCGCACTGGTCGAATCATCAAGGATCAATATCTTGGGCTTTTTCAGAAGTGCCCTCGCAATACATAGCCTCTGCTTCTGTCCACCTGACACATTGACACCGCCCTGTCCAAGCTCTGTCTCATAACCATTCGTAAAATTCGTCACAAAGTCATCCGGCTGGGCTTCCTTTGCAGCCTGTCTGATTTCCTCCGGGGATGCTTTTTCATCGCCCCACAACAGGTTTTCCATGATGGTGCCTGAGAAAAGCACATTTTTCTGAAGCACCATCCCAACTCCTTCCCGGAGATTTTTCAGCGAATAATCTCTGACATTGACACCGTCTACAAAAACTGCTCCCTCATCCGTGTCATAGAGTCTGGGGATCATCTGCACCAGAGTCGTTTTTCCGCTTCCGGTGGAACCGATGATGCCAAGAGTCTGACCACTTTCCACGGTAAAGGTCACATGATCGAGAACCTTTTCCTGACTGTCTTTATAGTACCGGAAGGAAACATCCTTAAATTCCACCTTGCCGCTGCTTACTGTCTTTTCAGGAAGCGCACAATTCTCATCCGTCAGATCCACTTCCGTATCCAAAACATCCGCGATACGATGCAGAGAAGCCAGTGCTCTTGAACTCTGCAAAAGCACCATGGCAAGCATCATCAGGGACATCAAAATCTGTACAATATAAGAAGTAAATGCGGTCAGGTCACCTACCGGCATATTTCCCGCAAGAATCTGTCTGCCTCCAAACCATACAACACCAAGTGTAGTCAGGTTCATCATCAGCATCATGATGGGCATATTCAGAATAACTACCTTAAATGCATTCAGACTCGCCTGCTTTAAATCCTCATTGGATTCGGCAAATTTATTTTCCTCATACTCTCCTCTTACAAAGGATTTGATCACACGCACATTTGTCAACATTTCCTGGATATTAGAGTTTAAGACATCCAATTTTTTCTGCATCACGTCAAACCTCGGAAAAGCCACACGGATGACAAGAATGATGAGCGTAACCAAAACAGGAATCACGACAAGCACCACAAGTGCCAGCTGTGCATTCATAATAAAAGCCATGATCAACGCCCCGATCAGCATACCGGGAGCACGGAGCATCATACGAAGTGCCATATTGATCAGGTTTTGTACCTGCGTGATATCATTTGTCAGCCTTGTCACCAGAGAACCGGTACTGAACTTGTCAAGGTTCGCAAAAGAAAATTTCTGTACTTTTGCAAACACATCACTTCTGAGGTCTGCCGCAAAACTGACTGCTGCCTTTGCCCCAAAATAGGCACCGCCCACTCCTCCTACTGCCATAAGGACTGCGGTGATCACCATAACAATACCCATTCCGATGATATACGGCACATCCCGGTTAGCCGCACCGATGTTAATAATATTGGCCATGTACTTAGGCAATAATACTTCTCCGATCACCTCAACAATCATGAGAATCGGTCCGAGAATAAAAGATGATAAGTACGGCTTAATATATTTCCAGTATCTTTTCATGATTAGTCTGTTCCCTTTCTTTTTATTTTCATTTACTTTTTTATTCCTGCTTTATTAATGTTTGATAATAATCTTCCCCATTTTTTATCATGCGCTCTAAAAAGTTTTGAAGCTGCTTCAATTCTTCTTCCGAAAAGTCATTTAAAAAGGCATTTTCCATTTCCCTGAAGTATTGAGTACTTAAGTCAATGGTCTTCCATCCCTTTTCTGTGATAACCACTTGATTGACACGATTGTCATTTTCTTGGCACTGTCTGCTGATAAACCCTGATTTTTCAAGCTTTTTCAGTGAAACAGCAACGGCAGCCGGCGAAATTTCCAATCTTTCCGCCAGTTCTGTCTGGGAACAATCCGGATGTTTTCCCAGTATCATCAGGAGCCTGTGCTGACTGCGATAGACGCCTGTATTTTCCACTTTCTTGGCGATAGAACGTTTCAAGGTTCTGTCTGTAACCCCAAACATGTGAACAATCCTATGTTTCTGTTCCTCCACAGGACTTACGCCTCCTTTGTTAATTAATTAATATTTAACTAGTTAATCTTTTGACATTATATGCCTATTTAAAAAAGAATGTCAATTCTATTTTTATTATTTAATAAATTTATCAGATATTTTATATTTTGATAAGAATTCCAAATAATAACGTCGGTTCTCCCTAGTAAATCAGATAACACAGGAAATACAGGAATAAGATATGCACCGGATAAAATGCATAAAAAAAATATTTCAGATTGCTCCCACGCCTTCCGTTATAAAAAGCAATAAACGGAAAAGCAGCCAAGGCTGCAGGTTCCCAGCAAAAGGCAACGCAGCCTGCAATAATCTGTTCTTCTTTACTCATTCGAAACAGATAAAGAAGTGCAATTGCAATGATTCCTTTTATTCCGTATTCACAATGAATCCACTCCGCACATATCCCGCATGCTGCAATGACCGCAAGATATATCATGATAACGATCCGATAATCCCGGAAATGATTTTGGGCTTTTTCCATCAATGACATCATAATAACTCCAAGCAGCAAAGAAAAAAAGACATTGCTGTGCCCGAAATACCTGATTGAATGATAGAAAGCAAGGTCATACGGTATCTCCGAAATCAATGCAAACAATAAGAGCCGAAACGCATATTTTTTTCTGTCATGAGTTCTAAAGAAACCTTCCGTCAGCAGAAAACAATAGATAGGAAAAGCAATTCTTCCTACACCGCGCATAGCACGATACAAAGTATATATGGAACTATCCAGGCCGTTCACTCTGACAGCAGGCGCTATCACAATATAAGCAATATGGTCAATGAGCATGGATATCATTGCAATGATCTTCAGCGTACTGCCACTGATGCCTCTTTTTCCCAACATTTGACACACTCACTCCTTCTTTTCTTTCATCTATCCTACATCAATTCTTTGCGCCTTTCAACTGGCATGGTCAAAAAGTTTTAATTTGGCACTTTTTATAATGCCACCCTTGTGTTTTACTATGATACAACAAAGCAACAGAAACGGAGGAAAAACTATTATGAAAAATCAAACAGCTCAAAAAGTTGCATTAACCGGTCTGATGGCCGCTTTATCTTATGTGGTATTTACCTTTTTACAGTTTAAGATCATGCTTCCCGGTGGCGATGCCACTTCCATTCATTTGGGAAATGCGGTCTGTGTTCTTGGTGCCTTGCTTCTTGGCGGCTTCTACGGTGGTCTCGGCGGTGCCATCGGTATGACCATCGGTGACCTTCTTGATCCGGTTTACATTGTATATGCCCCCAAAACCTTTATCCTGAAATTCTGCATTGGTCTGATCACCGGTCTGATCGCACATAAGATTGGCAAGATTACTATTGAAAAAAATACCGGAAAAGTTTTGACCTGGACTATTATAGCTTCTGTGGGCGGCCTTTTATTCAATGTAATTTTTGATCCCCTGGTAGGATATTTTTACAAGCTCCTTATCTTAGGAAAGCCCGCGGCCGAATTGACATTAGTCGTAAATATATTTTCTACTTCTGTCAACGCTTTTTTATCTGCCGTTGTCTCTGTCATTATTTATATGGCACTTCGTCCCGCACTGAAAAAAGCAGGTCTTTTCTTCACCTTATCTAAAGAGAAGGACGCAAAATAACAGGTTTACTCAATTCATTTCCTATACATAAAGCGGTCAGTCTGTCGGTAAAATACCGGCAAACTAACCGCTTTTTACATGATCTGATCTTATCTGTTTTCGTCAGAGTGC
The DNA here is from genome assembly GCA_945917985.1 of uncultured Clostridium sp. GTDB lineage: Bacteria > Bacillota > Clostridia > Lachnospirales > Lachnospiraceae > Suilimivivens. The sequence goes on along the minus strand of CAMEIH010000004.1, from coordinate 52,870 downwards.
TTATGCAAAGCAGGCATGTATATCCTCTTATCAATTTTCAAAATTAATGGTAATGTTCCCCATGCTGCATTCTATGTCGAAATTGCTTACAGCGTTATTGTTGATCACTTTTTCCGCCGCCATTGCTGACACGGAAAAGCTTCCGATATCCACATTTCCGGCTGCACATTCGATTTCATAGTTGTGATCCGTCTCTTTTCCGGAAAGGGTAATTTCCATATTTCCCATACCACATTCCGCATCCAGGTTTCCTGTTATGGCTCCTCCGTAAAGAAGCTCTCCCACGCCCACAGAGAGCTCTGCATTTAAGGTATTAATTCCTGTTGCCTCCATCTGTCCGGCTCCGATTTCTGCCTTCAACTCACCAATCTTCATATTGTTTAACAAAAACTGTCCGGCTCCTCCCTGTAATTCCAGTTCCTTTACTTCAAGATCTGAAATTTCCACAATGCCTGCTCCGGCATCTATGGAAAGCTCCTCAAAACAGCTGTTTTTCGGAACCCTGATCTCTATCCGGTTGTCATTGCTCATGTTCAGGGTATGCCATTTTCCCTCAAAACCTTCCACATGAAGCGTTTTCCCATCCACATAATAATTGCAGTTGCCGACGCCTGCCACGGATATGTCTATCACCCCGTCAGCTTCTTCTTTTTCTTCTACAATAAAGGTTCCCGCACCAAGCTGAAGCTTCATGTTGTTAACACCGGCTGCCTCTATCTGACCGGAGTCCTCCCGCCATGTGCTCACCGTCTTTCCTTCCTCATCACGGATAAAGCCCCAGTTTCCGTCTGTTACATAAAAAACAGCTGAGCCGACAGCATCCGCAAGCGCGTTCATCTTTTCCCCAAAATATTCTTTCTCCTTTATGGTTCTTACAAGGGAACGGCCTCCGGCTATGGCACTGATGGAACCGAGAACACAGCCGATGGCAAAAAGGATTCCCGCTACGCTTAAACTTACCTTTGCAAACTTTTTCATGCCTCAGCTCCTTTCTTCTTTCCAAACAGACTTCTGAAAATATAAGCAATTCCCTGACAGATGCCGGGAACACATTTTCCCGCAATAAATACCGTGAGCAGCATAAATAAAATGCCGATTGCCGCACAGATACAACCGCCGCCGATCATCCCGATTCCACTTAGGGGAGATGCTATGATGCATCCGAAGCCGGCGACCACCAGGGCAACAGCCACAATATAAAGAATGATTGCCGTGGCACCAAAACCAACAATGATCCCCAGGATGGCACCTGCTATACCAACCAGAATACCGAGAAGCGAGCCTGCCGCCCCGAGAATTACCGGAGAGCAGATCACACAGGCGATCACGATCAGCACGATTGCCCAGGTAGGCAGATCATTTTTCTTCTTTACGACCTGATTTTTCTGTTCTTCACTGTTCATAAAGCCATTTTCCGTAAATTCGCCTTGACTCTGCTCGTCACTTAATCCCTCCCGCACAATCTTTGCCACCTGCTCGGGAGAGCCCAGTGATTCGATCACAGACTGCTCATTTTCTCTTCCCGCATCGTTAAAATAGTCATTATAATATTGAAGAGCTTCTTCTCTCTCGCTCGGTGAAATATCGGAAAGCAGTTCTTCCAGCTTTCTCATAAATTCCCATCTGCTCATTACTTCATTCCTCCCTCAAAAATACTGTTGATCTTAGCGGAATATTTTCTCCACTCGCTTTCATACAGATTAAGCTGTAATCTTCCCTTTTCCGTTGCTTTATAATATCTCCTGTTTCTTCCTGCACATTCCATATCATAAACTTCCAGACATTCATCCTTCTGCAGACGCCGCAGTACAGGATAAAGTGTGGATTCCGAAAGTTCAATGACCTGTCTGACATCCTGTGTGATCTTGTATCCGTATGCCCCTTCCGGTTCTCTGGACACTACTGCCAGCACAATTGCATCAAGAAGCGCCGCTCCTGTATTAAAAACCATGGACTATCTCCTTTCTGTAAGATTTTATAATATTATATGTTGTATAATATAATTCACTGTACAGATACTATATGACATATAATATTATTTTGTCAATATCTTTCTAAAAATTTTTATTACTTTTTTCTGAAAAAGAGTTCCCTTGAAAAATGTACACTCCAGAGTGCATGAAAAAACCGTTATAAAACATATAACGTCTTATAACGGCTGTTCTCTTCAATATTAGATTTTCCTTTACCTTTATCTACTCCACAATTTTTGCGTTGGGATAAATCCGCTCCATCCTCTCATCATCAAAATGAGTATCCAGGAATTCGTCGAGACCACTCTCCGTCTCCGTTTTCTGCCCTATATCCCCATTCGTATTTCTCTCCGTATATCGTGAAAGCGCCAGTGAGGAAATGATGCAGTTAAAGATCATGAAAACAATTGCTACATTACATAGGATCGTTCCTGCCTTAACCGGCAGTTTTTCTATCCATTTAGAAAGCACGGGATACAGAAATTTCATCCAGACAACCGCAGCGATTCCCCAGAAAAAGCAATAGAGCAGGTTGATTCTGCCACCCAGATTGAACATAAAGCCACTGTAATCCCAGAAAACCGTTCCAAATACCAGTTCCGTAAAAACACTGCATATATATTCATAGGCACCGCCAAGAAGGGTACCTGCCACAAAAACATAGGAGTCGCTCTTATCCTTTATCCGATACAAAACAGCGGTGAGAAGCATGCAGCCAAGTCCCCACACAATACTGAAAGGTCCGTACACAACACTGCTGCGGCTCATCAACACACCGGTGGTCACAAAGCAGAATATGGTCTCTGTGATATCTCCCAGAAATGCGCCGATAAAGAACAGGCCTACCAGTTTATAAAAGCTGCAACCCTGTGCGAATAGTTTTGTTTCTGCAGTCTCTTTTTTTTCTGCTTTTCGCTCTTCCAGTGCCGGAAAAGCCTTTTCCATACGCTTTCTGATTCTCTCCGTAATGGCATTCTCCAGAAGTTTGGAAATTTTTCCGATCTCTTCCGACCATTCCGATACCTGAAGCATTTTCTTCTGCATTCCAAGGATCGTAAGGCCTGTTCCGATACAGTCGACCACCAGCAAAGCAGAAAGTATCCAGAGCAGAATTTTCCCCGGAAGTTCCGGCAGCATATGAATGACCGTCTGCAGAAAAGGGTCTGCAAAAAGGATCAGGAGCACAGCAAATACGCCCCACAGAAGGGAATACCTCAAACAGATATAACCCTCAAAATTAAATCTTATTTTGGAATAATCCCACCATTTTTTATGAAAAATCTTTTCCAGCAATACTCCTGTCACAAATTCAATAAAGGATGCCAGAATAAAACCTCCCAAAAACAGGAAAAACAGATTTTCAGAAAGTTCCGGCAGAAAAATAGCAAAGGAGACTGCTCCGATTCCATAAATGGGGCAAACCGGACTGCTCACAAAACCGCGATTGATAAATCTTCTTTTCTGAATGGCTGCCAGACAAACTTCCCCGCACCAGCCGACAAAAGAATAGATAAAAAAGAACCACACAAGTTCATAAAACGAATATGCCATAACAGTTCTCCTTACCGAATATCAGAGGCAACTTCCGTCCACACCTGAAGTGCCTTCTCATTTCCAGCCACAACACCACATTTCTTCTCATAGGTAAGTTCTTTTCCATCCGCAGTCATGATCTTTCCTCCGGCTTCCGTTAAGATCAGAGCTCCGGCTGCATAATCCCATGGGCTTAACAGCAGTTCAAAATACAGCTCCGCCCTGCCGCAGGCAACATTGCAAAGGTCGATCGCCGCCGATCCGCTTCTCCGCACATCCAGACTTCTCTCAAAAAGCTCATAAGCCAGCGAAAAAGACCGTTTGGAAAGTTCTTCATTATAAGGTGCCGTGCCAAACAGCACAATCCCTTCTTTCAGCTCATGGTCCGAAACGTGTATTTTGCTTTCATTTCTAAAAGCTCCTCTGCCTTTTTCTGCACTGAACATCTCATCCAGATAGGGATTATACACTACGCCCATGTAAGGCTGTCCATCTTTCAAAAGTCCCACAGAGATACAGCTTGCGCAGTACCCTTTCATAAAATTAGTAGTGCCGTCGATGGGATCAATAATGAAAACATATCCCTCGGATACAGGCGGATTCTCCTCCTTCTCCTCACCGATAAAAGCAGCATCCGGGAGCACCCCGGCCAGTCTGTCAAAGAGAAAAGCCTGAACCTTTTTGTCATAAGCCGTCACATAATTGGCTCTTCCGCTTTTCTCCTCCACGGTTTCTTCTATATGATCCGCGCTGAGCATGATTTCTCCGGCTTCTCTCACAACTGCAATGATACTCTGCAATAGCTCCATTGTCTTTTCCTTCCTATATTAATGCTCCATTTTCCAGAAGAAAGCACTGTAAGGAGGCAATTCACTGCCACCGCCGAAATCATGTTTCTCTCCGGTAATGAGGTCAACTGCCGTGCCGCATCCCGCGTCAAAGTGCGCTGTAAAAGCCTCTCCGTCTGCATTGATAGCTACCAGCACTCTTTCCCCGTCTGTCTTTCTCTCAAAAATACACTGTTTGTTGGTGAGAACGACAGAACGGAAATCACCATAATTTAATGCCTTTGAATTTTTCTTTGCCTCTGCCAGTTTGCTGATCCACTCAGAAAGCTCATTGAATACCGGTTTATCAAAGCAGGCCCTTAAGGCAGGATCTCCCTCACTCTTATTGGCCTTTGCTCCCCACTCGCTTCCGTAATAGACGCAGGGAATACCGGGCATACCAAAGGCCAGCGCATAGATCAGCGGCAGATGCTTTTCATTGGTCAAAATGCTTGCCACTCTTGTCACATCATGGTTATCCACAAAGGTAAAGAGGTGTTTTCCCCGATATAGAGTCCAATTTTCCGGTCCGAATTGTCTAAGCAGAGAGTGATTGATCTCAAACATATTCATGCTGTTAAAGCTGGAGTATAATCCTTTATAGCACTCATAATTGGTAGCGGAATGAAGCATGGAATCATTCATCAGTCTGTTATAATCGCCGTGAAGCATCTCTCCGAGAAGATAGAAATCAGGTTTTAAGCCTTCCGTAAAGCTTCTTAAGCGTCTCACGAAATTCTCGTCAAGACAATATGCCACGTCCAGTCTGAGACCGTCAATATCAAACTCTTCCACCCAATACTTTACAGCGTCCAGAATATGATTTACCACCTGATCATTTTGCAGATTCAGCTTTACCAGATCATAATTGCCTTCCCATCCTTCATACCACAGACCATCATTATAATTGGAATTTCCGGAAAGATTAATGTGGAACCAGTTTAAATATGGAGATGTCTCCCTGTTTTTCACTACATCCTGAAACTGATAAAAGCCTCTTCCCACATGATTGAATACACCGTCAAGTACCACTCTGATGCCGTTTTCATGAAGCTTCTTACAGACCTCTTTAAAATCCTCATTGGTTCCGAGTCGTACATCTATCTTTTTATAGTCTCTTGTATTATAACCATGTGTATCAGATTCAAAAACGGGAGAAAAATAAATCGCATTGATCCCCAGCTTTTTCATATGAGGAATCCATTCCTCCACTTTTTTGATCCTGCTTGTCAGCACTCCGTCATTCTCAAAGGGTGCCCCGCAGAATCCCAAAGGATAAATCTGATAAAATACACTTTCATATGCCCACATCTTGCATTTCCTCCTATTGTCTGAATTTCAGCATTCTTTCATTAGTTTACCATATTTTGTGCTTTCTGTACATTGAAAAGCCTCTATTAATTCAACCGGTCAATTTCAGTTTTTGCTTTATTGACTAAATGAGTATTTTTTTGATTTTGAAATTTTTATCTTGCAGATTTAAACTGAAAATCATTTAAAATTTTTTATCCACATTTCGTCAAAACATGAGAAATCCCCAATTTCCACAAAGTTATCCACAATGACATATGTGTCATATAAAGAAATCCACATGACTTTTTTCATGAAATATGGCGTCATTTTATTCTTCTTCCTTCATTTTTTTCCAAAAACGGTCTACCTGCCCCTCGATTCTTTCAAGAGAAGCTTTTTCATAATCCTCCCATTCTCTCGGAAACATGCGAAGATAAGAGGGCGTTAAGAAACGTTCATCGAGAAGTGCCACGATTCCCACATCCTCCACTGTCCTGATCACTCTTCCCGCTGCCTGCAGCACCTTGTTCATCCCCGGAAAGCGGTAGGCAAAATCAAAACCATTATCTCCCTGTTCATCAAAATAGCGTTTTAATATTTCACGCTCATTGCAAACAAGCGGAAGACCTGTCCCTACAATGACAGCCCCTATCAGACTGTCATTTTTAAGATCGATCCCTTCGCTGAAAATTCCACCAAGGACACAAAAGCCAATCAGTGATTTTTCTTTGCCGCTCTCCTCAAATCTGGAAAGAAATACTTCTCTGCTTTGCTCATCCATATATTCTTCCTGCAAAATGCATTCCACCTGCTCTTCTTCTGCGAAATAATCCGTATAGGCATTGTACACATTCTGAAGAAAAGCATGGGAAGGGAAAAATACCATATAATTGCCGACACGCCTTCTGACAATTTTATGAATATAGGAAGCAATATTATAATATTCCATATCAGAACGCCTTGTATATTTGCTGGTCACATCCTGCGCAATGAACAATCCCTTTTTCCCGGGGTCAAAAACAGACTTTGCGTAAACCTCATAGTCTCCCTCCTGCGCCCCGAGAAGCCGCTTATAGTACTGAATCGGGAGCAAAGTAGCAGAAAACAGGATCGTACTCCTTCCCCGCATCATACACTCTTTGAGATTTCTGGAAGGATTGACGCAAAACAATTTGATACAAAAGCCTCCATCTGATTCCATCTGTGTGTAGATCACATAATTTTTATCCAAATTTTCGTGGATAAGAAGGAAATGGGATACGTCAAAGTAGAAATCAAGAATATCCTTCTTGACGGGACTTTCCTCATGCTCCTCCAGATAATCTTCTATGGTGGAGGACAGTCTGAGCAGGGCCCTCACAAAGGATGCAATAGAGCTTTCATCCTCATAGGCATAATCTTCGCAATTTCTCTTGAGTTCAAGCAGTTCACGATTGCATCGCTCAAGCTGTCTGTACATCTTTCCGTCTATATCCTTTACAAGCTTTTTGAGCGCCAGGAAATCCTCCTTGACCAGCACCGCGCTGTACATTTCCCTGCCTCTCTCCACAAGGTTGTGAGCCTCGTCAATCAAAAAGATATAATCTTCTCTGATTCCTTCCGAAAAAAACCTTTTCAGATAGACGTGGGGGTCAAACAGATAATTGTAGTCACAGATAACCGCATCTGCAAAAAGGCTCATATCCAGACACATTTCAAAAGGACACACCTGATGCTTGCAGGCATATTCCTCGATTGTCTCTCTGTTAAAGTTGTCCGAATGAGTCAAAAGGTCATACATTGCCTCATTGATTCTGTCAAAATGCCCCTTCGCATAGGGGCAGTACTCAGGATTGCACTCTGTTTCCTCCATAAAACAGATTTTATCCTTGGCCGTCAAAATCACAGATTTGAACATGAGACCTTTTTTTCGCATAATCTCCAGCGTATTTTCTGCCACAGTCCTTGTGATGGTCTTGGCTGTCAGATAAAAAATCTTTTCTCCACGCCCCTCTCCCATGGACTTCACAGCTGGGAAAAGAGTAGAGATTGTCTTGCCCACCCCTGTCGGTGCTTCCACAAAAAGCTTCTTTTTGTGATAAATCGTCTGATAAACATATGTGACAAGATCCTTTTGACCGCTTCGGTACTCAAAAGGAAATTCCAGTTCTTTAATGGATTTCTGACGTTTCTTCTGCCATTCATACTGAAAATCCGCCCATTTGCGGTAGGAAGCCATAAGCTCTTCAAACCACTTTTTCAGTTCTTCCATCTCATACTCAAAATGAAAATATTTTATTTCTTCCGTATCGATATTACAGTAGGTAATCCTGACTCTCACATTGTCCAAGTCATTTTGAATCCCATAAATATAAGCATAGCACTTTGCCTGTGCCAGATGTACAGGCACCGCTTCCTTTATCTTATGGATTTCACGGTAGGTTCCCTTGATCTCGTCAATGGTCACCTCTTTCTGAAGGATGATACCGTCTGCCCTTCCTTCCACCACAACAGAGTAATTCTCTGTCTCTACCGTATGGCGCAAAAAGACCTCCGCATGATAGTCAGATCCCATCCTTCTCTGAATCATGCGGTGAATCCTTCCTCCCTCCTGCATGGCATTGTCAGGAGATTTGCTTCTTCTGTTGTCAATATTTCCGCTTCTCAATATAAACTCTACCAAATTTCTCACAGAAATATGGATTTCCATAACAGTCTCTTTTTCCTCGCCCCTATAACCCTCTGATAACCATGCGCCGGCACGCTCTGCGTATCATATGAATAAACGAAAAACTCCCTAAAGAAGATAGTACGCTATCTTTTTCAGGGAGTCAATCTACTGAAAGAATTCAGCTATGCATTGTGCTCAAAACACAAATTTTACAGCTTGACCAACCGATTGTTAACCGGCTAAAGCAAAACGATGGATATATTTTTCAAATTCAGGATCATATCCGTTATAGGAAACTGTCAGAACCTGATTGAGATCAAGTCCCAGTACTCCTACAATTGATTTGGCATCTACCGTGAATCTATTGTATGAAATATCAATATCAAAATCACACCTGGTAGCTGCTGAAACAAATTCTTTTACTTCATCAAGTCTCAATTTGATTTTATGAGTCCTCATAATATCACCTTTCTCCTCTACCTTAACGGTCATGATAAAACGTTTTCTGTTTACTTTTAAGAAAGATTACCACCCAATTATCATTTTGTAAAGTACTTTTTAAAGTACAATTTTAAAGTATTTTTGTATATTATTACCAAATTTTTTCTTTTTATTCCTGCTTTGTAAATTCTGTCATGTACTTTCGATACCGCAAGGGCAGCATTCCTCTTTGAAGTTCTTTATTATGCCGTTCTTTTATAGCTATTGTATGAAAGAAACTGCAAAACAGTTCACTGTATTTTTCCTCTCCCGCAGAAAAGCAGTGATCCGGCAGTTCCATGCCTTCCTTTCCCTGCATCAGAAACCATTCTTTTCCGGCAGGATGGACGGCAAAAATATTTCGCACCTCGTCGTGAATGACAAAATTTTCAAGTGGAAGTCTGTCCGCAAAATGAGGCATGATAAAGGTGATCACATTATTTTTAGGTCCTATCGGGGCATACAAAAGTCCGTTTTCCAGTTCCCGGAAGCGAATGAACTCTACATGGAAATGAGCCTCATTTGCAGTAAATCTCGCCAGCTCGAACACTCTGTGAATATAGGGATCGGCAAGATTTCCCATCACTTCCTTCCGATTTCTCATAGAAAGCCCCTTTACTACCGTCCTGTAAACGGCTTCCCCTTTGTCCGGCTCTCCGGATGCGAGTGCCCTGCATATGGCAAGATACGCCTCTGTTCCGAATTCCCTGATTATGGTTTTCGCCACGCTCGCTGATTTTTTCTCATCTACTGCACAATTTTCATAGACAGCAAACAAACGATAATTCTCTTCCTCTCCTACACAGAGATGAATTCTCTCATGCGGCAGCTTCTTTAAATATGCGTTATAGATTCCGGTAAAGATTCCCTCCAGGGAATCCTCACAGATCAGATAATACTCTTCCACTGATTTTCTCCGTTACCATCTAATATCATTTGATCATCAAACAGTGACAACTGCTTATATGTGATTCCGTCTCTGTCAATTGGCAATCGCTTTTCATTTGAAATCAGATTTCTTGTAATATAGTCTTCCTCTATTTTGGTGGAATACATCATTTTGCCGTTGCAGGTAATAAAAAACAGTGCCCTTTTCAAGACCACACCGATCTTCTTAAGATTCTCAAAATTAAGACTTCCATTTCTTCTGGCACGTACTATACGCTGTGCGCTTTTCACACCGATACCGGGAACTCTGAGAATCGTACGATAATCTGCTCTGTTGATTTCCACAGGGAAAAGTTCCAGGTGACGCAGTGCCCAGTCTGCTTTGGGGTCCAGAAGAATATTAAAATTCGGTTTCTGCTCACTGAGCAGCTCATCCGCCTCAAACCCATAGAATCGCAGAAGCCAATCAGCCTGATACAGCCGGTGTTCCCTAAGGAGCGGCGGACCTCCCGGCAGAGCGGGAAGATCCTTATCCTCATTGACATTGACAAAAGCGGAATAATAGACTCTCTTTAGATCAAACTTCTTATACAGACTTTCTGCCACCATCATTAGCTGATAATCACTCTCCGGAGTAGCACCAATGATCATCTGGGTTGACTGTCCTGCCGGTACAAAGGAAGAGGCATGCTTATATACCATGATTTCTTCTTTGTTCTGTGTGATCCCCTGCTGAATCTGACGCATAGGCATTAAAATATTTTTCCGATGCTTATTGGGAGCAAGTTTTTGCAGTCCCTCCGCTGTGGGGAGTTCTAAGTTCACACTCATTCTGTCTGCCAGAAGCCCAAGCTTTTGCACAATCACGGGATCTGCTCCCGGTATGGCCTTCACATGAATGTAGCCCTGGAAACGATATAAGGTACGCAGCTTATAGACCGCCTCATAGATCAGTTCCATGGTATAGGTCGGGTTATTAATGATCCCCGAGCTTAAGAAAAGACCTTCGATGTAATTTCGCCGGTAAAACTGGATCGTCAGCTCACAGACCTCATCCGGTGTAAAGGAAGCTCTCGGCACATCATTTGACTTTCGGTTAATACAATACTTGCAGTCATAGATACATTCATTGGTAAAAAGGATTTTGAGAAGTGAAATGCATCTGCCGTCGGAGCTGAAGCTGTGGCAGATTCCTCCCGCAGAGGTATTACCAATGCCCGTTCCGTCGCCCCTTCGCTCCACGCCACTGGAAGAACAGGATACATCATACTTGGCCGCGTCAGAGAGAATGGTAAGCTTTTCCATCAGCGTCATGTTCCCTGATGACTCTGTGACAGCAGGCATCCCCAATGCAGGTGTCCGCTGACTGCGGCTTACGATCATATTCTGTTTTTCCTGCTTGCTCCTGTCTTCCATGCCTTTCTTCTATCCTTGCTTACCTATACATTTGCACTTTCATATTTTCACAATTACTGTTTTTTAATCCCTTTTATTTCGAAATTTTTCAATTTGTTCCAGTTTCTCTTTTATTTTAGCTTCCTGACCTTCCCCTGTGGGTTCATAATATTTCTTACCCTGCAGTGACTCAGGCAGACACTGCATACGAGTCAGTTTTTCTTCCGTATCATGGGCATACTGATAGCCTTCTCCATAATGAAGCTCTCTCATCAGTCCGGTGACACCGTTTCGTATCTGTAGCGGTACCGGTTCAGTCAACATCTTTGTGGCATCCTCCCTTGCTTTTCCATATCCCACATAGAGGGCGTTTGATTTTGGTGCCATGGAAAGATACACTACCGCATGAGCCAGATTCACATTACATTCCGGCATACCATTAAAATGGCAGGCCTGATAAGCAGCCACAGCAATCTGCAATGCCTGAGAGTCCGCCATACCCACATCCTCACTGGCAAACCGAATCAGTCTTCTTGCCACGTAGAGCGGATCTTCTCCTGCCTCCAGCATCCGGGAAAGCCAGTAAATTGCGGCATCAGGATCACTGTTTCTCATTGACTTGTGCAGTGCCGATATGAGATTGTAATGCTCCTCCCCATCTCTGTCATAGAGAAGCATCTTCTTACCGATACACTGCTCCAGTATTTCCTCCTGTACGGTAATGGAACCGTCCGGATTGATAGTGCCGTTTAAAACCGCCATATCCAGCGTGTTTAAAGCTGTTCTGGCATCTCCGTTTGCAAAAACAGCAATGGCATGGATCAGTCTTTCTTCTATATTAATCATGCTGTTTCCGAGGCCCCTCTTATCCGTAAGCGCATGATGAAGTAATTTCTCCATGTCCTGTTCAGTCAATGCCTGTAACACAAATACCTTGCATCTGGATAAAAGAGCAGAATTGATCTCAAAAGACGGATTTTCGGTGGTAGCGCCAATCAGAATAATGCTTCCCTTCTCCACAAAAGGAAGAAAAGCATCCTGCTGAGCTTTATTGAATCTATGGATCTCATCCACAAACACAATGGTCTTAAGTCCTGCCAGTCTGTCATTCTCCGCCTGCTTCATCACGTCCTTAATTTCCTTGATTCCGCTGGTGACAGCGCTGAAATCAATAAAGGAGGCTTTTGTCCTATGGGCAATAATGCGGGCAAGCGTAGTTTTACCGACGCCCGGCGGTCCCCAGAAGATCATAGAGGAGATCATATCCTTATCAAGCATGCGCCGAAGTACCTTGCCCTCTCCCACAAGATGTTGCTGACCGATATAGTCATCCAGTGTTTCCGGGCGAAGTCTGCTGGCAAGGGGTGCATTTCTGTTAATTTCTTCTGAAAAAAGTGATAACTGCTCCATCGTCTTTCCTCGATTGCATTAAGAACATTTGTTTGTTACTATCATACCACGATTACTGATATTTTACAACAATTTCTAGAACATTCGTTCTTTTTTCTTTTTTAGTTTATTTTGAAGCTTTATTAATTAGAATCCAAATCTTTATGCCAATTATTAATTAGAAATACAAAAAAGTATAAAAACTTTATTAAATATTTCGGATAACAGTAAAAGATATTGACAATCGTATAAACAAATACTATGATTCAGCATATCTAGAACATCCAAACTTCCATGATATTTTTTATTTAGGCTTTTTCAGCCACAATTTCCATTAGTAAATGATAATTGACTTTGGTAATTAATTGTTAATTTATTTGCAACTAAAATTAGTTGCAAACCATAAAAAGGAGGAATATAATTGAGTAAAAGAGAAAAAATAATTTCGAGGTTTTTATCTGAACCAACTGATTATACATATGAAGAGTTGGTGCAGCTTCTTCAACTATTTGAATATTTTGAGGACAATACCGGAAAAACAAGCGGATCTTCCGTACGCTTTGTACATAAGGAATCCTTTGCACCAATTCGCTTTCATAAGCCACATCCCAAGAAAATAATAAAAAGATATATATTAAAATATATAAGAGAAACATTAGAAAGTGAGGGTTTATTATGAGTCATTATATGAATTATAAAGATTACATCGGCACCGTTGAATATTCCAGTGAAGATGACTGTCTGTATGGGAAAATATTAGGGGTAAAAGGCTTAATGTCCTATGAAGGACAGAGCATTAAAGAGCTAAAGGAAGATTTTCACAACGCAGTAGATGAGTATTTAGATTTATGTAAGCAAAAGGGAACGATTCCACAAAAATCATTTAAAGGATCATTTAACGTCAGAGTAACTCCGGAGCTTCACCGAATGGCAACAATAAAGGCTGACGAAAAAAACGTCAGTCTCAATACTTTTGTTGCAATGGCACTGGAAAATGCCGTTAATGCCTGCAGTTAACATTTATCATCACGCAAATTCACACATTACAATATTTCCTTAATCCACTTCACACAATGAGGCACCCAGTCATCACAGTACTTCACCACATCCGTGATATCTTCCGGTTTGTTCACTGTCTCATCGCAAAGGGATAAACCGTGATGTCCTCTCGGATAAATATGCATTTCCACGTCAATTCCCTTTTCATGAAGCGCCGTCGCAATATAAAGTGAATTCTCCAGTGGGACAAGGCCGTCCTCACTGGTATGCCAGATAAAGGCATGAGGTGCATTTTCCGTCACCTGCTTTTCCAGCGACATTTTGTTAAGCAGTTCAGGGTCCGGAGCATCACCAAGCAGACATTTCATACTGTCTTCATGGGTATATTTTCCTGAAGTAATGACAGGATAACACAAAATCATGCCGTCCGGCTTATCTTCACCATGCTCAATTTCAAGTGTTTTCTCCACAAACTTTTCCTGCCAGAACAGGCCTGCCGTACAGGCCGCATGTCCTCCCGCCGAGAATCCCATGACAGCTATTTTCCCGGGATTAATGTGCAATTCGCTACTATTACGGCGAATATAGGTAATAGCAGCAAGAATTTCCAACATCTGGAGCGGATAAAGCTGATTGCAGGCATAGTCTACGACCGCCGCCGCAATCCCGTTACCGAGCATGCGAAGTGCAACAGGCTCCGCTTCCCGCTGGGAACACCAGGAGTAACCTCCTCCCGGACAGATCACTGTACAGGGAAAAGTTTGCTGCGTGTCCACCTCCTGCCAGACATCCGGTATATATAATGTAACCTGTGTCTTCTCCTGCGCCTTCGGAAGATTCGGGAAATGATCCTCCAAATATATCTTCTCATATCTCATTGTCTTTCTTACCTTCTTTCTTTAAGCCTTAAGATCAGCTTTTTTTCTTTTGTATTCTGCCTTCTTCTCGTACATCCGTCTGTCTGCTTCCTTAAAGCACTCATCTGCTCCGTCTTTTTCTGTCACCGCATATCCGTATGCCACTGAAAAGACATATCCGCCATTTACGGTAGCAGTTTCCTTATCTAAAAGAGACTCAAACTGTCTGCAGCTTTCTTCAAATTCCTTATCGCTCAGCCGGTTTCCGATGACACAGAATTCATCTCCACCGATCCGATAACAGTCATTGTCTTTTCCAAAACATTTCTCCAAAAAATGTCCGATTTTGATAATCACCTCATCGCCCCGTGCATGACCGAAGTTATCATTAATACTTTTCAGATTATTCATGTCGGCCACCAAAATGATCCATCCCGGCTGTTGTTTTTCTCTCAGTTCACTTAGCTTGTTTTCAAAAGCCGTTCTGTTTCCAAGACCAGTCATAATATCCGTAAAAGCAAGTTCCCGATAAATCTCATGTTTTGCTTCCCTTACCATGATTATGCTGACCTGTCTGACTGCAGAATACCCCAGATAGGAAAAGAACAGCAGCATTCCGATCTTGCTGAATCTTCCCACAATTCCCGCAGGATCAAGATAGTAGCAAACAATATCCACACTGCAAAATACCCCAAGTACTATCATTGCCCGATAAAGGGAAAGATTCTCTTCTTTCTTTTCCGTTCTTCTCAGATTGATATAACTCCTGATTACCTCTGCAATGATAAGTATGATCAGCACATGTGCCACCGGAACCATCTGAATATAATAGAATACTCCGGCAATCTGCAAAATCTGAACTGCCAAAAAAGCACCGGCTGATATCCATAAAAGCACATGCATAGATTTTCTTCGGTCAAGCGAATCAAAGGTCAGCAGAAAAGAAACTGCAAGCACCGGTATCAGGAAAAAGCAGGAAAACAAAAGAATGGAAGCTGTTACCAGATTCCCGCAAAAAATCTGAGTGATTCTGGATTCCAGAAGGCTCCACAAGCTGGTCACTATGGCAAAAAGTCCGAACCGGAAAAGTCTCACTGCAAGGCGGTTATACTTTAGGAATATTCCCGCCAGCAGGAGAAAAACGCCCAGTATCAGGATCGGCACGGTACACAGGATGGAAAAACCCCCCTGTTTCAGCACCATATAGATAAAGGAGGCCTTTGTTCCCGTATAAATTGTCGGCAGTTCCTTCGCATATTTGTCAAACTGAGGTCTGATTTCTATCCGCAGTTCCTTTCCCTCATAATCTGCGGGCAGTCTGAAAAAGTACCAGCAGGAGCCTGCCGATACGGGAAACGGCGTTATTTTATCCTTATCGGATTCTGCCAAAAGCTCTCCATCCAGATAAACACTTACCTCCGACTGTCTGACATAAAAAATCATGGAGTTTCCTTTTATGTTTTCAGCGGACAATATGCCTCTGATCACGATATTGTCTCCGGCTTCCCCATCGATCTTTGCCGGCAGAGTCGTGGAAATTTCCTGATCACTGTAAGAAACCTGAAACACTCCCTCATAAGCTTCTGCTTTTTCACTGTTAAATTGAATATCCCGGGTTTGCGTATTTCCTCTTACCCAGAAGAACATAAAAACACAGAAAACAGCCAGTGCGATTATCACCGGTCTGTCTCTGTGTTCCTGTTTTTTGTATCTGTCAATATTGTTTTGCTTCTTTTCTGTTCTGTCTGTCATCGCTGCACCTGTCATACTATAAAAGCTTATTTTATTAGTATGATTCTAGCAGATAACCGCTTCCCCTCCAATTGGTGAAATGCATAAAAATTAGTACTAAATTCCTATTTTTTTGCTCATTTTCATAAAATGAATCAGTTATCTTAAAATAAAGGAATCCGTAGTCTGCTTCAGGCTCCTTGCACAATCTCCAAGCTGCTGGCTGATAGCTGTATTTTCCTGCGCACTGGCCGCATTATTTTCCACAATCTCAGCCACTTCCTTCAGCTCTGCGTTGATATCCTCGATAGCCTTCTGCTGGCTTTTTACGAATTCTACAATTTCATCAACATTCTGTTTTGACTTCGCAGAATCATTCATTCCTTCTTCCATCATCGCGCAGGCAGCTGAAACCAGTTCTTTTCCTTTGGACACGGCAGCCTTGGAAGCCTCAATAAGTTTGTTAATATTGTCACTTGCCTGTGCACTGGAAGAAGCCAATGTACTGATCTCCCCTGCTACAACGGCAAATCCCTTTCCGGCTTCCCCTGCTCTTGCCGCCTCAATGGAAGCATTTAAGGAAAGCAGGTTTGTCTGGGCAGCAATATTCTGAATTGTTCCCACGAAATCAGCAATCTCACTATAGCACTTGTCAATACTGTCCATTGCATTGGAAAGAGCAGCCATCTCACGATTACTTGCCTCCAGATGTTCGTTAGTCACCTCAATGGCACTGCGGACATTCACTGCATGCTCTGTGATCTTCTTAGTCTGCCCGGTCAGCCGTACCATATCTTCCGATACATTCACAACAGATTCATTCTGGGCAGATGCACTCTGCGCCACGTACTCTGTTGTCTTCTCCAGTTTATCTGCAAAACCGAGAACACTTTCAGCGCCATCATTGATCTGTCTGAAAGTCTCGTTCAGGTCACTTAAAATTCTCTCAAGAGCTTCCTTGATCTGCACATAGCTTCCCTTGAAATCTCCATCCACAGAAACAGCCAGATTCTTGTTGGAGACTGCAGTGACCGTGTCGGAAATACTGCCTATGTAAAATTTAAGTCCTGCAATCATTTCATTGATGGAGTCTGTCAGTTTTTCGATCTCCATGGAATTCTTTTCCTCGTCAAATACTACGGAAAGATCTCCCCCGGCAACTTCTGTCATTTTGCTGCTGATAGATTCCAATGGCTTAAATAAGACACTGATTCTGCCATTGATATTCCTTTTAATGGCCGCCACCGCAACAAAATAGATCAGCAGATTCAGTCCAATGATCAATCCGAAAAAGATCAGTATGGAAGTAAGCGGTTTTACCGAGATTACTTTCCAGCCTGTCACTTCGGAAGTGTTTCCGATTCCAAATTTGAAACCGCCTTTATAATCGGCAAAAACTTTTGTAGACATATTTTTTTCCGCAAAATCCTTGTATCTTCCGGAATTGACTTCCTGTACAGTGGAAGTACTTTCCACGCTCAGGGAATACTTGTCATTCGGATGCACGAGAATGGTTCCGTCTGCAGTAGCCAGAAACACATAACTGCTGCTGGTGTAGCTTTTCTCGATCAGGGAAACCAGATTATCCATATACATGTCCATTCCCACAACGCCCGCAACCTTTCCGTCGCGATAGGTTGCCTTGGCTAAGGTAATGCAAATTCCTCCGCTCTGTTCGTCCACGTAAGGGGCGGAAATATAAACTGACGCAGGTTCTGCCTGAGCCCCCTTGTACCATTCCCGTTCCGTGACGATAAAGTCTTCAGGCGGCTGCCAGCCTCCGCTCATTATGGTGACATTTTCATCATAGCAGCTGTAAACAGCAGATACCTGGTCATCTGTTTCCACCATGGAGTCCACATAGCTCTGAATGCTCTCCCTCTCTGTCAATGTTCCACTGCTGATTCCCGCCGCGATTGCCTCAATCATACTTACCTTGCTCTGCATCGCACGGTCAATTTCTCCCGTGTATTCGGTTACGGCGCTCTGATTGTCTTTTAACGTATACATCACCGCCAGGAATCCGGCAATCACCACTGAAACCAGACATACAAATATCAATGTACGTCTGAGAGTTCCTGAAAACATGCGCCCTATGCGGCTGCTTAATCCTTCTCCTGCTGCTTTGGTGTTTTTACCTTCCGTTTCTCTCATAGATTTTCCTCCAAACTCCCCATAGTTTTCGGCAATGTTGTCTTTTCTCTTTGGCAGAACGATTTGTATTTATTATACCTTGTACTCCCCGTTCCTTTCAAGAAAATAATTTTCTGTTTTTTGACTTTTTGCCCCATAATGATTTGAAAAGAAGCTTCTGATATGGTATATTCTTCTATGTTGAAAATGTGGGGTGTATTTATGTTAAGACTTTGTTATGTTATTATTATTTCTTTGCCTTTTATTCTGGCATATCTGCTAAAAACTGCCTATATTGAACATCATGATGACCGGTATACGGAAGCAGACCGGTATAAAATTGCGAAGCAGGCCGTTTCCATTATGCAGCGTAACGGTTTTATCCATACGGACATTTACGGTCAGGAAAATCTGCCGGATGAGGGTGGCTATGTGATGTATGCCAATCATCAGGGAAAATACGATGCGCTCGGTATCATTTCCGGTCATGAAGCGCCCTGTACAGTACTGATCGACGACAAACGTTCTCACCAGATCATCACCAGCCAGTTTATTGATCTTTTAAAAGGAACACGGCTGGACAAAACAGATATGAAATCTCAGTTAAAAACTATTTTGAGTATTGTGAATGAAGTAAAGAACGGACGCAGATATATTATTTTCCCGGAAGGCGGTTATGATCACAACCGAAATGATGTACATGAATTTCTTCCGGGTGCTTTCAAATGTGCGATCAAATCAAAGAGCCCCATTGTACCGGTAGCGCTGATTGATTCTTATAAACCCTTTGAGCTCAACTCACTGAAGCCGGTAAAGACCCAGGTTCACTTTTTGGAACCGCTTTTTTACGAAGATTACAAGGAAATGACCTCCAAAGAAATCGCCGATCTGATCAGAGAAAAAATTACAAATACCATAAAGGAAGCCTGCCCCGGATAATCCGGATGCAGGCTTTTTCTTATTGTACGATTAAGTTTGTATAACCCATCAGGCTCTCATCCACCGCTCTTGCAGCTTCCCTTCCTTCACGGATGGCCCATACCACAAGGGACTGACCTCTGTGCATGTCACCGGCAGTAAAAACATTCTTGACGCTGGTCTCGTATTTTCCGGGAGCCGTCTTCACATTGGTTCTCTCGTTTACCTCCACCTTAAAGGCATCGGTCACATACTTCTGGCTTCCCAAAAATCCTGCGGCGATCAGCACGATCTCTGCGGGAAGGGTCTGTTCGGAACCGGGGATCTCACTCATCTTCATGCGTCCCGTCTCAGGATCCTTCTCCCAGGAGAGCTTTACGATCTTTACCGCCTTTAAATTACCGTTCTTGTCTTTCACAAATTCCTTCACGGTAGATTCGTAAATTCTGGGGTCATGTCCGAACACCGCAATGGCCTCCTCCTGACCGTAGTCTGTCTTGCATACCTTGGGCCACTCCGGCCAGGGATTATTCTCGGCACGTTTGTCGGGTGCCTTCGGCATCATCTCGATCTGGGTCACGGATTTGCAGCCGTGACGAATGCTGGTTCCCACACAGTCATTGCCGGTGTCACCGCCGCCGATGATTACCACATTCTTGTCTTTGGTGTCCACATACTGTTTATCCTCAAAATTGGAATCCAGAAGACTCTTGGTATTGGCTTTCAGAAAATCCACTGCAAAATAAATTCCTTTTGCATCTCTGCCGGGTGCATTGATATCCCGGGGATTGGAGGATCCGCAGGCAAGTACCACCCTGTCAAATTCCTTTAAAAGCTTATCCGCTTTCATATCTTTTCCCACATCCACGCCGGTCACAAAGGTGATACCTTCTGCTTCCATCACCTTGATCTTGCGGTCCACGATGTGCTTTTCCAGCTTCATATTGGGGATGCCGTACATCAGAAGTCCGCCCACTCTGTCGGAGCGTTCAAACACGGTGACACTGTGGCCTCTCTTGTTGAGCTGGTCTGCCACGGCAAGGCCGGAGGGGCCGCTTCCCACTACCGCTACCTTCTTGCCGGTGCGAACCTTTGGCGGCTTTGGATCGGCATATCCTTTTTCATATGCGTTCTCTATGATGGCATACTCATTTTCCTTGGTAGCCACCGGTTCTCCGATGAGATTGCAGGTACATGCCGCCTCGCAGAGTGCGGGACACACTCTCGAAGTAAATTCCGGAAAACTGTTTGTCTTTTTTAATCTGTTGTATGCCTGCTGCCAGTTGCCGGTGTAAACAAGATCATTCCATTCCGGCACCAGATTGTGCAGAGGGCAGCCGCTTGTCATGCCGCAGATGTTCATGCCCGCCTGGCAGAAGGGAACGCCGCACTCCATACACCGCGCGCCCTGGAGCTGCTGCTTTTCCATGGGAAGGTGCTCATGGAATTCGTTAAAATTTTTGATTCTGTCCTTAGGTTTTACGTCCTTTGAAACCTCTCTTTTATACTCCATAAATCCTGTTGGTTTTCCCATTTTTCACACCTCCTTATTTCGCAGCCTTGACCGCATAAAATGCTTCAATCTGTGCCTGTTCTGCGCTTAAGCCCTTTTCTTCCATCTGCACGATGGTAGCCAGCATCTTCTCATAATCATGAGGAATGATCTTCTTGAACTTTGGCAGATAATCACTGAAGTTATCCAGAATCAGTTTTCCTTTTTCGGAATTGGTCAGTGCCACATGCTCTTTGATCATTTCCTTCAGCTCAATGACATCATATTTGGAAGTGACCTCATAGGAGGATACCATTTCCTTGTTCAGACGGATGTACAGATCATTGTCCTCATCCAGCACATAAGCGATACCACCGCTCATACCTGCCGCAAAGTTTTTGCCGGTTCTGCCAAGGACTACCACACGACCACCCGTCATATACTCACATCCATGGTCGCCAACGCCTTCCACAACAGCAATGGCTCCTGAATTACGGACACAGAAACGCTCGCCTGCCACACCGTTGATAAATGCCTTGCCGCTGGTTGCACCATACAGTGCCACGTTACCGATGATAATATTATCTTCCGCCTTGAAACGGCTTCCCTTGGGAGGATAAACGATCAGCTTGCCGCCGGAAAGGCCTTTTCCAAAGTAGTCATTGGAATCTCCCACAAGCTCCAGGGTAAGTCCTTTCGGTATAAATGCACCGAAGCTCTGTCCGCCGGCACCATTACACAGAACACGATAAGTATCCTCGCCAAGATTATCTCCAAGCCGCTTTGTGATCTCAGAACCTAAGATGGTACCGAAGGCTCTGTCAGTGTTCTTCACATCTACCTCTATACTGCGCTTTGCACCTGTGTCAATTGCCTTGTTCAGCTGCTTTAAGAGCACCTTTTCATCAATGGTGTTCTCCAGCTTGAAATCGTAAACCTTTTTAGGATCAAAGGTCACTTTCTCTTTGCTCTCCGCATAAGGATTCTGCAGAATCAGGCTTAAATCGATCTGTTTCTGCTGCTTTGTCAGATTATCCTTCATCTTTAAGAACTCTGTATGACCCACCAGTTCATCTACACTGCGAACGCCCAGCTTTGCCATATATTCACGAAGTTCCTCTGCGATAAAACGCATAAAGTTGATGACATATTCCGGCTTTCCTCTGAAGTTCTTGCGGAGCTCCGGATTCTGGGTTGCCACGCCCACAGGGCAGGTGTCCAGATTGCAGACTCTCATCATCACACAGCCCATGGTTACAAGAGGCGCTGTTGCAACACCGAACTCCTCCGCACCCAGAATTGCCGCGATGGCAACATCACGACCGCTCATCAGCTTACCGTCTGTCTCGATACGGACTTTGTTTCGAAGACCGTTCATGATCAGTGTCTGATGAGTCTCCGCAACGCCAAGCTCCCAGGGAAGGCCTGCATTGTGAATAGAACTTCTGGGTGCTGCACCGGTACCGCCGTCATAGCCGGAAACAAGGATAACCTGGGCTCCTGCCTTGGCGACACCTGCCGCAACCGTACCAACACCTGCCTCGGAGACCAGCTTTACACTGATTCTGGCATCTTTATTTGCATTCTTTAAATCATAGATCAACTCCGCAAGGTCCTCGATAGAATAAATATCATGATGAGGCGGAGGAGAAATCAGACCGACACCCGGGGTTGAGTGTCTCGTCTTTGCGATCCAGGGATAAACTTTTCCTGCGGGAAGATGACCGCCTTCGCCCGGTTTTGCTCCCTGTGCCATCTTGATTTGTATCTCATTTGCGCTCACCAGATATCTGCTGGTCACACCAAACCGTCCACTGGCTACCTGTTTGATTGCAGAGCATCTGTTGAGTCCGTCAGGACCGACGGAAAGTCTGTCAAGATCCTCACCGCCTTCACCGGAATTGGAGCGTCCGTGAAGGGTATTCATGGCAATCGCCAATGTCTCATGGGCTTCCTTGGAAATAGAACCATAGGACATGGCTCCCGTTTTAAACCTGGTCACAATGGAATCCACGCTTTCCACTTCCTCAATAGGAACTCCTTTTTCAGGGAAATTGAAATCCATCAGTCCTCGTAAATTTCTGGCGGAATCCTCATCATTAACCAGTGCGGTGTACTGCTTAAACATCTCATAGTCACCACGCTTTGTAGATTCCTGGAGAAGATGAATGGTTGCGGGGTTATAGAGATGTTCATCCGCACCGCTCCTCATCTTGTGGTGTCCAAGGCTGTCAAGTGTTAAATCATTGGCAAGACCAAGGGGATCAAAAGCCTGTGAATGAAGATCATCCACCTGTTTTTCAATATCTTTAATGGTGATACCACCCACACGGCATACTGTATTGGGGAAGTATTTATTGATCACATCTTTATCAATACCGATGGCTTCAAAAATCTGGGAGCCTTCATAGGACTGAATGGTGCTGATACCCATTTTGGATGCAATCTTTACGATTCCGTGCAAAATTGCATTGTTGTAGTCGTCCACTGCCGCATAATAATCCTTGTCCAGCATATGGTTGTCGATCAGCTCCTTAATGGACTCCTGGGCAAGATAAGGATTGATGGCGCATGCACCGTAACCTAACAGGGTTGCGAAATGATGTACTTCTCTCGGTTCACCTGACTCCAGAATCAGAGCCACGCTTGTTTTTTTCTTGGTTACGACGAGGTGTCTGTTCAGTGCCGATACGGCAAGCAGGGAAGGAATTGCCACATGGTTTTCATCCACGCCCCTGTCAGAAAGAATCATAATATTCACACCGTCTCTGTAGGCTCTGTCCACTTCCACAAACAGTCTGTCAATGGCACGTTCCAGACTTGTGTTTTTATAATAGGTAATAGGAATAACTTCTACCTTAAAGCCATCCTTTTTCATGCTCTTGATCTTCATGATATCCGTGTTGGTCAGAATCGGATTATGGACCTGCATCACATTGCAGTTCTGGGGTGTTTCCTCCAGAATATTTCCGTCCGTACCGATGTAAACGGTAGTGGAAGTCACTACCTCCTCACGGATGGCATCGATAGGCGGGTTGGTCACCTGCGCGAATTTCTGTTTAAAGTAATGGAACAGCGGATGATGGGTCTTGCTTAAGACCGGAAGCGGCGTATCCACACCCATGGCCGCAATGGCTTCCCCACCGTTCTTTGCCATGGGAAGAATACTGGTCTTCAGTTCTTCATAGGAATAGCCGAATGCCTTCTGCATACGCTGTCTTTCTTCATAAGTGAATTCCGGTACACGCTCATTGGGAATCTTCAGATCCTTCAAATATACAAGATTGCTGTCAAGCCATTCGCCGTAGGGCTGTCTGGAAGCATAGCTCTCCTTCAGCTCATCATCATCAATGACTCTTCCCTGCACCAGATCCACCAGCAGCATCTTGCCGGGACGGAGACGTTCCTTCACAATGATTTTGGAAGGATCAATGTCAAGCACACCGACTTCGGAGGAAAGGATCAGCGTATCATCATCCGTAATCATATATCTGGAAGGACGCAGACCGTTACGGTCAAGGACAGCTCCCATCACATCACCGTCACTGAACAGAATGGAAGCCGGACCGTCCCAGGGCTCCATCATGGTTGCATAATACTGATAAAAGTCCTTTTTATGCTGGGACATGGTCTTGTTATTTGAACAGGGCTCCGGAATGGTAATCATCACCGCAAGGGGAAGATCCATACCGCTCATCACGAGGAATTCCAGTGTATTATCCAGCATAGCCGAATCGGATCCGGAAGTGTTGACTACCGGAAGCACCTTGTGAAGTACGCTGTGGAGATGCTCCGATTCCATGTTTTCCTCACGGGCCAACATCTTATCTGCGTTGCCCTGAATGGTATTGATCTCACCGTTGTGCACGATAAAACGGTTGGGATGAGCTCTCTCCCAGCTGGGATTGGTGTTGGTAGAGAAACGGGAATGTACGATGGCAATGGCAGACTCGTAATCCTTATCCTGCAGATCCGCAAAGAAGGTGCGGAGCTGTCCCACCAGAAACATTCCTTTATATACGATCGTCCTGCTCGACAAAGAAACCACATAGGTGTTATCGGAAGACTGTTCAAATACTCTTCTTACAATATAAAGCATTCTGTCAAAATCAATTCCCTTGGCCACGTTTGCAGGTTTCTTTACGAATGCCTGCATGATGTGAGGCATACATTCCACCGCCTTGTGTCCGAGAACCTCCGGATGGGTGGGAACTTCTCTCCATCCAAGGAAGGTAAGTCCTTCCTTCTCCACGATGATCTCAAACATCTTTTTCGCCTGGTTTTTCTGCAGTTCATCCTGTGGGAAAAAGAACATACCCACACCGTACTCTCTGTCTTCCCCTATGGAGATTCCAAGCGATTTTGTTACTTTCTTAAAGAATTTATGAGGGATCTGGGTCAGGATACCGACACCGTCACCTGTCTTACCCTCTGCATCTTTACCGGCACGGTGCTCCAGATTTTCTACAATCTTAAGTGCATTTTCCACCGTTTCACGGCTCTTTACTCCCTTGATATTGACGCAGGCACCGATACCGCAATTGTCATGTTCAAATTCCGGGCGGTGAAGCGGCGCTTCAGGAACCGTTAATTTTGCATCAAACATATCTGTTTCTCCTTCCCTTATGAATAGCGTATACGTGTATCATACAATGAAATGTGCCTTGGCACATTTCCGCGCCGAGTGCGATTGCTTGCAATAATCTCCATTCGCACGAGTGCGCATCTACACCTTTCCCGTATACAGAAAATATTTCTGCATACAAGAAAGGTCGCAAAGAGACTATTAACTCGCCTCTTTGCGACCTATGGGCATACTATACAACATTTTTTTTCATTTGTAAATAACGACTATTCTTTTAATTGTCAGATTATTTGTCAATTGTCATTTACGTAATTTAATTATCTGATTATATACTCTATTATCTTTTCTTTTTTCCTTCTTTTATACAATTTAAGTTCTATTTTTCTTTTGGCAGAAGCTTATTTTTTATATAGACAGCAATTGAAATTGCCGCCAGAAACGTAATTGCGCCTATTGTAAGTGCGATTCTTCTGTCCATTTGACCCAGATTATTCCGGTAAGTCATGGTGTACACACTGATATTGGCAATGGCATGAAACAGCACCGGCGCCGCAAAGTTTTTATATAATTCATAGGAATACGCAATCATCAGACCAAGCAGCATGCCATATACCGCCTGTACCACATTTCCGTGATAAGCACCAAACAAAAGGGAGGAAAAGATCAGCGCTGCGATCCATCCGAAGCACCGTTTCATCCGGTTATAAATAAGTCCCCTGAAGATTGCTTCCTCCGCAATCGGTGAGATCACGCCGTAAAGGACAAGGCCGATCAAAAATTCCACTCCATACTGGGCTTCATAAACATTTTCATAGGCCCCTGAGCTTGACGTAAAGCCTGTCTGATAAAAAAGGATATTGATACTGATGGAAATGCAGCACGCAAACGCGGCAAGAAAGGCATAGGCGGTGACCGCATCTCCTTTTACTCCTCCCGGCACATTGATCTCATTTTTCACTGCCGTCCATACCGCTGCCACTCCGAGCAAAATGGCGACTCCACTGATCATTCCCCGAATAGTTGCCCCATAATGACTTGCAAAGGCCACTGTTTCTTCCCCTGCGCCACCAAGGAAATGTTCCGAAAGTGCCCACAGGATCACTTCCGCCATATCGTTTACCACCATATAAATAAGAAACGGTATCAACAGATAGGATGCCTTTTTCAGCGGAGACCATTTTTTTAAGTCCCCTTCCTCCCACCTGCAGCTGATCATTTTAAAATAACTCAATGTCCTCTTCCTTCCTTTATCTGAGTAGCAATTTTTCTAATTCCGTCACGGTATCCACGATGATATCCGCACCTGCTTCTTCCAGCTCACCTTCCCCGGCAAAACCAAAGGAAACACCAACACCCGTAAGTCCATAGGCTTTTGCGCCCTGAATATCAAACTTCCGGTCCCCCACCATGGCGCAATTGTTTTTCCTTTCTTCACCTGACAGCTCCAAAATGCCAAGCTGTGAAAGTGCTTCCTCCACGACCTCTTCCTTGGTGGATCTGGTACCATCAAGCTCACTTCCCACGATCACGTCAAAATACCCATCTATTTCAAAATGCTGCAGAATCTGACGCACAAAACCAATAGGCTTGCTGGAAGCTACCGCAAGCTTCTGCCCGTTTTGATGAAGATGCCGAAGCATTTCCGGTATTCCTTCAAAAACCTCATTCTCATAAATGCCTATGGGTGCAAACCGCTCCCTGTAAAATTTCATTGCTTCCTCTGCCTGTTCTTCGGTAAATCCGTAAAACTCCATAAAGCTGTCCTTTAACGGAGGCCCGATAAAGGGCTCCAGCTTCTTAAGGTCAGGCTCCTCTATTCCAAAATGATGCAGTGCATACTGTACTGATTTTGTAATGCCTTCTCTTGGATCAGTCAGTGTTCCGTCAAGATCAAATAAACAATACTGAAACATGATTTTCTCTCTTTCCTTTTGTTTTTACACCGTGATCATAACGCTTATATAGATAATCAGAAAAATAATTCCCATCAGGCAGATGACATAATTACTCGATGCCACCCTTTTGCAGGACACGCAATTCATCGGACTCTTTTCATTGATCAGAATCTGATATGTTTCACCCGGCGTAAAAAGCTTTTCTATCTTTCTGCGAGAATACGCCTCATAGGTTTGACGCTCATATTCCCTGCCGCCATAAGCATAGCGGAATACCGGCGCATAAGAACGCTGCCCTCTTCCTCCGCTGTACTCATTATAATGCAGATAAACTGCCGTTACCGGCGTCTTACAGCTGCACACCTGATACCATGCATAAATAAAAAGCAGAATACATAACAGTGCGGCTGAAAGCATCAGCGATGTAAAGGACAATTTATTATTCTTAAGGAAAAAGCCAAGGAGTCCGCAGACGCCAAAAAAGACAAAGAAAATTCCGAGAAAAATTCTCTTTTTGCGGTCCTCTTCATACGCCTGATCCAGTTTCACAAAACATGTGATTCCGCAAATACTCCATGCAATTCCTAAAATAAGCCCCAACATCATTTCTAAAATCCCAGCTTTTTAAACAGATCACCCAGATTGGTACCTACGCTTTCACCTGCTGAGAACTGTTTTGTGTCAAGTTCTTCTATTTCCTGTGCTGACTGATCTTCCTCCACAGCCTTGATGCTTAAGGATATCTTGCCTTCGTTAGTGTTCAGTACCTTAACCTTCACCTTATCCCCAACCTTCAGGACCTCCGAGGGTTTCTTGATCCTCTTCTGGCAGATCTGTGAGATATGCACAAGACCGCTAAGGCCATCTTTCAGATCCACGAAAGCTCCGTAAGGCTGCAGGCTTTCCACAACGCCTTCAAGTACCGTGCCCGGCACGATCATGGCTACCTTGTGGTCATGCTCTTCCTTGGCCTGCTCTCTCAAAATTTCCTTGGCAGAAAGGATCAGCTTCTTTTTCTCTCTGTCCACAGTTATGACCCTTACAGTCAATCTCTTTCCCTGATAGGGTGAAAGATCTTCCACATAAGATAGTGACAACTGGGATGCCGGAATAAACCCGCGGATTCCTTCCACATAGGCAACGGCTCCCGCATTAACAATCTCACTGATTTTTATTTCTACATCCTTTTTCTCATCAAGGTATCCCTGAAGCACATCCCATGCAAGCACATCATTGGCTTCCTTCTTAGACAATAGGATATTTCCCTGTCCGTCATCCATTCTGACCACAGTCGCTTCGATCTCGTCTCCGATCTTCACATCATTCAAAACGGAAAAGCCGGGATCATCACTCATATCTTCCGCTTTGATCACTCCCTGCGCATAATATTTCAGATCAAGAATTACCTCTTCTTCATTGACATCAATAACCGTACCCGAGATCACATCTCCCTCATTGATGGTCCGGAAGGATGCCTCCAGTTCCTTTTCATAATCCTTCATTGATTCTTCCATTTGTCCTGCCTCCTTTATTGATTGCACTTTGGCTCTGCAAGCAGTTGCTCCCGCTTGCAAAAAAAGTGAATATACTGCGCATGCTCCCGCTCACTAACGTTCATTATAGCATGACTTTATGATATAAAAAAGAGAAGTCTCACGACCCATATTTTATATTTTATAATCCCATTTCTTTCATTTCTTTCAGCATAAATTCTTCTAACTTCCTCTTATCTGGTAAATGTAGCATATATGTTGAAACAAATAACTGATTATCCATTCCAGACAAAGCATACTCAACCATCTGAGAGCCTTTATCTGTACAAAGCAATATTCCAACAGGTGGATTATCACCTGGAATCATCTCATTCTTTTTGTAGTAGCCAACATACGTATTCAATTGTCCTAAATCTTCATGTTTAAACTCATCATTTTTCAGTTCAATAATCACATTGCAATGCAGTAATCTATTATAGAAAACCAAATCTATAAAATAATATTTATCTGCCTGCGAAGTTCCCTTACACTCCAATTGCATTTCATACATTCAGTTTCATAAAAAAATCTCTCAAACGCATCATCGATTACCATAATTTCCCTTATGTGTGAAAATGATAGGTTATTTACAAGCTGTTCGGGATTTGTTACATATTCGTGCGACATCGTCGCACTTTTCCAAAATCCGGTAATTCAAATTTGGTCGACACTGTCGCACCAATCTGAGGATACATAAGATAAAATTGTCTACACAACTTAAACAACGTGGAATTCATTCCTTTTTCTGAAATCTGCTCCTCGAGATTTTTAAGCAAATGTGCTCCATATTCAGCTCTATCGCTTCCGTCTTGCTCATATTCGACAATGTAATAACCTATTGCCCAATTTCTAAGAGTCATCAGCTGATTTACAGCGCTCTTGGCTGCATTCCCAGCTTTTACATTAATGCTTTTTATGCAATCAGCCAACAATTCGAATTTCATATTATCTGCCACGATTTCCCCTTTCCTAATTTGTTTCACAAATTATAATTAAGTCTCCCTATTATGTTCTCACTGTTTTCTGGTTCTGCCACGTTTATACTTAACACACTATTTGATTATATTATAACGAAATTTAATTAAAATACTATATGTTTTAAAAATATAAATTGCATAACAAAACTATAATTTCTCTGTCAAAAAAAGTTAAGGGGTAAATCCGTGGATTTACCCCTCATCTTAACAGTTTTGATGCTAACCAAATACTATTGTCCTTCGATTTATGATTTTTCTTCGTTTATGAAAACCTGTGCTTAATAATTCTCAGGCTTTACCTGGAAATAGCTCTGAGGATGTGCACATACGGGGCATACCTCGGGAGCCTGCTTGCCGACACAGATATGTCCGCAGTTTCTGCACTGCCAGATGGTATCGCCATCCTTAGAGAATACCACACCGTTTTCGATATTGGCGATGAGCTTCTTATATCTCTCCTCATGTTCCTTCTCGATTGCAGCTACTCCTTCAAACAAAGCTGCAATATCATCAAATCCTTCTTCCTTTGCCACCTTGGCAAAACCGGCATACATGTCAGTCCACTCAAAATTTTCGCCCTCGGCTGCATGACCAAGGTTTTCCAGTGTAGAATCAATTCCGCCGTTTAAAAGCTTATACCACATCTTGGCATGTTCTCTTTCATTGGCAGCGGTCTCCTCGAAGATTGCGGCAATCTGCTGATAACCGTCCTTCTTAGCCTTGGAAGCAAAATAAGTATACTTATTTGTTGCCATAGACTCTCCCGAAAATGCTGCCATTAAGTTAGCTTCTGTCTTTGAACCCTTTAAATCCATTCTTTTTTCCTCCTTTATTTACAGATGCTCACGCATCCCGTAACGCTTTCTCATCTTCTACTATTTTATTTCTTCGAACTTATCCGCACCCACACCGCAAAGAGGGCAGGTGTAATCCGCAGGCAGTTCATCACCTTCATAAACATAACCGCATACCTGACACTTAAACTTACGAACAGGCTTTTCCTCTTCCTTCTTTTCCTCTTCCTCCGGAATATAGGTCGGTGCAGTCTTGGGACTCTTGCCTTTTACCACCTTATGATAATATGCATAAGTCATGGCATCTGTGTCAGAAAAGACTTCTCCGCCATACACTTCACCTAAAAATACGGTATGTGTAGATGTTTCCATCTTATCGATTACCTTGCAGGTAATATAACCACAGGAATCATTGATCACCGGCAAATAATCCTTCACCGAATACTGCACATCATCAAATTTATTGACATCCTTGCCGGAACGGAAGCCAAAGGAGCCAATAATAGAAGGCTCTGACTTTTCTGACAAAATAGAAATTGCAAACTTCCCTGTCTCCTCAATACAATGATTGGTATAATTGTCATGGTTGATGCTGACCGCTATGGTCGCAGGTGAGGAAGTGATCTGCATCGCACTGTTTGCCGTGCAGCCTGTTGCTCTCCCGTTATCCCATGTACTTATGACATAAACGCCATAAGACAACTTTCTGAAAATGTTTTTATCCATATTCTTTTCTCCTTCCGAAATGCAAAATCAGTAATCATTACTGATTTTAATATATCTTTTTTTGCTAAATTTGTCAATCCCGACCGGGTTTATTTTTCCAATAATTTACATCCGCAATTATTCCTCCTGCCTTCCGTAAAGTATGAATTACTTTATTAATTATATCCCACATCTGTAACTTTATGATATAATCTCACTATGTCATTTTCTAATTACCATACAAGGAGACACTTATGAGTATTTTAAACGTAGAGCACTTAACCCACGGTTTCGGAGACCGTGCCATTTTTAACGACGTTTCTTTCCGTCTTTTAAAAGGAGAACATATCGGCCTGATCGGCGCTAACGGGGAAGGAAAATCAACCTTTATGAATATCATCACCGGAAAGTTGATGCCCGATGCGGGAAGGGTGGAATGGGCAAAAAACGTCCGCGTGGGCTATCTGGATCAGCATACCGCCCTTGAAAAGGGAATGACCATACGTGATGTTCTTGCATCTGCTTTCGATTTTCTCTATGAAATGGAAAATCAGATGAATGAAATCTGTGACATAATGGGAACTGCCTCGGAGGAGGAACTGGAGAGCTATATGGAAGAGCTTGGCACCATCCAGGATCTTCTCACCATGCACGACTTCTATATGATTGACTCCAAGGTGGAGGAAGTTGCAAGAGCCCTTGGCCTTTTGGACCTCGGGCTTGACAAGGATGTCAACGATTTGAGCGGAGGTCAGCGCACCAAGGTTCTTCTCGGAAAGCTTCTGCTTGAGAAGCCCGACATTCTGCTACTGGATGAGCCCACCAACTATCTGGATGCGGAGCACATTGAATGGCTGAAGCGGTATCTTAACGACTACGAGAACGCTTTTATTCTTATCTCTCATGACATACCTTTCCTGAACAGCGTGATCAACCTGATCTACCATATGGACAATCAGCAGCTTACCCGATATGTGGGGGACTATGACAAGTTTCAGGAAGTCTATGCCATGAAAAAATCTCAGCTTGAAGCAGCTTACAATAAACAGCAGAAGGAAATTGCCGATCTGAAAGACTTTGTGGCAAGAAACAAAGCAAGAGTAGCCACCAGAAACATGGCCATGTCACGCCAGAAAAAACTGGACAAGATGGATGTGATCGAGCTGGCCGCGGAAAAGCCGAAGCCTGAATTTCACTTTAAAGAAGCTAGAACTCCGGGACGCTACATCTTCCAGACCTCCGATCTGGTAATCGGTTATGACGAGCCGCTGTCCTCCCCTTTAAATCTTGCAATGGAACGTGGACAGAAAATTGTTCTCACCGGAGCCAACGGAATCGGTAAGACTACTCTTCTCAAAAGTATCTTAGGGCTGATTCCTCCCATCAGCGGGTCCGTAGAGCAAGGAGACTATCTCTCCATCGGCTACTTTGAACAGGAAATGGATCAGAATATTGCCACCACCTGCATCGAGGAAATATGGAAGGAATTTCCGGGTTACAGTCAGTATGAGGTGCGCTCCGCCCTTGCCAAATGCGGCCTTACCACCAAACATATCGAAAGCAAGGTGAAGGTCTTAAGCGGCGGCGAGCAGGCAAAGGTGCGCCTGTGCAAACTGATCAACAAAGAAACTAATATTTTACTTCTGGATGAGCCTACCAATCATCTTGACGTGGATGCCAAGGAAGAATTAAAACGCGCGTTGAAGGAATATAAAGGCAGTATCCTGATGGTCTGCCACGAGCCGGAATTTTACGACGATCTTGCCACTGACGTGTGGGATTGCACGAAGTGGACTACCAGACTATTGTGATTCCCGGTAATCCGGCACACCGAGAATTTCAGCCGCCCTCTCAAAATATTTTTCATCGATAAACGGCCAAATGACTTTCGAACCGGTTTCCTCTTCCATTAACCTGGCAGACAACGCAACCAGCTGTGCACTGTTGTCTGTCCCGGTTCTGAGGATCTGGATATTACTGTTGATAAACCACGGTGCCATATCCATCAGCCCCGATGTAAAGATTTTTCCCACCACTGCTTCCGTATCATAAGGAATTTTCAAAAACTCAGGCTCCCATTTTCTAACTCCATTCTCTTCTGTTCCATGTAGAATGGTGCACTGTGCAAGGCCCGCATCTCCGATAGCGAGACCTGCGCAGCCGTTATTGATATAGGTCTTTCCCTCATATCGGAACTCACCCGGAAAATGGGTATGGGCCGCCAGCAGATACTCCGTATCAATCTGACACAACCAATTCTTTGTATTTTCACCATTAAGCTGCAATAACTCTTTGGTATTTGCCGGAGAACCGTGACAGCAAGTGATTGCCGGAAATCCCTCTTTTTCAAACTTGAACGTGATCGGCAGACTTTCAAAAAATTGAAAATCTTTTTCTCTCAGCCGTTCAAATGTAAACAATAAATTACCGCTGGCCGAATTGGCAATCCAGCGCGGTCCTTCTTTATCTCCCTTTCTCACCTTTCTCTGCTCCAGCAGATATTCCTCACGGTTTCCGCGAAGAATGTGAGTCTTCCGGTCACGGATGATTTCATATAATAATTCCATGGTCTTTTCAGTATCCGAAGTATCCGACACATAGTCACCAAGCAAAATATATTCTGTTATCCCCTGCGATCTCATAATATCGTAAACCGCCCTGAAAGCAAGATAATTACTGTGAATATCTGAGATCACACCTATTTTCATTTTTTCCATATCTGCCTCTTCACAACAGTAATTCATTTTTAAACAGTATAACACAGGTTACTGATATTGTCTCTTCTGCCCTGTTCTATGATTGATGATACGATTATAATATGTTACAATAAAGATAAATATAAAAAATGCAAATGTGTAATCAGCGGGGGCTTACAGATGAAGGGAATTCCTTTTTTGGAAAAGGATATAGGGAAAATTTCTGCAATCATAGACAGCATAGACATGCTTTCAGACAACTCCTATACATGGGTGACAAGTTTTGCGGATAATAAATCATGGTGTACCGAAAAAACCAGGGATTTATTCTGCTTGACTGATCAAGTCATTTCTGATTTTGAGCATCTTCTGCTTAAATATGTGTATCCCGATGACATGCAGGAATATCTGGAAGAAATTGAAAAACGTCTGAACGGCATCCACCTCGACTGGGAATTGTGCATCCGTATGCGAACCAATGATGATCAATATGCGATGTTCAGTTTTCATACCAAGATTCTCTATGATGAAAAAAGTGTGCCGGAATATCTGGTCGTTGTAATAAGAAATGAAAATGTTTTTCGTCAGTTTGATCCACTCACTGATTTATATTCCGAAGCACGTTATGTTAATGACCTCGAATATATCATTACACAGGAAAATCAGTTTGCAATCCTGCAAATCCATGTAAAAGGCTTTTCCACTTTTAATCTCGTCTATGGGCGTGATTTCTCCAATGAATTGCTTCTGGCAATCGCTCTGCGTTTTATCTATATGATGGATCTCGATAAAGCTGTCTATCATCTGGACGGGGAACGTTTTGTCTTTATCCTGAAAAAAGCCGGTCGCAAAGAGCTTCTTGATTTTGAAAAGCAGGTGCGTGACACCCTCGATGCCGGAATTATGGCAGATGGAAAGCTGCATCCGCTGAAAATGGCTGCCGGTGCGATTCTTCTTGAGAACTATCACGAAGATCTCTCTTCCATTTGCGGCCAGGTCACTTACGCACTGAATCATTCCCTCCAGAAACATCAGGATCAGCTTGTCATTTTTAATGATGAAGTACAGACCTCAAAGGGTGCTGACCTTACACTCATGAAAGTGATTCATCAGTCTGTCCATAACAATTGCAAAGGCTTTTATTTGCTGTATCAACCAATTGTGAATTCCAATACAGGGGACATTGTAGGTGCAGAAGCGCTTGTCCGCTGGAGCCACGAGTCTTATGGCACAATACCGCCCGGAATGTTCATTGACTGGCTGGAAACAGACCCAAGTATGTATCATCTTGGAAACTTTGTTCTCCGAACAGCCCTTATAGAAACAAAAGAGCTCCTTGAACGCAAACCGGATTTCTTTGTCAATGTAAACATCTCCGTTAGGCAGCTGGAACGCCCGGAATTTCATCAGAAAGTGTTGGACATCCTTGGCGAAACAGCTTTTCCGGCAAATCATCTCTGCATGGAACTGACAGAACGCTGTAAGGATTTCCCTATGGATTTTCTCGATCAGGAAGTACGCTTCTTTCAGAGCTGTGGCATCAGAGTTGCGATGGACGACTTCGGAACAGGGAGTGCCTCGTCAAATCTCGTCATGAGCATTCCCATGGATGAAATCAAGATTGATATGAGCTTCATTCGTGATATTATAAACAATCCCAAAAATCAGGCAATGGTGCGCTCTATCTTGAACTTTGCAGAGAAGTCCCACATGGCCACCTGTCTGGAAGGCGTGGAAACCGAAGAGCTTCAGGATTATCTTCGCGCTTACAATGCCACATGGTTTCAGGGGTATTATTACTCAAAGCCGATTCCGCTTGATGAACTGAAGAAAATGCTGGGCTGAGATCATGTCTCTTCATAGACTATTCCTTTTTTCTTAAGAAATAGCTCCATTTTAGTGTGATATGTAATCAATCTCAGGACATAATCCGGCATCTTTCTTCGTCCGGATTCCCACTCTTCAAGAGTTCTCAGCGGAATCCCCATATAATCGGAAAACTCTCTGCGATTCATTCCTGCATCCTTTCGTATTTTTTTTAATATTTCTATTTGTTTGCTTAATTCTTCCCTCTTCTCTTCCATATTGAATCTCCCACTTAAGACTGCACTGCCTTATTAAATATTTTTCATTAAATATACATTTTATCAAAATTGCAATTGACAGTTATACTTCTATCTAGTATTATCTTCTTAAGAAGCGAGTTTGTTACCGTACGACTATTGTCCAAGCGGGGTACCCGTTTCTTTTTCTTTTTTTACATTTACCATATCATAGAGATATAATTTGCCATCAGCTGCATGTCTCATC
Source organism: uncultured Clostridium sp. (assembly GCA_945917985.1). Taxonomy (GTDB): domain Bacteria; phylum Bacillota; class Clostridia; order Lachnospirales; family Lachnospiraceae; genus Suilimivivens. The sequence continues at coordinate 16,818 of CAMEIH010000004.1, read as the reverse complement.
AGCATTTCAATTCGAAAAATACTATATTTCTCAATTTCTCCGTCATTTGCATAGATTGGAAGAGCAAAACGAGACGTAGACCTATACCACCCATGTTTTGCGTCAATCCCATGCTTCGTTTTATAATTTTCCTGCCAGCGTTTATTTGTCGCATATTTTAGTAATAATGGTATTTTAAGAGTTGCATTGGCTTTGGCTTTTGCATTTGTACCTTTAAGTCTTTTCGTATCCTCGGATCCTTTCAGTTCTTCCGGAAAGTCAGTTCCTATAAATACTAAATCTGAAGTATCTATAATCTCATAATGATTTCCAATATACCCTTTCAGGAAATCTTCTACTTCTCTCCATTTGATATTCTGCCGGCCCATAAATCTGATTTCATCCACTACAACAATATTATTCTTTTTCTCGTCTTGAATAATATTCGACTTATCTATATTATTACCCTTTGTAACAGCAGTCTTTATTTTTATTATTCGATTAAAGTATGCCACATAATATACAACCCTTAGCAAGTATGGCTGTATCTCTTCATATTCTAACTCGCAATTTTCCATATCCATCCTCCAAGCAAAATAAAGCCACTCATTGAGTGGTTTTATTTTATCATACATTTAACTTTTCATCAACCGTTATATATACATCTTTCCTTTATCTATGAAAAACTAGTAAACGCCTCTGTTTTTGAGACACTGTCCACATAAACATATACATCCATGCAGGTCATCCCGTCTTTTTCGTAAACATACTCAAAGCATGAAAGAATGTCGTCCCTTGGTCTTTCTTTAAATCCGTTTGCCTGTAAGTACTCCAGAACTTTCTTATAGGCATTCGGAATTCGCTCAAATGCTGCCGCAAAAGGATCGTATATCGTAATCACTGCATAGTCGGCCTGCGCCTGATCTGCATACTCCACACCGGGATAGTCGGTTTCAGATCCCTCCGGCAGAATATAGGCAGCCACATATCCTCTGAGTCCAAATCTGTTCTGTAGTTCCGACGAAACGAATGGGAAATCCCAGCCAATCTTTTTTGCATCCGGTTTCACGGTAAGAAGACCTGACATTTTGGCCCAATCATCCATATACCGGTTCACATCATCCTCAGGTCTTGGCGTAACCATGACATATCTTGCCATGCGGAATCCCTCTACTCTCTTTATGGTGATTGCAGAATAGATTTTATCGTAATCTGTCAGATTTTCCCGTACCAGAGCGTCCAGTTTACAGGGAAACAGATCACTCAACACCACCAGTTTATTTAATTCAAGAACAATTTCATCCGCTTCCCACTTTGATATGGTTTGACGGGACACCGACATTTCCTCTGCCAGCTGCTCCTGTGTGATTTTCTTTTGCTTCCGCAAGTACTGAATATTTTTACCTAAACTCATATCATCCTCCATGTGTGCTCTTTTTTCTGATCGACGTCATCAGTAATATTTATGCATTCATTGTAGCATGACAATAAAAGCAAAAGAAACCACACATAAATAGCTTTTTATACGAAATTGTCGCCTGTAGGTTTACATTTTGGTCTCAATCCGAATTGTTTTTCTCATATCGAGATGCCAGTGTATCATATACCACAATAGCAGAACCGATGACCATCACCATTCCGGCAATGAAATAATTGGAGGAAAAGGGCTCCTTCAATATCAAAAAAGACAAGATTGCACCGACAAACGGTGCTACCGCATAATAGGCACTGGTCTTTGCCGCTCCCAATTCTTTCTGTGCTCTGATATAGAAAAAAATGCTCATTCCGTATGCGATAAAGCCAAGCCCCATTACCATCAGCACCGTTGTCCATTTGGGAAATGCTTCTCCCCTTACCGCTGCAATCAGTATGGAGCCCATGCCGGAGCATAATCCTTTTATCATCACGATCTGATAGGTGTTTCTTTCCGAAATTTTTCTTGTACAATTATTCTCAAGGCCCCAGCAGCAGGTTGCCCCGAGCACCAAAAGAGAACCCGCCTGGAATGTCACCCTTTGTCCCGTATCCAACGACAAAAGCATGCTTGCCAGTACAATGAACACAATTCCGCACCACAGTCTTTTTGAAATCTTTTCCCGAAACAGAAGCAGCGCAATCAGTGCTGTTGCAACAATTTCAAAGTTATTTAGCAAGGCAACCTCCGATGCCGAGGACATTTGTAATCCAAACATCAAAAGAATAGGAGCCAATATGTCAAGCAGTACCATTCCAAGCACATAGGGAAAATCACTTTTTATCAGCTTATTGTCAGCATGATAAGATCCGGTTGCCGCAAAAAGCACGCTCATGCCGATTCCGGCTCCGAAATAAAGGAATCCTGCCATATAGGTTGCCGGTACTTCGCCCAATAATATTTTAGACAGAGGCGTATTTATTGCATAGAAAACTGCCGCCAAAAAGGCCAGAAATACTGCATGAAGCTTATTGCTCACAAAATCATCTCCCTAACATATCCCGATTTTCTTAAGATACCAGTTATATCCTGCAAAGCAAAGCGTCCTTGTCTGACTTTCAAAAATATTGGACAAGCTCTCACTCATCCACGCTCTTACCTCACATTCTGTCATCTCACCATTTTCTATCTTCGCATTGACATTGGACTGAATCATCATGAAATCGATAAATTCCGCCATCGTAAAATCATAGAACATATCATAATTGATCTGCTTATCCATCACAAAATATTCCTTCAGATTCTCCTGCTTCCACACGTCTTCCTTTCTTGGCGGTTTGGGGAATTTTTTCAGATATTTTTCATTGTACCAGACTGTATACTGCTCCCTATCCTTCATCTGATCCGTTATCCAGAAATCATAGATGATAAGCAGCCCTCCGGGTTCCATCACCTGACTCATATTTTTCAGGAATTTATCCCTTTCCACCCAGTTTATGACGCCTGCTGCCGTGACAATATCATAATGATTCTCCGGCAAGGCAGTCTCCTCGGCTTTTGCCTGATAAAAAGAATATCCATCTTCCTTATATGTCTTCTGGCATACCTCTATCATAGCTTCCGAGATATCCGTCCCTGTCACCCGGTCACAGATTAATTTCAGCGCCTTTGTGGACAAACCTGCGCCGCATCCCACATCCAATCCGTTCCCAAAAGGCTGATCCATTCCGCAATCTTCTTTTACCTTCTCCATGACCGATTTGTGGAGCCACGGGCGTTTCAAATATCCTTCTGCGATTCTACCGGAATCAAATGATCTGCTGTCCATCATTTACCCTCCTAGTCAATACACCGCCGATTCGACAATTTCTCTTTGCGATACTGCGTTGGCGTCAGATGATAATGCTTTTTGAACAATCTGCAAAAATAATCCACATTATGAAATCCCGTTTCGCTCGAAATGGCATTGATCTTTTTCTCTGTCTTAGAAAGCAGCGCCGCTGCTTCCTTCAGGCGATAATCTATCAGATAATTCACCGGAGTAATATGCAAATAGTTACGGAAAAGATTCAGTACTGTACTTTTACTGATTTTGGCATCAGCAGCAATATCATCCAGTGAAATATCATATGCATAATTCATATGAATGTATTGCATCATCAACTGCAGCCTTGCCATTGATGAGGCTGAGCGATTCACTTTGTCTTCTGTATAGGTAAAATCTGCATTTTCATATATGTTCAGCCAAAGTTTCTGAACGAGGGAGGCAGTGGCAAGCTCACAGGACAAATCGTCATCCTGAACAGCGATGATCTGTTTCATGATTTCTATTGCCTTCGCCTGCCAGGGAACTAACGCCCGAAAAATCTGAAAAGATAACGAAGAGGATATCACCGGTAAAACATACTTTCGGTAAATAAGGCTTTCCTGTGCACCGATAAAGGAAGGCAGGCACAAAAAATTGGGTATCACGGCCTCCTTCTTAGAGTAAAACCGATGCAGGATTTTGGAATTGATAAATATGCCGTCACCTTCCGATAGTACAAACTGCTTATCGCCAACCCAGCAGGCTACATTTCCAGATTCTATATATACAAATTCTAATTCGGCGTGCCAATGCCAATCAATACAATTAAAATCAAACATAGCTAAATTTTCATAGTAAAACTTGAACGGATAGCCATTACTGCCATGTTGAACCGTTTCCATCAAGTCATCATCTGTCAGTATTTTGTTATAGGACGTATTATAATTCATATAAGTATTGCCTCAGCACTTCATTTTACGATATTATACAACAAATGGCGGATATATTACAATGAAATTTCTTTTTCAGTATTATATAATGCAAAAGCAAAGTAGACCAATGAAAGGATTTTAAACCATTATGCCAAACTACAGAAAAACAAAAACAGCGTGTTACTTAGGATTTGTCACACAGGCAATCGCGGCTAATTTTGCTCCGCTTTTATTCTTAAAATTTCATAATGATTACAATATCTCTCTCGGAAATATTGCACTGATATCCACTTGCTTTTTCTTTACACAGCTCCTGGTCGATTTATTTTGTGCAAAATTTGTGGACAAAATAGGATATCGTATCTGTATTGTAGCCTCTGAGGTATGTTCTGCCGCAGGATTGATCGGTCTGGCATTTCTTCCGGATATTCTGCCAAATCCGTTTGCCGGCATTCTGTGCAGTGTAATCGTATATGCAATCGGAAGCGGATTGATTGAAGTTCTCGGCAGTCCCATTGTCGAGGCATGTCCGTTCGAGAATAAAGAAGCAACTATGAGTCTGCTCCATTCCTTCTATTGTTGGGGAGCTGTGGGCACAATCTTGATTTCCACCCTGTTTTTCCTGTTATTTGGAATGGACAGCTGGAAATGGCTGGCTGTATTATGGGCACTTATCCCCACCTACAATATCTATAATTTTGCAACCTGTCCCCTCGAACATTTGGTAGAGGAAGGGAGTGGAATGGGTATTCGGGAACTATTTCGGAAACCCTTATTCTGGATTTCTGTTTGCTTGATGATCTGCTCCGGAGCATCAGAGCTTGCCATGGCGCAGTGGGCATCCGCTTACGCTGAGGCAGCTCTTGGTCTATCGAAAGCGATAGGTGACTTAACCGGACCTTGTATGTTTGCTGTTACTATGGGAATCAGTCGTGTTATTTTCGGAAAATACGGCGATCGAATAGATTTGATGAAGTTTATGACCGGTTCGGGAATCCTGTGCGTTGTATGCTATCTGCTTACTTCCCTTTCCTCCAATCCCCTGATCGGACTGATCGGCTGTATTGTATGTGGTTTTTCTGTCGGTATCATGTGGCCGGGAACCATCAGTATTTCATCAAAAAAATTCCCCCTTGGCGGGACTGCCATGTTTGCTTTGCTCGCTATGGCAGGCGATCTGGGAGGAAGCATTGGTCCCGGTATTGTGGGTTACATCACACAAGCGGCCGGAGATAATATTCGCGTAGGCATGAGCGTCGGTCTTATATTCCCCGTCATTTTGCTAGTAATGCTTTTTATTCTGAGTATAGAGAAACATAATGGTAAGCGCAAATGACAGTTTGCGCTTACCACCTTGTCATATTCTTCTCAAACTTTGCTGTATAAGCCTGTTTCAATTCTTCAACAGATATTCCATAACACAGCATTACATCATTGTAAAACATAAGAACATCAGCCATTTCTTCCACGAGATCTTTTCTCAGTTCAACATCGGCAGAAGCCTCTGATTCCCCGTGTTTCTTAACAATATCGATCACTTCGCCAATTTCCCCTATCATCCAAAGCAATTTGTTTTTGCCTGTTTCAGGGGAGATTTGTTCCCATTTGTCTTTATATTTATCCTGCAATTTTTTTTGCATTTCCTGCATTTCGTTCAAACCAAAATCGTTCACAACCGCCACTTCCACCGTTTCAGCTTTTTTCTTTGTCTAACCATATTGCATATTTATTCTTTTTCCTGTCACATTTCTGCCTGCTGTACCCACACAAGTTCTTTCGCCGGTACAACAATATAATTCTCTACGCCTTCACCAACTCGCAAATAAACATTATTGATTCCCGCCTGAATGATCATTCTCGCACACAGCGGACATGGCTTTGCTCTGTGAATGGAATTATCTTCAGGATTCACGCCCACTAAATATAAATCGGCGTCAATCGTTTGCTGTCTGGAACAATTAAGTAATGCATTTGCCTCTGCATGAATCGCCCTGCAGATTCCATAACCGTCACCCTGATGCATATTTCTGTCTATTCGCGGACAAGTTCCCAGATCGCAACAATTATCAAAACCTCTGGGTGCGCCATTATATCCGGTAGATATAACCACATCATCCTTTACTATGACCGCTCCGTATTTTCGTTTCAGGCAGGTACTCCTATACGCAAACACTTCCGCGCAATTCAAGTATGTATCAATTTTTGAAATACGCTCCTTATTCTTTGGTCTGACCATATGGCACCTCTCTGAGAACAAATAATCCAGGGAGACATTCAGTTCTTTAGATAGGATAAGCAGTTTCTCTGTTTCCGGATACCCAAATCCGGATTCCCACTTGGAAATTGCCTGTCTTGAAACATCCAGCATATCTGCCAATTGTTCCTGCGTAATGTTTTGTTTTTTCCTGATACACTTTAAGTTTTCCGCAAAACTCATCTGTTTACCTCTCTTTTGATTGTTATCCGATAAATTATTTATATCAATAACTCACTCAAAAATCCACCAACTTAGTTTTGCTTTTCTGCAACTCAAAGTAGCAATATAATTAAAGGAACTCTGTCAATTCCAGAAAATCAACCTTATCAGAGCTTGCAACGCCTGCGTATAATGTTTTTGTCAAGTATCCTATTTTACAAAAATGTTCCATAACATACTTAGCCGTAAATGGCATTTCTAACGTATTAATTTCATCTATTGAAAACCATTTGCATACACCTTCATTGGAAGATATGTTTTCATCAACAGAATCTTTCAGTTCCGCAAAGAAATAATAGTTTTGTCTTATCTCTCCCTTGGTATTGCGTAAGGTGATATAGCGAAGTGTAAGTCCCGCAATATCTTCCGGGCACAATCCCAATTCCTCGTTTAGTTCTCTTAGTACACAAGCCTTGGCATCATTCAACTCATCATTTTCAAAGTGACCGCCTGCCGACCCTGTCCAAACATTATTTACCACTCTGCCGCCTTGTCTGTACAACAGCAAAACCTTTTTACCTTTGAATAGATATATTGAGCTCATGTTTCTTAATTTGCCATCCATTTGTTTTCCTTGCCAGATAATGGAGCATACTTGCCGCAAATGCAAGCAAAAAAAGAATTGTAAAACCGACTTACAATCCACGAATAATGTTTATATAATCCTGTCTTTGATCTACCACTGCATATATAATTACTTCTTTATTTGCTTCATCTATCTTGTAAAAAACCATGTCTTTTTCAAGTATCAATACTTTATATCCCTGCCGTTTTAATAGGGGGTATCTGGGATTGATTCCTATATAAGGATCATTGGCTAACTTATTAATATTTGCTTCGATATCATCAAGCTTTTCCAATGTCACCTTATTGCCAAAGTTTGCTGCAACATAAAGAATAATTTTCCTTATCCCCTCATCTGCTGTGTCAGTACGGATAATACTATATTTCAAAATCATCCCTCCCTGAGCATTGCACGTAAATCGTCAAATGTTTCACTCATTGGAGCTACACGTCCATTTTTCACATCACCCTCTGCTTCAGCAAGAATTTCCAGCAATTCTATACGTGACTTCATATTTTTATATTCTTCATACGAAAGAGATACCGTATCTCCTCTGCCATTAACCGTTATAATGACAGCTTCTTTATCCTCTCTACACTGTTTAGAAATCTCATTATAATGATTTCTCAAATCTGCAGATGGTCTGATTGTTTCTTTTATAGAAAGCATTAATGTCACCTCCAAACATATCATATGCAAATTATATCATGTTATGTCTATGTACTCAATCATTTTTGCCACAAAAACCACCCACTATAGAAGGTTTTTGTCAAGAAAAAAGGAAGCAATTACAACAGTAATCGCTTCCTCACATAATCCTTAGCTTTGCACATATTTTAGTTTTTCACATATGTGGCGATTGGTGTAATAAACTTCCTGTCAGAGATGTCATAGGAATGTGATATCATCTCTCCCATTTTCTTATCCTGCTCTGTTGCATCCTTTTTCCTTCTTACCATGGAAGCAAATGCCTTCATCGCCAATCTGGAAGGCAGCTTCATCTTTTCATAAGAGATTCCACCCTGACAGTAAAAGGCTTTTGCATGTGCTCTCTCTTCATCTGTGAGTGCATTGTGAAGCGCTGTCTCAACCTCCGGGTTTTCATTCGGACTTCCACCCACGCAGAAAAGAGCCAGCTTCTTCCCCTTCCACAGAGGAATTCTCTGCGTAAACCATTCACTGTTTACGACTTTTCCACCCATTGCCCATCCGCCATAAATAATGGCGTCGGCATCCTCAAAATATTGGTCGCTTTGCTTTTTTGCCTCAGCTAAAGTAATGGCTTCTGTCCCCAGTTCTTCAGCCAGCCAGTCTGCATATCTCTTGGTAAAACCTGTCTGTGATGAATAAACTATGATTGTCTTCATTTTTTTAAATTCCTTTCCATTTGTGAAATAGTCTGTATTGTTGCTATCAGCTGCTGCTCTGATATTCCCTCAAATATCTTATTCATTTGTATCTTGCTTTCCCGATCATTCCTTTTACAAAAATCCTCGCATTTCTTCGTCGTGACAATTCTCTGTTTTCTCCGGTCCTTTCCGTCAGCGATCATTTCTATAAATCCCTTTTTCTCCAGCTTAAGCAAAATCTGCTTCACATTCTGATGAGAGCTGCCCATGACCTCCGATAACTCATTGATCGTGGGACTTTCCCTGCACAGATTGATACATATGATTGCAAAAAACTGTTTCCATGTGATTTCCTCAAAAAAGGAATCGGCAACTGCCTGAAATCTGTTCTCAAATGCGCTGAGAAGCCCTATCAGAAACGGAGCCGGCATCATCTGCCCGAAATCCACACTGCTGTTTTGAATTATTGCATTATAATCCATATGCACCTCCTTATGTAATATATTACCTATATGTGTAACATATTACCTTTCTTTTGTCAATAGAAATGATATGCTTTGCATGAATAGCCGACACTGCCGTTTGATTTTGTCTTGTCTTATGATACAATAAAGCAATAAGTTGTTTAATTGGAATTGCCTTTAGTGTCTTAAGATAGCGATGGGCATATGCTACTTTTTTTGTTGCAAGGACCCAGAAAATTGTAAAAACAAGGGATCCGATACAACAAAAATTTTTTATATGCCCAAATGCTTCTCATAAGGGGTAATTTGTGCCGCATATGAAGCTTGTTTTGGGTCTGTAGAGGTATTTTTTTGAAATAGACCCAATGTAATATGCTTTGCACACAATAAAAAATTTTAAGGCTACCCACCAAAAACGGTGGATAGCCTTATTAAGTCTCACTAACCCAAATGTACTTGCTTTTATTTCAGCTTCCAGATATCTCTGTTGTACTCAGCGATTGTTCTGTCGGATGAGAAGAAGCCGGCCTTTGCAATATTCACAAGCATCATCTTCTTCCACTTCTGGCTGTCTTCGTAGTCTGCAAACATCTTATCCTTGGTTGCGATGTAATCCTCAAGGTCAAGCAGTGTCATGAACCAGTCTTTATTCAGAAGTTCCTTGTAAAGACGTTCCAGATTTTCCTTGTGACCAACCTTGAGTGCCTGCTTGCTGACGATAAAGTCAACGGCTTCCTTGATCACAGGGCTCTTCTCATAGTAATCCTTGGAAACGTAGTCTGCTTCCTCGTAGTGCTTAATAACAGTATCCGAATCCTTACCAAAGATATAAATATTATCATCGCCCACCAAATCATGAATCTCTACGTTAGCACCGTCTGAGGTTCCCAGTGTAACGGCACCATTTAACATGAATTTCATATTGCCGGTTCCGGATGCTTCCTTGGAAGCTAAGGAAATCTGTTCGGAAATATCGCAGGCGGGGATCAGCTTCTCCGCATAGCTTACATTGTAGTTCTCCACCATTAGTACAGTCATATAAGGGCTTACCTCAGGATCGTTATTGATGATCTCCTGTAATACCAGGATCAGATGAATGATATCCTGAGCGATCACATAAGCGGGTGCAGCCTTTGCGCCGAAGATAAAGGTAAGAGGTCTTACCGGTTTCTTGCCGCTCTTGATCTCCAAATATTTATGGATGATATATAAAGCATTCATCTGCTGACGCTTATACTCATGCAGTCTCTTTACCTGAATATCAAAGATGGAATCGGGATTCAAGGTCACGCCCTCTGCTTCCTTCACATAGGCAGCCAGATCTTTTTTGCGGTTCATCTTAATTTCTGCAAGACGGTCAAGCACAGCCTGATTGTCCTTGTATTCAAGGAGTTTTTCCAGTTTGTCGGCATCCTTTTTGAAGCCGTCACCGATGGTCTCTGCAAGAAATCCTGCAAGTTCTCTGTTACAGGAGAGAAGCCATCTTCTGAAGGTGATTCCGTTTGTCTTGTTATTGAATTTCTCAGGATAAAGCTTATAGAAAGCGTTTAACTCTGTTTCTTTCAGGATTTCTGTATGGATTGCTGCAACACCGTTTACAGAAAATCCATAGTGAATATCGATATGTGCCATGTGTACACGGCCATCTTCATCGATAATCTGTACCTTGGGATCATCATACTTAGCTGCCACTCTCTTATCAAGCTCTTTGATGTAAGGTACCAACTGGGGAACAACCTTCTCCAGATATTTGAGCGGCCACTTTTCCAGTGCTTCTGCCAGAATCGTGTGATTGGTATAAGCACATGTCTTGCTTACCACATCGATTGCTTCATCCATGGTAAATGCTTTTTCTTCTACCAGAATACGGATCAGTTCCGGAATGATCATGGTCGGATGGGTATCATTGATCTGGATTACCGCATGCTCATACATCTTGCGAAGGTCATATTTCTTCTCCTTCATCTCACTTAAGATCAACTGTGCAGCATTGCATACCATGAAATACTGCTGATAAATACGAAGGAGATTACCTGCCTCGTCAGAATCATCAGGATAAAGGAATAAGGTCAGGTTCTTTTCAATCTTTTCCTTATCAAAATTGATTCCTTCCTTTACAAGGCTCTCATCCAGGGATTCAATATCAAACAGTCTCAGCTTATTCACACCGCTGTCATATCCGGCAACATCGATATCATAAAGGCGTGATGTCACTTTCTTCTTTCCGAAGTAGACATCATAGGTAACATCTGTCTTGGTCAGCCATGAGTTTTCTTCAATCCATTCATTTTTTTCTGCTGTCTGCAGTTTATCCTTAAACACCTGCTTGAACAGACCGTAATGATAGTTAAGACCGATTCCTTCTCCGGGAAGTCCGAGCGTTGCGATGGAGTCAAGGAAGCATGCTGCCAGTCTTCCCAGTCCGCCGTTACCAAGGGAAGGTTCCGGTTCAATCTCCTCAATTACGGAAAGCTTCTTTCCGTTTTTCTCAAGGATTTCGCTCATCTTATCATAAACGCCGAGATTGATCAGATTGTTGCTCAGAAGTTTTCCAATCAGGAATTCTGCTGAAATATAGTAAACCTTCTTTTCTCCTTCGTTGCTGTCAGATACAGCCATCAGTCTCTTGGTAAGTACGAGTACTGCATAATAAGTTTCCTGATCGGTCAAAGCAGAAAGTTCTTTGCCAAACATCTCTTTGGCAACTTCCTTTAACTGCTCTTCCAGATTCAGAACCAGAATGTCTCTTTGTAAGTTTGTTTGTGCTGACATAACACCCTCCTGTTTTTGTTTTTAATTTTATTAGTTTATTTGCTTCTTTATTTACTTTTTTCCTGTCGACATGGTCAGTATAGCATAGGAAAACGTTTTCCGCAAGTATCTTTTTAAAAAAGTTTTAAATTAGTCAGTGCTTTCCTTTGCGACACTGTTCACACCCGCGCCATTCGCAAAGTCGCGCTTTCAGCGCTTTCCCGCTGCTTCGCAGCTAACTTTGCTCATGAGACGGCGCTCCCTCTGTCAGCAAGCCCTTCCGCAAATTCTTGTGCAAGCACAAATTTGCGGAAGGGCTTGCTGACATGTGAACTGTGTTAACAGATGATATCCTCGTATTTTAGTCTGACGAGAGTATGGTCTACCACTACGCTTCTGCCGGTTTCTCCGTTCAAAAGTCGATGGAGTTCCTCCATGGCTTTTGACGAAATTTCTGCAAAATCCTGGCGCACTGTGTTCATTTGTTTTCCCACATAGCCCATAAGAACAATACCGTCAAAACCACAGACAGGACGGAAAATATCCATCTCAATCAGTGCCTTCATGGCTCCGATCGCCATAAGATCCGAAGCACATATTACAACATCCTTATTTTTCGCATATTTCAATGTAATATTCCTTGCCTGAAGCTCAGAAAATTCACCGTTTCGAATCATCATAGTCAGATTCTTTTCCTTGACCAGTTCTTCCATTCCTTTGATCCGCTCGTCTGTCACATAGCCGTTGCGCTTTCCTGCAATATATAAGATTCTTTTGCTCTTATTCTCTTCAATAGTTTTTCTTGCCACGTCAATCTGGGCCTGTTTGTGGTCTACACCCACACAACTGGTATTTTCATTGACAAAGGGAGAATCAATGACCACACATTTGAATTTTCCCATGGCAATCAGCTTGTGCAGCACCTTATCCTCCTTGGACATCCCATAAATAATGACTCCGGCAATACTCTGAGATTCCAGATACCTTGCAATCTCTTCTGCCGTCTTATTCTGGAACATAAAAAAGAAAAGTGTGATTACATCCAGATTAAGCTCCATTGCTTTATTAAGCGCTCCTGCAATATATCGCATATCAATCTCATCAATTGCATTTGTCTCTACATTGATATTAATCAGAAGCGCCACTCTTCCTGCCTGCTTGGAGGAGAGTGCAGCTGCCACGGAATTGGGCACAAAATTCAATTCTGCCACCGCTTTATTTACTTTTATTTTTGTTGCTTCACTGACATTGGGATAATCATTTAAAACCTTTGATACTGTGGAAATTGCCACTCCTGCATATTTAGCCACATCTTTAATGGATACCATAATGTGTTCCTGCTTTCCTTCTTGTTATTGTTTAGAAAACGTTTTCCTTTATCATACTATAACATATTGTAAATTACAAGGGGATTTATAACTTGTTCCATTGAAATTTCCAAGCTTTAGAACAACAATTTGAGTTGCGAAATGATGCATGGAGGGTATGAGCGCCGGAATCGACTCGCTATACCCTCGCCGGTAGTTTAGGAACAGCATTTTACTCTGCGAAACGGCGCATGGAGGGTATGAGTGCCGTAATCGGCTCGCTGTACCCTCGCCGGTAGTTTGGGAACAGCATTTTACTCTGTAAAGCGGTGCAAGAAGGGTATGAGAGGCAGAATCGCCTTCTGATACCCTCCAGGAAGTTTTTGAACAACACTCTACTCTGGGAAACAGCGCATGGAGGGTATATGCGCGGGAATCCGGCTCGCTGTACCCTTGCTTGAATTTTTGAACAGTTTTTGCGCGTGTTGGCATGTTTTGACGCGCTTTAAAGCGGTTGAAAAAGGATATATAAAGTCAAGTCAAACAATTTCTGCCTATACGACATCCAAATTCAAAAAGGCGGTGCCTTCGCACCGCCCTAAATAGCCTAAACACCCTGATTAACCTGAATAGCTTAAACAGCTTCATTATCAATCTGTTCAAATATATTTTGATCAACCAACAATATTTTTGATTACTTTCACAACCTCTTCCTTATCAAAAGGCTTGGTGATAAACTCATCAGCACCTTCCTTCAGCGCTTGGATCATCTTTTCCTTCTGTCCTGCTGCCGTTATCATAACAACGTGCGCATCCTTGTCCAGATGCTTGATCAGCTGAAGAGCCTGGATACCATCTGTGATAGGCATCGTGATATCCATAGTAACCAGGTCCGGTCTCAGTTCCTTATACTTCAAAAAGCCGTCATCGCCGTTAACTGCTTCCTCAACAATCTCATGCCCTGCCTCTTCCAAAATTCCTCTTAAGATTTTGCGGGATGTTCTGGAATCATCAACAATCAGTATTCTCGCCATTTCCCTGTCCTCCTACTTTATCTCTATGTCGTCATCTACTGATACCAAGAAGTTCAAACAGCTTCCGTTCATATAAACAGGAAGCACGAGCATTTCTTTACCACTCACTTCTTTAATCCCGGTCTTAAATTCAGGGGGAAGAAGTTCGAGAGATGTGCCCTCTTTGCTGACAGATGATGCATACAAACCATTTATGCAATTAAGCAGTTCTCCGATTGCATCAAGTGCATCCTCATTTACTTCAGGGAACTCTTCCTGTCCAAACACAGATGCGGCATATAACAGGCCATCACCACTTCCTGCCATACCACAGGTTACACTGGGCGAACCTTCCATTTTCTGAATGGCTGCATTATCCGCTGCCACATTTGATACAATAACAGCTTTTCCGGGATATACCTCTGAATCCACACAGCGCATCAGAGTTCTCACTGCCGTTCCGGCCATCCCTATGTACTTATCACTCTCAATCGGAAGGAAAATCGGTAAAATACGATCCACATCATCACTCTTAATATCATCCATATCGGAAGCTGTCAAATGATTTTCAAATCGATAATCGAGCAAATACTGCTCCAACTGCTCCACAGTCATAAGCTGCTGATTTTCCAGCGCCTGAGCAAAAGCAAGATAAGCATTTCCCTGCTTCTTCAGAAGACTGTTTACCTGTCCTTCTGTCAGATATCCCTTCTCCACTGCGATATCACCAAAGCGCTTATCCATCACTGTCTGAAGCTGGTTCACCTTGTCAGCTTCCTCCTGTGTCATAAGTCCCTCTGCCACGGCGATCAGTCCCAGCTTTACTCTGACCTTCTGCTGTTCATTCAGAAGATCCTTAAACTGCTCTTTCGTGATCAGTCCCTTTTTTATTAAATAATCTCCCACAATACTTGATACCATGGTGTACCCTCCTTATCATTTGCCATAAAAATAGAATAATATATTTTCTGTTTTTAGTCAATGGGAACAGGCAAAAGCACTCACAAAAAGGGCACTCCACCGGGCCGCCTTTCTTATCTTTCTCTGCTTGAATTTTCCATCTTCTTCAAGAATAAAGATCATTATATTTTCTGTAATGTCTCCTTAGACACAATCTTTTTGATATTAAAAAGAAACAGCACCGTAGCCGTCACTGCAGACAGCACATCCGAAACAGGTTCCGCATAATAAATTCCCATAACACCAAATTCAAGCGGAAGCACCAAGGCGAGCGGTACTAACAGGATCACTTTTCTGAAAATGGCAATAAAGAGAGAGAGTTTCGCCTGTCCAAGTGCCAGGAAGGTAGGCTGGATTCCTTGCTGAAGACCGAAAATCAGCATTCCGCACATAAAGATCGGCATCATTTCTTCTACCAGCGCAATCAGCTGCACATCATTTGTAAACATTCCTGCAAAAAAGCCGGGGAAAATCATCACAAGAACAGTTGCCATGGCGGCGAACAAAAAGCAGACTGTTATCATGCTCTGATAAAGCTTTTTCACCCTGTCAAAATTGCCGGCTCCGAAATTATAACTGATGATCGGCTGAACCCCCTGCGTAAACCCTCCTAACGGGGCAGAATACATCTGCATCACGCTCTGCATGATCGTCAGAGAACCCACATAAATGTCTCCGCCATACTTCTGCAAACCGTTGTTCAGTACGATACTGATCAGACTTTCCGTAGCCCGCATGATAAACGGGGAAATTCCAAGTGCCATCACACTCCCGATAACAGGGAAATCCGGTTTCATGGCCTGCCACTTAATGGTAAGGGATGACTTCCTGCTGATCAGAAATCCCACCGTCCATAATGCACTGAGTGCCTGGGAAATCACCGTAGCATATGCAGCTCCCTTAACTCCCATCCCCAGTGCAAAAATAAAAATGGGATCCAGTATGATATTGGAAGCTGCACCTATCAGCACTGCCATCATGGCTGTTCTTGATTGTCCCTGGGAAATAATGAATGCGTTGAGTCCAAGTGCCAGTTCCACAAAAATTGTTCCTGCAAGATAAATGGAGATATAGCTCACGGCATATCCTATCGTGGCATCACTGGCCCCAAACAGATACAAAAGAGGTTTTTGAAAGGCATAGAAAAAGGCCATCAGAATGACAGTAAAAAACACCAGCAAAGTTACGCCGTTTCCCAAAATCTTTTCTGCCCGTTTCCGGTCTCCTTTGCCAAGCCAGATCGCCGCAAGAGGCGCTCCACCTGCCCCTACAAAAGCGGAGAAGGCCGAAATCAGCGTAATAATGGGAAACGTCACTCCCACGCCTGTCAGGGCCTCCATTCCCACTCCCTTAATATGTCCGATATAAATTCTGTCCACGATACTGTACAGTATATTGATGATCTGGGCAATGATGGAAGGAACTGCCATACTTATCATCAGCTTCCCGATCCCCTCCGTTGCCATTTTCTTTTCTTTGTCCTGCACTGAATCTCTTCCTTTCCTTCCGTTTCATCGTTCGCATTGTTAACACACAAAAAACGGCGATATCTGCCGATTCCGCCGCTTTTCTTTTTCCTATATAATGCGGAATGTGGGACTTGAACCCACACGCCCTGCGGCACAAGAACCTAAATCTTGCATGTCTGCCAATTCCATCAATTCCGCATCTTATCAGCACACCGATATGTAGTATAGCACATTTTCGGTGTGCTGTATAGAAATTTTTTCATATTAAAGGAAAGACCGTTAAATAAAAAAGTAAATTCCACCTTGGGTTGAATTTAGTCTTACATTCTACC
>CAMEIH010000003.1 GCA_945917985.1 uncultured Clostridium sp. | reverse complement strand
AACACAGGTTTTGCGGCTGTTTTGCCTCGTATTAACTGTCAAAGATGGGATTATAGATTTATCTCCCTTTATTGTCAATAGACATATTAAGTTGAGAACAAATAACAAAAAAATATTCAAAATCAATAAAAACGAATGTATCCCACCTGTATATCACTTGTGTACCACGTGTATATAGCGACCTCAAAACAACGTAAATTATCTTCTATTTATGAATATTCTGACAATTCGCATTCATCATGAAATGATGAATTGGTCTTTATCAATACATAAAGAAAAGTCCCATAAACACCAGTCAAATCGAAGATTTGATTTGTTTACAGGACTTCTCCATATCATCTTTATTTTAGAATTCAGCTCTTTCATTCATATACGCCCTCTGCTTCGCAGAGCCGCCTCTTCGAGGCTTACGCGTATATTTCATGTACGCTCGGGCGAAAACAAATGCTCACTTCATTCGCGCTTGTTTTCGTTCCTCGCTACACAATACCCTGTGCGGTCATAGCATCAGCGACCTTGAGGAAGCCTGCGATGTTGGCCCCTGCCACGTAGTTGCCTTCCATACCGTACTTCTTAGCAGCGTCATCCAGATTGTGGAAGATGTTAACCATGATGTTCTTAAGCTTTGCATCAACCTCTTCGAAGGTCCAGCTCAGTCTCTCGGAGTTCTGGCTCATCTCAAGAGCAGATGTAGCAACACCACCTGCATTGGCAGCCTTGCCGGGGCAGAACAGAACGCCATTCTGCTGCAGATATTCGGTAGCATCCATAGTAGTAGGCATGTTAGCACCTTCTGCAACAGCGATGACACCGTTGGCAACAAGAGCCTTTGCGTCATCTAAGTTCAGTTCGTTCTGGGTTGCACAAGGAAGAGCGATGTCAACTTTTACAGACCACTGATTGGTTCCTTCAGTCTTCTTGTCATGATACTGTGCACTCGGTCTTGCAGCTGCATACTCTGTCAGTCTTGCGCGTTTCACTTCCTTCACTTCCTTGAGAAGTGCTACATCGATTCCTTCGGGATCATATACCCAGCCTGTGGAATCGGAGCAGGTAACAGGCTTAGCGCCAAGCTGCTGAGCTTTCTGGATTGCATAGATTGCTACGTTACCGGAACCGGATACGGCAACTGTCTTGCCTGCGATATCCTTGCCGTTGCACTTTAACATTTCCTCTGTGAGATATAATAAACCGTATCCTGTTGCTTCTGTTCTAGCTAAGGAACCGCCGTAGGATAAGCCCTTACCGGTAAGAACACCTTCATATAATCCGGTAAGTCTCTTGTACTGACCATACATATAACCGATCTCTCTTGCGCCTGTACCGATATCTCCGGCAGGAACGTCAGTGTCTGCACCGATATACTTGTACAGCTCCGTCATAAAGCTCTGGCAGAATGCCATTACTTCTCTGTCTGATTTGCCCTTGGGATCAAAATCGGAACCACCCTTGCCGCCGCCGATGGGAAGTCCGGTCAAGGAGTTCTTGAAAATCTGTTCAAATCCAAGGAATTTAATGATACCAAGATTTACGCTGGGATGTAATCTTAAGCCTCCCTTGTAAGGTCCGATCGCACTGTTAAACTGTACACGGAAAGCATTGTTAACCTGTACCTGTCCCTTGTCATCTACCCAGGGAACTCTGAATAACAACTGTCTTTCAGGTGTAACCAGTCTCTCTAAGAGAGCATCTTTTCTGTAAGCTTCTTCATTTGCTTCGATTACAACTCTGAGGGATTCCAGAACCTCTTTTACTGCCTGATGGAATTCAGGCTGCGCAGGATTCTTCTCAACTACCATCTGAAATACTTCATCAACGTATGACATCTAATGTGTCCTCCTTTAAGTTAGTGTGTCTTTAAGTTTGTATCCTTGTATACAATCCGGCTTGTAATCATCCTATGACCCATACAAATTAACATACAGTACCAATTTGAGCAAAAACCTTGTCACTCAATTGCTCTTTTTGCATTATATAACATACCAAAAAAAAGTACAATACACTTTAAGCAATTAAATCGAAAAAGTTTTTGATTTACAAATATTTTTTCAGTATTTCAATGTTTTTTTCTTCAAAATCCATCAGTTCCTTCGCAATTTCCATGGACTGGTGACCTGTATTTTCATGGTGGTTGATAATTTTCCACATATCGGTAAGGCCTCTGTTACTCCCCTGTATCATCATTTCCGCAATATGTCCCGTGCTGTTATTAAGCAGCATATTTCCCTCTATGGCACTTTTCAACATAATATCCTGAATACCACTGCTCTGATAGCTCTTGGCCTTTCCTTCCATCAGTCTGTCAGTTGCCCTGTTGTAGATTTCGGCATAGCGCATTCCCTGTCTTGTGATTTCCGCTGACAGTTTTTCATCATCGACCTTTCCGCTGATGGAATGAATCGCCTTGATGGCCATATCCGTATTTTTTTGGACTTCCTGCAACACTTTGATATCATCCTTCTTCATAAATTTCTCCTCTTCATATATTAAAAGACAGAGTGAAGAATTCTCCACTCTGTCTTAGCTTTTCCATTATTTATAAGAATATACTAGTTTTCGGTTTCTGCAGCTTCTGTTGTTGCAGATTCTGATAATGCAGCTTCTACAGATTCCTTCAAAACTTCTGTACTCTCAGCCTGTTCCGTCTCCCCGGCATTCTTCTCATCTGCTTCCACCGTTTCTGCCACAGTTTCTTCTTTCTCTGCGGGCAACTGCTCCGTCACGATTTCTTCGCTTTTCTCCGGAATTTCTGCCTGAACCTCATCCTTCTCAAAGGGATAGACAATTCCCCACTGTTCTCGGATGGAATCCATAATCTTCATCATCCGGATGGTTTCGCTGTGAGGCATCTGTATACATTCAAGTTCCCTTGCATCCAGAGCCTTCAGGCAGGCTTCCACCTCATATTCATATCCGGTAATCTGCTTGGGACGTTTGTAGGAAGCGATCTGCTTGTATTTGGTATCGTATACCGTGATAGCTTCAAAATTATTAATATTATCCACCACAGCAAAACCCTTGGTGCCATAGATGACGCCTCGTCTGTCACTTAAGGAAACCATGGAGCTGTTCAGTACAGCCACCTTGCCGTCCCCATATTTGATTGTGATGCTGTTTTGCTCATCCACACCCGACTGTGTATAGGTGCAGGTAGATTCTATGCTTTCAATATTGTTACCGAAGATCATGGATGCAAAATTGATGGTATATACACCCACATCAAGAAGTGCACCACCCGCCAGGGAAGGCTCTTGCAAACGTGGAACTGTATCGATCACATATCCGAGATTTGCGGTGAGTGTCTTAAGTTCACCGATAATGCCACTGCCAAGCACCTCCTGTATGGTGGTCAGCATCGGCATATAGCGTGTCCACATTGCTTCGGCGATCAGTACTTCCTTTTCTCTCGCCAGTGCAATCAGTTCTTCTGCCTGGGCTGCATTTGCCGTAAAGGCCTTTTCACACAAAACAGGCTTTCCATTTAAAATGCAAAGCCTGGCATTCTCATAATGCTCAGAATGAGGTGTGGCTATATAGATCAAATCCACTTTTTTGTCCGCAACAAGTTCCTCATAGGAACCGTATGCCTTTTTACATCCATATTGATTGGCAAAGGCATCTGCTTTCACCTTTGTTCGTGATGCGACAGCATACAGTTTGACATTTTTCATCCGCTTTATGGTTTCAGCCATAATTCCTGCAATATTGCCCGATCCCATAATACCGATACGATATTTTTCGAACATTTCATCCCCACCTTCATTTGTAAAAATTCAGCTTTGTTCCCTGCATTTCGTGGCTGAGCTGTTGCCTTATTCTACATAATCAGATTTTACAAAAGCCGTCTGCCCTTTGTATTTTACTTTGGTCCAACCGTCAGCCTGTTTCATGATAAGATCAAGCTTCTCACCCACATACACGGTACCAAGGGATTCTGAATCCGTACTTGCACTCTTACGTACCTTTACGTTTTCCTTGACGGTTACCATTCCGCTTACCGTATCATCAGAAGAAGCTGTCTGCGTATCCGTACTTTCCGTATCTGTATCTGCCGCTACAGTCTCCTCGGAAACAACTTCAAGATAATCGCTCTTGATATAAGCTTCTGTGCCGTTGTACTCCACCTTGCTCCAGCCGTTTCCTCTCTGTTCCAGAAGTGTAAACTCCTGACCGATCTGAGCCTTATCTATCTTATCTGCCGTTTCACTGTCTGACTTTCTGATATTTACAACATCTGTTGCCTTTACCGTCTTGATCACATTTGGAGTTTCTGCTGCATCCGCACTCTCTGCAGATGCAACCTCGACCTCTTCCTCACTTTCAACAGGGGTCTCAGCTTCTGCCAGAATTTCTCCAACTTCTTCATTGATCTTCTCTTTCAGATAGGCAATAAACTCATTCAGTTCCTCATCACTTGCCAGAAGTTCATTGTACTCAACTGCCACTTTATTGTTTAAGTCTACTACATCATCCTGAAGAGTGACTTCCTTGATATAATTCCAGACAGAGTCATCATAGGTACCGTCATTGATAAAGATGGTTCCATCTTCATTCTGTCCGATATAATAGGTCTGCATACCGGGAAGTTCCTGATCCACATCGGTAAACTTCACTTCAGAATAGACATAAGCAACATAAGTGTTCTCTGCAAGTCCCGGCTTGGTATAAACATTTAATACCGGATAATTTTCAATATACTTGCTTAATTCCTGTACTCGTATCTTCTCAATGTCATTTAAATAAGTGTTCAGTGAAGAAATCGTTTCAATGTCTCCGGACGCCTGTGCATCGTAATAAGTTTTGACGATATTGTTTATATCGGGATAAGCATTTTCTTCCAGTTCATACACCGGAGTACTCAGGCCCTCAACCATTGCTCCACTCTCCTGCTGTGCAACGTTTGCCGCAGCAAGCTCTGCTTCCTTTTCAAGCTTTTCTTTCTGATTTGCATTTACAGCAATCAATATGGTAATGAGCACACAAGCAATAAGAACAAGAGGCATCACAATTTTTGTATGATCCATAATAAAATCTCTGATCATTATGAGCTTTTCTTTCACCATATGAAATTTGTTCTGATTGGTTTGTTTCATAATTTTCCTTTCTTTTTTAAAAAAAGCAGCTTTGCAGGAAACGGCTGCTTTTTGTCCAATAAGACGACTCGCAGAGCGTGCCATCGTTTGGTTATTCAAGGTGATGTAAATGCACCCGACAGGAATCGAACCTGCATTAAAGGCGTCGGAGGCCTTCGTTCTATCCATTAGACTACGGGTGCAATTATTACAAATTTGTTACATCACCTTGAATATCATATCATATGAAGGCAAGAATGTCTAGTCTGCCATTTATGAAAAAATTGTGAATCCTCTGCCAATAACTAGCAGATGCGCATAAGCTGCTGTGATTGTCTGCCGTAATAATAGACAGAATCGGCAAGTACATCACACTCCTGCACCTGGGTTTTGTTAATTTCGGTTACCATTTCCAAAAGATTTTCCTTTTCCATATCTTCTGTAGCCGGAAGCAGGATCACTTCATGAATGGAACTGGGAAGAATATAGAGATCACTGTTCTTTTCCTCGGCAAAATTTTTTAAAATATCAGGATAAAACATGCAAGCCGCTCCCTGCAATTTCTGTCTGTTACTGAGTACATACATGGGAATTTTATCCTCATCATTTTCCATATCAGCCTTTAGCTTCAGCAAAAGATGATCGATCCACTCATCTCCCGTGATTTCCAGTTTGATCTCCTTTTCTCCTTCCGGTTTCCTTTTTTCTCCTTTCATGCTGCTTCTCAGCATTCCCAGGATAAGTTCTTCAATATTTTCAATGTGGGCAGGAAACAGACGGGGCGTATTTTCTTTTGCCTGCGCATACAGTTCTTCCATGCCGATGCCCCAATGATCTAAATGTTCATTGTGGATCAGGATCGATGCTTTCCCGTAAAATGGCGGCTCCTGAACGACATAATAAAATATGATTGCAAGATTGCAGAACATCTTATAAGGAATCTTTTTTAACAGTTCTCTGTTCTTATCATAATTTACAATTTTAAAGGCAAGCTGTTTCTTCGCCTTTTCATATTCCAGGAAATTCGACAAATCCACGGATTCCCTGATTCTGGTCTTATGAAAAATCCTGTACAGGGACTCCACAATTTGATCAAGACTGACTCCGTTCTGATAATTTTCATAGAAATCGTTCAGATAAATTGTCGGCGAAGTATTACTGTTCTTTTCCTCCACAATAATTCCGGTAAGCACAATGCCGTTATTCTTTTTGACCTGATTGGGAAGGATGCGATAATCCTCTCCCATTTTTTCCTGTAAGCCCTTTACAACAGCTGCCTCAAACAGCGCAAAATTCATAGATGTGTTCATTAGAAATACCTCTCTTTCAGATTTGAATTTAGATACAAAAAAAGACAATGAAATAAATTTCATTGTCTTTCAGGCTTATTAACAGGATGTAGTTATGAATTAAACACGAGATAAGTATTCACCTGTTCTGGTGTCAATCTTGATCTTGTCTCCCAATTCAACGAATAAAGGTACGTTTACAGTAGCACCTGTCTCAACGGTAGCAGGCTTTGTAGCGCCTGTTGCGGTATCGCCCTTAAATCCGGGTTCTGTCTCTGTGATCTCAAGTTCTACAAACAGAGGAGGTTCAATTGCGAATACGCCTCCGTTGTGGGAACATACCTTAACCATCTCATTTTCTTTAACGAACTTCAATGCATCGCCTACTGTCTCGGAATCGAGTGCAATCTGTTCATATGTTTCTACATCCATAAAGTTATACAGATCTCCGTCTGAATACAGATACTGCATATCTTTTCTATCGATTCGTGCCTGTGGACACTTTTCAGTAGGTCTGAAAGTTTTTTCCACTACGCCGCCGCTCTTGATATTCTTTAACTTGGTTCTGACAAATGCTGCTCCTTTACCGGGCTTTACATGCTGGAACTCAATAATCTGGTAAACGTTATTATCTAATTCAATAGTAATACCATTTCTGAAATCACCTGCAGAAATCATAAAAAAATTCCTCCTAAAATTTTCACGTTATAATTCTTTATCAGTTTAATATAAATAATGATAATTTTCAACTATTTTCTGCGTCTAAATGCAAAAAATTTTCCAGCAGATAATCTACCGCTTCCAGATAACCGTTTAAGCCATGCCCATATATCTGTTTGTTGCAGGCAGGCGCAGTCACAGATACCTTTCGGAACTCCTCCCGTTTGGTAATGTCGGAAATATGAATTTCCACCTTGGGAATCGTCACACTTGCAAGCGCGTCATGGATGGCATAGCTGTAATGGGTGTAAGCTCCCGGATTGATCACGATTCCTTCCGTTCCGTCAAAGTAGGCATCCTGGATTCTGTCAATGATAGCTCCCTCATGGTTACTCTGAAACACCTCGATGGTACAACCTGTCTCTTTTCCTTTTTCTGCTATCATGTTCAGGAGATAATCATAATTCTCCGTTCCATAAATATTTTTTTCGCGGATTCCCAGAAAATTCAGATTGGGTCCGTTGATGATCAGTATTTTCATAACCGGCTGTTCTCCTTTTTCACGATTTCTTCTATAATTTCTTCAAATTTTTTCCCCGAAACCTCTATTACATAGTCAGCGCATTTCTCGTAGGAAGGCTGTCTCATCGCCATCAGGCTCTCTATCTTTTTCTGCGGATCCTCCCCCTGCAAAAGAGGTCTTGTAGTATCCCCTTTCAGTCTTTCATAGACCACCTCAGGCGTCACTTTCAGATAGTAAATACGACCAAGTTCCTTGAGCAGTGCATGATTTTCTTCTCTCACAGGCAATCCGCCCCCTGTTGAGATGATACGGTGATTCTCTGTCTCAATCAATTCCCTGATGCATGATGTCTCCATCTGTCTGAAAGCCTCTTCCCCATCCTCAGCAAAAATATCGGAGACAGATCTTTGCTGTTTCTTTTCAATCCATTTGTCCGTGTCGATCATGGTGCGCTTAAGTGCATAGGAAAGCCTGATTCCCACGCTGGTCTTTCCGCATCCCATAAAACCGGTCAAAATAACATTGTCCTTCATTCCTCTTCCTCTGTCCGTTATCCTTTTACTCTTTCTCTGAGCAGTTCATAGATTTCCTCTGCCGTCTTCTCCGGCACTTCCACCTGATTCCACAGCTCATAGGCAATGATTCCCTGATAGAGAAGCATCTTAAGTCCGTTGTATGCCTGTCCTCCGGCTTCCTTTACAAGCTTCATAAATCTTGTCTCCTCCGGCTTGTAGATCAGATCAAAACCGGTATGGATTCTTCTATAAAATTCCTTATCCTCAATCACAACATCATCTACGTTTGGGTGAAGCCCCACACTGGTTCCCTGAATGGCGAGCATCTTTTTTTCCGGTAACTTTTCATAGTCAGCCATAGCCATGGGGCAGACACATTTTCTGCCAAATGCTTTGTTCACCTCATCCGCAAGCGCTTCTGCCCTGTCTATGGAACGGTTCAGCACAAAAATCTGTTTTGCCTCTTTGCTGGCACAGAGAAAAGCCGCCGCTCTTGCCGCTCCGCCGGCTCCCAGAAGCACAACACTTTCTCCCGCAAGACTGATTCCCTCACTTTGCATGGCACGGTACAGTCCCAGAATATCCGTGTTATACCCTTTATATCCGTTCTTCACAGAAACCAGAGTATTGACAGCGCCTATCTTTTCCGCCAGCTCATCCATCCCCTGAAGATAGGGAATCACATCACTCTTGTAGGGAACTGTCACATTCATGCCGAGTACATGAAGACCGTATGCACCCTTTATCGCATCTCCCAGATTTTCTTTTTCCACTAAAAAAGGCACATACACAAGATTATGGGAGAGCTTCTGTGCCAGGGTGTTATGTATCACCGGTGACAGAGTATGTTCCACCGGGTTTCCGATCAGACCGCAAAGTCTCGTATGTCCGTCAATTTTCATACCTGTATTTCCTTCTGTTCCAAAAATATTTTTCCTTCTTTTTTACATTTTCTTTTATAAAAGAAAAGTACAAGCTTTTCCAGATATCTCTTTAAAATGATCTGTATCTCCTCTTTTTTGTCAATGGGCTGGGTCAATATAGAAAAGATTCCTGCATTTCTTGCGCCCCACACATCGGTAAACAGCTGATCGCCCACAAAAAGTGTGGTCTTTTGGTCGGTGCCCATCTGTCGCATTGCTTCCTCATAGCCTCTTCTTCCGGGCTTTCCCGCTTTAAAAATATAGGAAACCTGTACCGCATCATTGAACATCTTCACACGGGGTTCCTTATTGTTGGAAAGAAGCATGATTTTAAAACCAAACTGCTTCAGTTGTTCCATCAATGCGATGCTCCGCGCATCCGCAGGGGCTCCGTGCTCTACCAGGGTATTGTCAATATCAAAAATGATTCCCCTGTAACCGGCACGGTAATACGCTTCATAATCAATCTCATAGGCTGACCGGATATAGCGGTCCGGATAAAAACACTGTAACATGAAAATACTCCTTTAACTTGTTACAGTATAACAAAACACCCTGCAATTATGCAAGGTGTTTTCCTATGTAACCTGTTCTGTTATATTTCAACTTGTATCTCTTATTTTCGGAAGACTGTTCCGTCATCTGTATTCATAAAGGAAGGGGATGTACCCACAAAATATTGATATTCCTGTAAAATGGAATCCTTTCGCATGTCGGAAATTGCTTTCTGGACGTCCAGATTCATAAGCCCGCTCTCACTGCCGAGATAGTCGAAGCTTTCTTCTCTATTAAAGGTAAGCGAGACATCCTGAAGATCCGCTACTTTGCTTCTGGTATCCTCTCCTACGCTCGCTATAGCGGAAGACCTGACATCCTCTGCCGTTGTCTGCTTCGTATCTGTCTGCTGTTCACTCTGTTTCCGGATCTCAGATGGAGTGATAACAGGAATTTCGGATGCTTTATAATAAGGCTGTACTCTTCCAAAACCGGATAACAGCTCAATTCCCATTTTCTTCACTCCTTTCCTGATAAACTCTCATAATATATTGTAATCACAATCATGCTGTTTGACAATATTTTTCTCACACAATATATCGGTTTTGTTTTCGAAATTATTAATACCAAAAAAAGAAAATTATATTCAAGATCCAGGGCTTTCTAATCCACTTCAATTCCCGCAGCTGAAAGAAGCTTTCCCGTATATTCACTCTTATGATGAAAGTAAACTTCTTCCACCGTTCCGCTTTCCATAATCTGTCCATGCTGCATGATCAGAATCCTGTCACACATCTGATAGACCACACGGAGATCATGGGAGATAAACAAAATGGAAAGTCCCATTTCTTCATGAATCTTTTGAAACAGCTCAAGGATCTGGGCCTGTATGGTCACATCAAGAGCTGACACCGGTTCATCCGCAATGAGAAGAGAGGGTTCAAGCATGAGGGCTCCTGCAATGCAAACTCTCTGCCTCTGGCCTCCCGAGAGTTGCCGTGGGTATCTGTCCATGAATTTTTCATCCAGTCCAACCCTGCTCAGCATGGCGATCACTTTCTCTTTTCTCTCATCTCTGGAAAGCCCGCCTTTCAGTCTTAGTGGTTCCTCAAGAATCCAAGAAACTTTTCTTGCCGGATTCAAAGAACCGTAAGGATCCTGAAATACCATCTGTGCTCTCTGTGCATTCTTCGTAATGGTTCCCTCATAGGGTATCATTCCGAGAATCGCCCGCGCAAGGGTGGTTTTGCCGCTTCCGCTCTCCCCCACAAGTCCCAGAATTTCACCCTTTTCCATGGAAAAAGAGACATCCTTAAGCACCTGTATTCTTTTTTTCTTTTCAAAAGGAGTTTTTCTGCTGCTTAAGTAAGATACCTGCAGATCTGAAACCTCCAGAATTTTTTCTGCCATTTTACCTGTCCTTTTTCCGAGTTACCTTTGGAATTGCCGCAATCAGTTTCTCAGTATATTCTTCTTTGGGATTCTTAAAAATTTCTTCTGTCAGACCGCTTTCCACAATATATCCGTTTTTCATGACAAGCACTCTCCCACAGAGCTGTCTCACCAGGCTTAAGTCGTGTGAGATAAACAGGATAGCCGTTTTTTTCTCTCTGTTGATTCGCTTTAAAAGCTCCACAATCTGCGCCTGTATGGTCACATCAAGAGCTGTGGTAGGTTCATCCGCTATCAGGATTTTCGGCATACAGATCATGGCTGCTGCAATCATGACTCTCTGCCGCATCCCGCCCGACAATTCATGTGGGTACTGATCATATACTCTTTCCGGATCGTCCAGTTCCACGTCCGCAAGCATCGAAATGGCTTTCCGGTAACGTTCCTCCTTCGAAAGATCTGTATGAATCCGCAACGGCTCCTCTACCTGCCAGCCGATTTTTTTCACCGGATTTAAAGAAGTCATGGGTTCCTGAAAGATCACACCGATATCATTTCCCTGTATTTTTCGAAGGACACTTCTCTCGCAGGTAAGGAGATCCACCCCTTCAAAAAGAATCTCTCCCCTTTTTCGCATATCACGACGGCTTAAAAGTCCGGCAATGGCAAGAGCACTCATGGATTTGCCCGAGCCTGACTCCCCAACAAGTCCGACAATCTCCCCTTCCTTAAGTGTCAGATCAAAATCATACACCACCGTTTCGGGAATGAGATGATCGTGAAATTCGATATTCAAATCTGTAACTTTCAAAAGTTCTTTACTCATCTTTAAGACCATCTCCCAGTAAACTGAATCCAAGTACCATCAAAATAATGATCACACCCGGAAAAAGCGCATACGACGGTGCCCGGAACAGATAGGACTGCGCTTCTGACAGCATCCTTCCAAGGCTTGCATCCGGAGGCTGAACACCGATTCCGAGAAAGCTCATACCTGCCTCCGCCAGCACTGCGTTGTTAAAGCCAATCATAATGGCAGACAGAAGAACTGTCAGCGTGTTAGGCAGAATATGCACAAACATAATTCGAAAATCCCCTGCCCCCTGCAGCTTTGCACTTTTCACATAATCCATATTTTTACATTTGATAAACTCACTCCGCACGATTCTGGCAAAGCTGGGAATAAAAGCAATGCCCAGTGCAATGATCACATGATATTTGCCGCTTCCGAAAATACTGATAAATACAAGGGCTAAAAGAATGCTCGGAAAAGCAAAAATAGCATCATTGATGCGCATCAGAACCTCATCTACAACACCGCCGTAGTAGCCTGTCAGAGCGCCGATAATGACACCGAAAAAAGTGCCGATAAAAACAGTTCCCGCTGCAACGATCAGAGTCGTTCTGCTTCCCTCCAGCACTCTGGAGAAAACATCTCTTCCGAAATTATCACAGCCCATGAGATGTTTCATGGAAATTCCTGCAAACTTGGCACTTGCATCCATGGCATTGGGATCATAAGGCGTATAAAATACACCGATCAGTATCATCAGCAGAATGACCCCTGTAATGCTTCCGCCCACTATTAAGTTATAATTTTTCTTTTTGCTCCTGTTCACGCTCTGTACCTTTACCCGTTTTGTCCGGATCATGTTATTCTTTGCTTTATCACTCAACGGAAATTCTGGGATCCACCAGTCCGTAAATAATATCCACAATCATATTTACCACAAGCACCAGCACGGCAATACACACGATCACTGCCATAACAACCGGATAATCCCTGTTGGATATAGAAGTCAGAAGAATTCTCCCAAGACCCGGAATACTGAACACCTGCTCTATGATAATACTTCCCGCGATCATATCCGCTAATGCCATTCCCAGAAAAGTAATTACCGGAATCAGTGCATTTTTCAAGACATGCTTATAAAGCACATCCCCGGTTCTGTTGCCCCTGCTGTATGCCGTTCTCACATAGTCAAGCTTTGACTCACTGATCACAGAACTTCTGAGCAGTTTTACCGCCATAGCCGCTTTGGGAAGCGCAATGGCAAGAGACGGAAAGAATAAATATCCGATAAAGCCGGTAATGCTTTTTTCATAAGAGATATATCCCCCCGGGGTAAACAGCTTAAAAATCCTGCCAAATATCAGGGTGATCAAAATTCCCGCGAAAAAAGGAGGGAACGCCATGATCACCTGATTGATCATATAAATAACTCTATCTACCACGCCTCCCGCATGTCTGGCAGTATAAATTCCCAGGGGAACCGAGATCACTACCATAAGCAGAAAGGCCATAATTGTCATTGTAAGTGTTACCGGAATCTTGCCTGCTATCATTTCACTGACCGGCATACGGTAACTGTAGGAGGTTCCCATGTCTCCTTTTAAGAAATTCAATGCCCATCTTCCATACTGCACAAGTACCGGGTCATTGAGTCCCATTTCCTCCCGAAGTGCTTCCACTCTCTCCGGCGTTGCCTGAGTCCCGAGCATGGAGGTTGCCGGGTCTCCCGAGATCACATGAAAAGCAAGGAAGACAAAGAGTGTCACTGCAAATAAAGTTAAAAACATAGTGATCATCTTTTTCCCTGCATACCGCATCTCTTTGTCCTCCTTTTTATTTCTCATCTGTAAACAGCCATATCTGCTTACACTTATTCAGCTAATTTCAGTTTTGCTATATCCTGTACATATAAAGGATAAAATTCATAGCCTGTGTATTTCTTATTTAATGCCACAAACTCAGGCAGGTCCTGAATATAGACATTGGCCGCGTCTGTGGAGAGAATGGTTTCACATTCCTTGTAATATTTTGTCTTTTCCGCATCATCCGTACTTGCAAGTGCCTTGGCAAATGCAGCATCATAATCAGCATTATTGTAATTGATGAAGTTATTGCCGGCAGTGGATGTAAATCTCTGGAGAAGAGCCGCACCTGTCAGACTGGAAGCATCTACTCCCACCACGGTAGACTCATATTCCCTGTTCTGGTATACATCACTTAACCAGCTGTCCCATTCGATCAGCTGAATCTCAGCAGTTACGCCGATATTCTTAAACTGTTCCACCAAAACCTGAGCGGTATCAATATGGGGCTGATAGTTGGAAGGCACCGTAATGGTAAAGGTAAATCCATCAGGATATCCGGCCTCGGCAAGCAGTTCCTTCGCCTTATCGAAATCCTGATTGTAAGTATCATTCAGTTCTTCCATATAATATTTCCCGAATGTGGGGAACATGGAGCTTCCAAGTTCGGTACCTTTGCCGTCGGAGATAATATCCATGATCTCCTGAGGGTTCACTGCATAGCAGAGCGCCTGACGCACTTTGGGATCGTCAAAAGGCTCCACAGCATTATTTAAATAGAGCGCCTGAACCAGATTCATGGTTCCCTCCAGCACTTCAAACTGATCGGATAATTCCGCTGCCTGGGAAGCCGTCACTCTGGCAAACATATCAATGGATCCACCCTCAAGATCCATCACGATGGAATCTGCGTTGGAGCAGATCTTAAAAGTCACATTTTCAATATTGGCGGGTTCTCCCCAATACTCATCAAACTTTTCAACAATAAAGTTTTCCTGTGGAGAACGGGATACAAATTTGTAGGGACCTGTCCCTATGGGATTGGTATCCGGATTCTCATTGGATGCCGGAATAATGGCAGTTGTCATGTAAGCCAGGAATTCCGTATCTGCCTCTTTTAATGTAATGA
Source organism: uncultured Clostridium sp. (assembly GCA_945917985.1). Lineage (GTDB taxonomy): Bacteria > Bacillota > Clostridia > Lachnospirales > Lachnospiraceae > Suilimivivens. The sequence continues at coordinate 76,794 of CAMEIH010000003.1, read as the reverse complement.
CGATGGTGGATGCATCCTTGATCTCAACGCTTTCAATATTAGAAAACGCCGCTACCAGAGGTCCTCCGTTACTGGTATCGGCGCATTTATCAATTGAGAATTTAACATCCTCTGCCGTTACCAGACTTCCGTCATGGAATTTCACACCGTCGCGCAGTGTGAAGGTGTAGATCTTACCGCCCTCTGATTCCTCGTAAGCGCTTGCTACCGCAGGGATTAAACTACCATCACTTGTAGGTTTCACCAGTCCTTCAAACAGGTTAAATAAAACCTCTTTTGTTCCTGCCGCCACTGCCTTGTGGGGGTCAAGACTATCCTCAAGATCCTGAGGAATACCGATGGTAATCTGAGAAGAATTCCCGCCTTCCTTATCACCTGAACAACCTGTCAGTGCAATAGCAAGTGTCGTCAACACGATCATCAGAAAGCTTTTCATTGCTTTTCTTTTCATGTCTTTGATTCCTTTCTCTGATTCTCTATATGAAATTGTCCGACATAAGCTTTTCCTTATGTCGGACTTATTGTATACAATATTCATTTAAAATGCAAGCGTTTTTTATAAATGTTTTACAACCCTGTTATACCTTGCCGCAAAAAAGAATTTGATAAAGGTAGATAACAGCATGAGAAGAATATCCCATAGCAGAAAATTGTAGATGCTTTGTACTGCATTGTCATACCATGCCACACCGGTCCAGATTTTTCCGCCAAAGTACACAAACACAAGAAGGATTACTGCCACAAAGAGAAAGAAAAGTCGAAAACTGTTGGCAATTACCATTGGTTTCTTTGCCTTTGTCACTTTTTCTTGCTGCTCCCTGGAAAGCCCCTCTTCTTTGTCTGTCCCTTTATTTTCTGTTCCCATTCCGGTTCCTACTGCCATATCTGTAGTCCCTCTTTCTATTCATTACTTAAGTACCTTTTTGAGTTCATCCATAAAGGTATTGATATCCTTAAATTCTCTGTAAACGGAGGCAAATCTTACATAGGCAACCGCCTCTAAATCCTTGAGTTTATCCATGACCAGTTCTCCGATCACTCGGCTCGGGATTTCCTTTTCTTCCATGTTGAAAATTTCCGTTTCCACCTCATCAACCAGCTGATTGATCTGATTGACACTGATGGGTCTCTTGTGGCATGCACGAAGCACTCCAGCCTCTATCTTGGAACGGTCATAAGGCTCCCTGTTCTCATCCTTTTTGATAATGATGAGGGGGATTGTCTCCACCTTTTCATAGGTGGTAAACCGCTTGTCACATTCATCGCAGACCCTTCTTCGTCTGATGGAATTATTGTCTTCCGCCGGTCTTGAATCAATTACTCTGGTGTTTTCGTGACCACAATATGGACATTTCATATGCCTTTTTCCTCGCTAAAATAATAGTCTTCTCTGTTACTAAACACAATTTTGATAACACTATTATTATATTTTGCCGCATAAATAATGTCAACTGCAAATATCCACAATAATGATATCCGGTCCGATCTGTTTGATGTCCTTATAAGGAATACAGTAATCCGGATCCGTGTTAAAAAAATTACAGAATTTATTACCGCTCGGCACGATCACCTTACATATTTTACCGCTGCATTCATCAAATTCAAGATCACAGATTCTTCCAAGTTTTTTGCAATCCCGCAGATTGATCACATCCTTGGATTTCAATTCCGAAAAACGCATATCTTTCTCCTTTCTGTCTCTCTTTCCTCATAAGCATGGCTTATGCTCTTCCTTTTTTATTCTTCCTGTTTTATTATATGCGGCTTATCCTTTTTGGCTGCTTTACCATTTTGTGAAATCCTTTTCATTTATGAATATTTTCTTTCTGTTTTGAGAATGATTTTAGTACCGGAAAAAAAGCAGGAGGCAAAAAGAACATGGCACAGGGAAAAGTTGAAATCTGCGGCGTTAACACAGCAAAGCTTCCACTGTTAAAGTCGTCAGAAAAAGAAGCATTATTTGCACGTATTGAAGAGGGGGACTTTGCTGCCAGGGAAAAATACATTGAAGGAAATTTAAGGCTCGTCTTAAGCGTGATCAAACGCTTTTCCTCCAGCAATGAAAATGTGGATGACCTGTTTCAGATCGGATGCATCGGTCTCATCAAAGCCATCGATAACTTTGATTCTTCTCTGAATGTAAAATTCAGCACTTATGCAGTTCCCATGATCATCGGTGAGATTAGAAGATTCCTTCGCGACAACAACTCCATCAGAGTCAGTCGTTCCCTGAAGGACACCGCTTACAAAGCCATTTATGCCAAAGAAAATTATGTAAGAAAAAACATGAAGGAACCTACGATAAACGAAATAGCAGAAGAAATCGGCATCCCGGGAGAAGACATTGTCTATGCGCTTGATGCCATCCAGAATCCCATGAGTCTGTATGAGCCTGTATTTACCGATGGTGGGGATACCCTCTATGTGATGGATCAGATCAGTGATAAAAAGAGTAAGGAAGAAAACTGGGTGGAACACCTCTCCTTAAGCGAAGCCATGAAACGTCTGGGTCAAAGAGAAAACGAAATTATCCATCTCAGATTCTTTGAGGGAAAGACACAGATGGAGGTGGCCGAGATTATCGGTATCTCCCAGGCACAGGTCAGCCGACTCGAAAAGAATGCATTAAAAACCATGAAAAATTATCTCACAGCATAACCGGGCGATGATGCACGCTGCAGGTCGTCTTACCGGTAAAAACGGGACAGCTCTAATAGCTGTCCCGAATCAATTCCTTTTTCAGACGTTTCATGATCTTCTTTTCCAATCTTGATATATATGACTGAGAAATTCCCAGCATTTCCGCCACTTCCTTCTGGGTCATTTCCTTTCCCGATCCTTTTCCCAGACCAAAGCGAAGTTGAATGATCGTCTTTTCTCTGTCTGAAAGCTTATCGATTGCCTTAAGCAAGAGCTTTCGTTCCACTTCATTCTCAATATCCTTATAGATCACATCCTCATCCGTTCCAAGAATATCGGAAAGCAGCAGTTCGTTTCCGTCCCAGTCCACATTCAGCGGTTCATCAATGGATACTTCCAGCTTTGTCTTATTATTTCTTCTCAGGTACATCAGAATTTCATTTTCAATACAGCGCGATGCATAGGTTGCAAGCTTGATATTTTTTTCCGGGTTAAAGGTGTTGATGGATTTGATCAAACCTATGGTTCCGATAGAGATCAGGTCCTCAACTCCCACTCCCGTATTGTCAAACTTTTTTGCGATATAAACCACCAGTCTGAGATTGTGTTCTATCAGAATGGATTTCGCTTCATCCTCGTATTCTGTCCCCAGATCACTGATCACCGCATTTTCTTTGTCAACCTCAAGCGGCGGCGGCAACACTTCAGCTCCGCCTATGTAATGAACATCTCCCTGTCTTGTCAATAAAAATCCGGGTTCCCTTCGATACAATTTAAATTGTATTTTTCCCGGTATCGCAACTTTAAAAACCATTTTTTTCCCCTTTCAACAAAAATCTAAAACCACTGTGGAGGCAATATCATCTGATAATCCCCTTTTACAGATATATCCCCCTGAAACACTGCAATGATCACGTTATGAAGCTCCCTGCACCCGGTTTCTTCCATTAAACGTATTCGATCTACCTCATAGCCTTCCAGAATACCTCTTTCTTTTCCAATGCTGTGAAAAGGTATGACCTTATATTTTTCCGGACATATGCTCTCTCGCATATTACGCCATACCTTCTCTTCCAAAATCGCTACCTCTTTTCCGCTGACCGGATCCTTCAGACCATTTCCCGTATCGACAAGTCCGATCACTTCGATTTCCCCTTTATCTCCCGGAAGTTCGATTCTGCAGAAATGATTCTTTTTTCTCCTTCTGTACTCATGAATTCCAAGCATACAGATCAAAAAACCCAAAGTACCTGTGGATAGTATCATCCAACCGGAAACCTCTCTTTCTCTGAAAAAAGGAATGTTTTTGATCAGACTGAGCATAAATCCTCCAAGCAGAAAAGCATAGGTAAAAAGATATCCCATACCATAAAGTAATTCCTTAAGTCCTTTTGTACCGCATCCTGCCTTTATCATCAGCGCCGTTACCGGAAGTAATCCAAATAAAACTTTTATCGGATACCTGCCGGGCAGACAAAGGATCAGGCAATATCCTGCTGCTCCGAGCAGACTTCCGGCCAGTGTTTTCAAAAAAGTGGTAGATTTCTTCAAGGTTCTGGTGGTTAAAAAAAGCAGCAGCAGATCCATAATTAAATTACTTAAGAATATGCTGTCTATGTATATGGTTCTTTGCAAGTCTCACCTCCTTTTCTTTGGTACTACCTCATTATAATCATTATGAGGTTCAGATTTTGTCAAAAGGCCACAGAAAAGTCTGTTAATCATCGCCAAAAAAAGACAAGTGCGATCGTTAACCGAACGCACTTGCCTTATCATCATAAACATTAATATCACTTTTATTTATTGAAAAAAACCTCAGATGCTCTGATCAGATCAGATACATCTCTGCTTCCCGCTGTTTCCACGGCAGAATGCATGGCAAGCTGGGGAAGACCGATATCCACACAGGGAACAGATACCTGTCCTTCAGAAATATTCCCCAGTGTGGAACCTCCTGCAATATCGGACCGATTGTAATATGTCTGATAAGCAATTTCTGCTTCCGCACAAATTTCTTTCATCACAGCCTCTGTATAGGCATCCGTTGTGTACTTCTGCCCTCCGTGATATTTGATTACGATTCCCTTATTCAGATACGGGCGATTGCCGGGATCTGCCTTTTCCGGATGGTTTGGATGAACCGCATGCGCATTGTCTGCGGAAATCATAAAACTGTCAGCAAGAAGACGAAGGTAGCTTTCTCCTGTCTTTGAGAGTGCTTCTGCCACTCTAAGAAGTGTATCCCTAAGGAAAGTAGACGCTGCTCCCTGTCTTGTCAGGCTTCCTACCTCTTCATTGTCAAATACCGCGCAGACACTCACATATTCCTTTGGCTTTGCCTTGAGAAATCCCGTTAAGGATGCATAAACACATTCAAGGTCATCAAGTCGCGGAGATACCATCAGTTCTTTCTCCGCCCCTGCCAGATGTCCCTGCTCTCTTACATACAAAAAAAGATCTTTTCCAAGGATTCTGTCCTCTTCGATTCCGGCATATTCCGCCACTTTTTTCATTAAGATATTTTCACATTCCTTTTCTTTCTCTTCCGCTATCGCACAGAGGAGAGGCTGTAAATCTGTCTGTGGATTATAGGACAACGACTTATTCATTTCCCGATTCATATGGATGGCTACATTGGGAATGATCAAAAGATCTTCGTCTATATTTACCATTTTGCTTATGAGCTCATCTTCCTCCCGGTAAACTACCCGTCCTGCAACAGAGAGCATCCGGTCCAGCCAGGATGCGTGGATCATGCCGCCATAAGGTTCCGTATTCAGTTTTATATAATTCTCCTCAATCGTAATCTCCGGATTTGATTTTACTTTAAAGGCAGGAGAATCACTGTGGGACGATATGATATGAAACCCCTTTGCTTCTCTCTTCGGTAGTCTGAACGCAATGATGGAGGAATCATTTCTCTTTACGTAATAACCCTTTTCTTCCTTAAGCTCCCATTTTTCCTTTTCTTTTAACTCCGAAAAGCCTTTTTCCTTAAGCATTGTCTCCATATTCTCTACCGCGTGAAAACAGGAAACGCTCTTTTGAATAAAGGAAAGGCACTCCATTGCTTCGCTGTACATAGTAATGACCTTCTTTCTTTCACATCTTTCTTTTCTGCCATGCTTTTTGTTATGACAGATATAAGGAAAGGCTGCATATCATTATGATATACAGCCTCTTATATTTCATACTGATGAATTTACTTTTTCTGCAGGAAATCAGGAATATTGAGTGGCTTGTTAACCACGCTGCTTCTGATATCACCGGGATTGGTAATTCCCGAAACCGGCTTTTTCAGAGTGGGAGCCGCTTGCGCAGATCCACTGTTTCCTTCCATGCCTGTATTCACTCCCATGGTCTTAAGAGAAATATTAGGTGTCACAGGCTTAATGTACTTATTGGAAAAAGAACCGATATTGGACATAGTCTTATTGTTCGGAAGCGTTGCATCCTCAAGACCTGTCGCGATAACAGTCACTGTACAGCTGTCCGTCTTGCTCTCATCATACATTGCGCCAAAGATAATATTGACATCATCTCCTGCCAGTTCCTGAACATAGCTTGCAGCGTCGGATGCATCTGCCAGAGTAATATCACCTGACACATTGATAATAACATGGGTGGCACCGGAAATCGTTGTTTCCAGAAGCGGACTCTCAACAGCCATCTTAACAGCTTCACTGGCCTTGTCATCACCCTTACCCTCACCGATTCCGATATGGGCAATACCCTTGTCCTTCATAACCGTCTGTACATCCGCAAAGTCAAGATTGATCACTGCGGGAACATTAATCAGGTCTGTAATACCCTGCACTGCCTGCTGAAGCACTTCATCTGCTTTCTTAAGGGCATCAGGCATTGTGGTACGCCTGTCCACAATTTCAAGAAGTTTATCATTGGGAATCACAATTAAGGTATCTACATTATCTTTAATTCTTTCAATACCGCTGATTGCATTGATCATACGTGCCTTGGCTTCAAACCGGAAAGGCTTGGTCACTACACCGACTGTTAAGATTCCCATATCTTTCGCCAGCTTGGCCACAACGGGCGCTGCTCCGGTTCCGGTTCCGCCGCCCATACCACATGTTACAAAAACCATATCAGCACCCTTAAGTGCTGCGGAAATTTCTTCACTGCTCTCCTCTGCGGCTTTCTCACCGATTTCAGGCTTAGCGCCTGCACCAAGACCCTTTGTAAGCTTTTCACCAATCTGCAGAAGCTTTGGAGCCTTACAGAGCTGAAGTGCCTGTTTATCTGTATTAATACCGATAAACTCCACTCCTGTAATATTTTCATCTACCATTCTATTAACAGCATTGTTGCCTGCACCGCCAACACCGACCACGATGATCTTGGCTGCAGACTCAGCGTCGTTTGTTTTAATCTCCAGCAAGGTACTTCCTCCTTCATAATTCCCAATAACTCATATAGACTATCATATAATTTTTCTCTCGATTTATCAACCTCTAATTTCAGTTTTTTGAAAACTTTTTTACCCTTCCCATTTTTCATTAATCGGGCTCAAAGGTTATGGTTTTCGTTTCCTCTGTATAATTTTCCATTCTTAAGGTCCCGCTTTTTCCTTTCAGTTCAGGAAGCATATATTGAAGTTCCATCACTTTGGCCTCCAGGTTTTCTCCTGTTCCGAAAGCTGCCTTCACATTCTCAAAATAAAGTGTCAGCGTCTTATCTGCTCCGAAAAATATTCTGTCTACCGAAAGATCATACTTATTGACCAGCTGCGTGATACTCAGGATTTCGCCAAAAACAGTATCATCCTCCACAGGCAGGGGCTGATGTAGTACCACATGATCAAAGGATAGCCCCGTCACCATAGGTATCCCCTTTGTTTTCTCCGTAGAGCTCTCCACTACAATACCGTCTTTGTCAAAATACAGATACCTGTCCAAATACTCCACATAACCTGCAAGTGCTTTCTCATAAACCTCTATCTTAACGGTATGCGGGTCCAATACCGAGACGTCCATCTTCTCGATAAAAGGAATATCTTCGATACTCTTGTCCTTGTATTTCAGGGAAAGAAACAGGGAATTATGCCCGTATCGACCTTCCATCACCATTTCCATGATCTCTTCATTGGAATAATGGACATTTCCTTCCACATAAACAGTTGTCACTGTATAGTTGGTGGTAATATAATAGTAACCGGCAAAAAGGGCAATGAAAACGATCAGTATCACTGCAGAAGAAATGATAATCTTCCTGACCGGGATCTCTCTCCCCGGCTTCTCTTTTTTTTCCACTACCCTAAGCGGTTTACCGGTTGATTTTTTGACTTGTTTTTTCTTTTTTATCTTTTTTTCTGCCATCTTCTTGTCTACTCAGTTACAATATTAACCCCAAGGTCCTGATAATCTCTGCAAATATCTTCATAGCCACGCTCAATAAAATGCCTGTTCCTCACAATGGTTTCTCCTTCTGCCATACAGCCTGCGATCACAAGTCCGGCCCCTCCCCGGAGCTCTTTTGCATACACTTCACATCCATGGAGTTTTTCTACTCCGGTGATCACAGCCTTCTTACCATCGGTCAAAATCTCAGCTCCCATTTTGGAAAGCTCAAGTGCCATTCGAAAGCGGTCCTCAAAAATGGTTTCCTCGATCACACTGACTCCCGCTGCTGTGGAAAGCACCGCCATAAGAGGTGACTGCATATCCGTTGGAAATCCCGGATACACATCCGTCTTTACATAGGGAACAGCTTTTTTTCCGGCGGAGACGATCACACTTAAGCCCTCTCCGGACGCTGTCACCTCAGCTCCCATCTCCACTGCAAGCTTCAACATGCTTCTCATCTGGGATACCGGTGCATCGCGAAGAAAAATATGACCTCCCGTTCCCAGTACGCTGAACAGATAGGTGCCTGCCACGATCCTGTCAGAGGGGACTTTAAACTGTACGCCATGCAGCCTGCAGCCTCCCTGGATGATCAGGACCGGTCCGCCTGTTCCCTCTATCAATGCGCCCGCTTTTTGAAGAAAATTGCAAAGTGCCGTAATCTCAGGCTCCTTTGCCGCATTCTGAAGAACGGTGACTCCTTTTGCCCTGACAGCTGCCAGAATGACATTTTCTGTTGCCCCCACACTGGGAAAGGGTAAAGTGATCACACTGCCTGTAAGCCGTTTTGCCATAGCAGTAAAAGTTTCTTCTTCTTTTTGGATGGATACTCCCATTTTTTGAAGCGCATCCAGATGAATATCTATGGGTCTTTTCCCGATCACACAGCCGCCGGGATACTCCATGGTCACTTCCCCGAATCTGCCCAGCATAGCCCCAAGCAACATCAGGGAAGACCGCATTCCGGTAACCGACTCACCCGCCACTTTGTCTCTTGACACATGCCTGGCATCTATCATAAGAGTTCTGCCGGATCTGCTCACCTTGCACCCGATCTTTGTCAAAAGCTTCTGCATATGAAGTACATCTGTAATTCTGGGACAATTTTCAATGATACTGATGTCCTCTATCAAAAGTGCGGCCGCCATGACAGGTAACACCGCATTTTTGGAACCCTGTATCTTTGTCTCCCCAAAAAGAGCATTTCCTCCTCTTATACGAATAGCATCCAAATTTCCACCTTCTACTTTCCGGCTTAAATCTAAGACCTATTCTACTATATGAAGATTCCTGCAAAATGTACCTTGTCTCCGGTATCTATAAATCCTTCAGTTTAATTCCTCTTCCAACACTTAAGACAAGACCCATTTCCGCCAGCAAAAACAATACGGAAGATCCTCCGTAGCTGATGAAAGGAAGGGAAATACCTGTATTTGGTATAGTATTGGTGACAACCGCAATGTTCAAAATGACCTGAATGGCAATATGCCCCATCACTCCCACTACCAGCATTGCACCAAACAGATCGGAAGCATTGTTGGCAATGACCATGAACCGCCATATCAGCAAAAGGAAAAGAAGCATTACCGCCGTAGCGCCAAAAAGCCCCAGTTCCTCACAGATAATCGAGAAAATCATATCATTCTGAGCCTCCGGAAGGAATCCCAGCTTCTGCATACTCTGTCCAAGCCCCTTCCCCCAGATTCCGCCGGAACCGATGGCATAGAGTGCCTGCAATGTCTGGAAGCCTTTGCCGTCTGCGTAGGCTTCCGGGTCAAGCCATGCCAGAATACGTCCACCACGGAAGCTCAACGAATCGGAGTCTGCAGCATTCACGATCAGGTAAACAGCCAGCGCACAAACCGCAATCCCCGCAAGTCCGATCAAAATGAATTTTTTATAATCCGGACTGGATACAAACACCATCAAAACCGCAATTCCGAAAATGATAATGGCAGAGCTTAAGTTTTTTGTGACCAGATATACTTCTGCACAGATCGGAAGAGGAGCCGCCAGCATGATCATAAATCCTTTCGGTGTCCGGATACTTCTTCTCATCTTACAAACCAGACTGGCCAGGAATAAAATCATGGCAAGCTTCGCCACCTCCGCAGGCTGCAGGGAAATACCGAACACATTGATCCATCGCCTTGCACCGTTTGCTTTGATACCCAGAGGCGTAAGTACCAAAAGGATCAGCACTACGGACACCACATATCCAAGGAAAGCGAAACGTTCCCAAAAATGATAGGGAATATTGGCTATCACCATCATGACAATCAGGCCAAGGACCGTAGAAGCCACCTGTTTTTTCAGGTAATAGGCAGAATCTCCCATTTCCATGCTTGCCTCATAGGAGCTGGTGGAATAGAGCATAACAAGGCCAAAACCCAGCAAAAACAACACAATAAACAACAGTGTATAATCAAAAAATGTCTCCTGTTGTCCTCCTCTTTTTCTTCCTACATTTCTACCTGCCACTTAACCTTTTACTCCAATCTGTTTACAAATTCTTTGAACATCTTTCCTCTTACTTCGTAGTTAGGGAACATTCCCCAGCTTGCACAGGCCGGGGATAACAGTACCGCATCACCGGGCTTAGCCTGCTCTACACAGATCTGAAATGCCTCCTCAAAGGTGTCTGCAAGAATAATATTGGAAATTCCGTGTGCTCTTGCACATTCCGCAATTTTTTCCCTTGTCTGCCCGATGAGTACAAAAGCTTTTACCTTTCCGTCAAAGGCTTCTATCCATTCATCATATTCATTCTGCTTGTCATAGCCTCCGCCGATCAGCACGGTAGGCTTTGTCATAGCCCGGATTCCCTGAATGGCTGCATCCGGATTTGTTCCTTTGGAATCATTGTAATAATCCACGCCATTCTTGGTTGCGACGAATTCTATTCTGTGCTCTACCGCCCTGAAATTTTTGACAATATTCAGAATCACCTCCATGGGTACATCCATGGCACGGCTGATGGCAATGGCTGCCATTACATTCTCCACATTACAGATTCCCACCAGATGGATCTCACTGACATTCAAAAGCTTTTTTGCCTCTCCCTGCTCTGAGAGATAAATGTTTTCCCCTTTTAAGTAAATTCCATTCTCAAGCTCCCGTTTAGAAGAAAAATAGAAGGCAGATGCCGGACAATTCTTTCCAAACTCTCTTGTATAGGTATCTTCATAATTCAGCACACATACTTCATTCTTCGTCTGGTTTCGCGCTATGGCTTCCTTTGTCTCCACATAGCACTCCATGGTATGATGCCGGTTCAGATGATCCGGTGTAATATTTAAAATAGCCGACACCTTAGGTGCAAAGCTGTGAACTGTCTCAAGCTGGAAGCTGCTGATCTCCGCAACCGTCACCGAATCCTCTCTTGTCGAAAGAGCGGCTTCCGTATAGGGATTTCCGATATTCCCCACCACAAATACCGAAGGGTAATAGGCTTTCATGATCTCTCCCACCAGAGTCGTGGTGGTCGTTTTTCCGTTGGTTCCGGTAATGGCAATCACGCTGCCCTTGCCAAAATGATACGCAAGCTCTATCTCTCCCCATACGGGAATTCCTTTTTGCCGGAATTCCTCTACAAGCGGAGAATCCACAGGCACACCGGGGCTGATCACCAGAAGCGTGATCTCTTTCTTTTCCTCCTCCGGAATCCTGCCGATGAGCACTTCCACATCAGGAATATCCTTTGCCTTCTTTTTCACTTCGTCTACACTTAAGTTCTCATTGCCATCAAACAAAACCGGAAATGCTCCCACCTTATATAAAAGCTTCGCTGCTCCGATTCCGCTGATGCCGGTGCCCACTACAAGCACCTTCTTATTCTGCAGGTTCATTATCATCTATCCTTTCTTATTCCTTATCATTCTCTTTCTCTTCTATAAGTCAAAAAGTGCTAACATACAAAGTATTGCCGTTGCAACAGAAAAAATGGCAACAATGCTCACTTCCGGGAATCCGCAAAGCTCAAAATGATGATGCAGCGGTGCCATTTTTAAGAGACGTCGTCCTCCGCTTATCCTGAAATAGAGCACCTGCATGATGACAGAAAGAACTTCTATCACATAGACAAGCCCTACAATCGGCAGGTAGAGCGGCATCTGCATCATGTAAGCCGACGCCGAAAGGAATCCGCCAAGAGCAAGAGACCCTGTATCTCCCATAAATACACTGGCAGGATGCACATTAAAAAGTAAAAATCCAAGAAGTGCCCCTGCTACACTGCAGGTAATGGGGCTGATTCCTGTCATCAGGAGCGCAGCAGCCACAGAAAAGAAAGTTGATGTCAACACCGTAACACTGCCAAGAAGTCCGTCGAGGCCATCCGTAAAGTTTGTTCCATTTGCCGTACCAATCACCACAAGAAACAACAAGGGAACATTCAGGATTCCAAAGTCAATATACTGACCCTTTAAAAAAGGTATCCTCATCGCAAGAGAAATGCCTGACATATTCACCATATAATAGGCGAAAAGAGATGTTACCAGTATCTGCAGCGACAACTTTTGCAAGGGACTAAGACCCATGGAGCGCTTCAGTATGACCTTGATAAAATCATCCAGAAATCCGATCATTCCAAAGCCCAGTGTCAAAAACAGCACGGGAATCATCTTTCTGTACTCATCTGCATACAGCAGTGAAGTTATGGTTACACTCACCAGAATCACTATGCCTCCCATAGTTGGAGTGCCTGATTTCTTCAAGTGCGTTTTCGGGCCGTCATCTCTCACCGTCTGCCCCGCTTTCAGCTTTACCAAAACCGGTATCAGGAGCGGTGCCATCACTACACTGACAGCAAACGAAATCAGCATCGGTACAATAATTCCTATCTCTCTCATGACTGCACCTCTCAATTATAATCCATTTCTCCCAAATAAGGAAGAATATTTTCAAAAAGCTGTCTGACCACCGGTGCCGCTGTCTGTCCTCCATAATATACTCCCTGCGGATTATGTATGATTGCAAGGGCAAGTACCTTGGGATTATCTGCCGGCGCAAATCCAAGGAAAGATGCAATATATTTTCCGCTGCCTCTTGGAAGTGTCTGACTGGTAGCAGTCTTACCGCCCACTCTGGCTCCCTCCACGTAACCGTTTTTTCCCGAACCGCTCTCCACTACCTGTTCCAGGATCATGCGCATGGTAGCTGAGGTCTCCTCTGACACTACATTTTTTGTGACAGGATAAGAAAAGCTTTTCATCTGCGTTCCCTCCCTGTCTGCGACCATGACGCCCAGATGGGGTGTCACCCGGTTTCCGCCATTGATAATACCGGATACCGTAGTTGCAAGCTGGATGGGTGTGATCTGAAAGGATTGACCAAAGGATACTGTTGCCAGTTCCACAGCCTTCATATCCTCTTTCTTATGCATAATTGTTCCCGCCTCACCGGGAAGATCGATCCCTGTTTTCTTCAGCAGTCCAAACCGGGTAAAATATTTATAATAGTTATCCACTCCCAGCCTCAGTCCCACGGTGATAAAAACAGGATTACAGCTGTTCATGGTTGCCTGCACAAAATTCTCGGATCCATGCCCGGCTATTTTATGACACCTGATTCTTCTGTCCTCCACCATGATATATCCGGGACAGTGAAACTGGTCATTTACCGTAACCACTCCCTCCTCAAGTCCCGCAGCAGCCGTGATGATCTTGAAGGTGGAACCAGGCTCATAAGTATCATTAATGCACCCGTTTCGCCAAATTCCGTTCAGTATCTCCTGGGTCTGCTCCTGTGTCAGATTTCCTGTATCCATGGTTTTCGGAAGTTCATAGGGATTGTTCAGGTCAAACTCCGGCACATCCACCATTGCCATGATTTCACCATTCTGGGGGTTCATCACAATAATGGAGACTCTGTCTGCTTCCTTTGTTTCCATCACCTGCTTTGCCAGCTGGGTAGCATAGCTCTGAATGTTCATGTCGAGGCTGATATACAGATCATTTCCGGGAACAGGCTCTACTCTCTCCTCTCCGGCTTTATCGATCTCCACACCCTTTGCATCCGTCACTGTAAGGATCGTGCCCTCCTGCCCCTTAAGATATTCTTCGTACTTCACCTCAAGACCTATAATTCCCTGATTGTCACCGCCGGTAAAACCAAGCACCTTGGATGCAAGACTTCCGTACGGATAATATCTCTTATAGTCTTCATCCACCTTGACTCCCGCAAGATTGTATGCTCTTATGGCATCTCCCGTTTCCTTGTCCACATTGCTCTTGATTCTCTCTATGGAAGAATATTTTTCCACTCTCTTTCTCACATATTCTTCCGAAAGCTCAAGCTCTCTGCTAAGGATCTCCACGATTTTGTCAGGCTCTTTGATCTGGCTGTGGATCACCGAAATAGTGCAGACCGTCTTATTGTCGGCGATGACGGTACCGTTTGCATCAATAATCCTGCCTCTTGCCGCCTTGATGCTTCTCTCCCTTTCATGAAGTTCCTTTGCCTTTTCCGTATAATATGCTGAATCTGCAACCATGAGATATAGTAATCTTCCCATCAGTCCAAGGAAAGCAAACATGCACAGAAAAAATACCGTAACAATTTTTTTTCTGTTATAGGTTTTGTTCTTTATCATAAAAACCTCATAGAAAAGGTATTATTATAATTTATTACCCATTCTATGAGGTTATTCCCTTTATCATTCCTTCTCTTTAGTTCGGTACTTCTTCCTGCTGCTTTGTATCACCGGTTTCTTCCTCCGGCTTCCCTGTTTCCTCGGGTGCTGCAGCTTCATCATCAAAACTGGAACCGATCACCGCTCCCGTTACCGGATCTACCATATCTCCCGTGTTTGGATCCACTGCATAACCTGTCTGCGGATCAATCGGGAAGGTTTTCCATATTTCCTCTCTTGGCTCCTCCTCCGGATTGTTGTTTTCACTGCCCTCTTCTGTTTCTTCCTGTCCTTCTTCGCCTTCCTCTGATACTTCTTCGGTTTCTTCCGTCACAGCCGGAGTTCTGATCTCAATCTGGAGAGCTTCCAGTTCCGCTTTTTCCTCCTCTGACAATTCCTCCGTCATAAAGATTCCCATATAAGGGAGAACCTCAGTCAGAATGCTTCTCACGATTCTGGTGGCGAACTTGGCATCATCCTGATATCTCACATTGGGTCTGTCCACTACCACATAGATGGCTATCTCCGGATCATCCGCCGGCGCATAACCCATAAAGGATACCACATATTCACCGTTTTTACGGGGAAGTGTCTCTGCCGTACCGGTCTTGCCGCCGATCATATAACCGGCCGGCCTTGCTGTCTTACCGGTACCATGCTCTCCGGTAACAACGGTATTGCAGAACTCTCGGATGGTCTCCGAAGTCTCGCCGGAAATAGTCTGTTTCAGCACTCTCGGCTCAATATTCTGTACCGTAGCGCCTGAGGGACTTACAATCTTGCTGACCATATGGGGCTCATAATAATAACCGCCATTGATCAGGGAACAAAAGCCCGTGATCATCTGTATCATAGTCACATTGAAAGACTGACCGAACGTATTGGTGGCGAGTTCCGCAGAACGCATTGTATCCTTGCTATAAATCAGGCTGGCTGTTCTCGCCTCTCCCTGAAGGTCAATGTTCGTTTTGAGTCCAAAGTTAAAAATGTGCTGGAACTTGACAAAATTGTCAACACCTATTGCCTGTCCCACACGCATCATGACCACGTTACAGGAACGCTCCACACCTTCCTGCACAGTGAGAATCCCGTCACCATATCTGTTATGGCACTTGATTTTATGATCTCCCACTTCCAAAACGCCTTCACAGTTGTAACTTTCATTTCCCGTAATACTGCCGCTCTCGATTCCCGCAGCCACCGTAAAAGGCTTTGCGACGGAACCTGGTTCATAGGTATCGGATATACAGAAGTTTTTCCACAGTGCATCCAGATGCAGATACATCATTTCCTCTGTGTCGATAGTGGAAAGGTTTTCCTCCGTGATGTATTCTCCGGTTTTTTTGCCGTTCTCATCCAGAAGCGGCATTCCTATCAACGCATCCGTATTTCTGGTATCATTCAGATCAAAATTGGGATAACTTGCCATGGCAAGAATTTCACCGGTATCCACCCGCATGATAATACAGCCCACATTGTTGGCTCCGTTTCCGGGATGATAATTGTCTTTATATTCCTCGTTAAATTTCAGCAGATATTTTTCCACAATGCTCTGAATATTGGCATCTATCGTGGTAACGATGGAATTTCCGTCCTCTGCTGCTATCGTTCTTCTCTCCAAATCCGAGTTGTCGTTCAGATAACCGTAAACTCTTCCCGGAGTTCCGGAAAGTTCATCATTATAATATTCCTCAAGTCCGTATTTTCCCTGATTGTCACTGGTGGTAAATCCAATCACATCACAGGCAAGCGTGTTCCCTGGATAGACCCTTTTATACTCCTCCTCAAACCAGATTCCTTTCACCAGAGAACCTTCCTCATTCTGAAGCTCCACAAAACCGGATATTTCATTGTAGGAAAGTCTTTTTGCCAGCACATGATAGCGGGAGGTTTCCTTGTTTGCTTCTATATAAGAACGTATGCTCGCCGTATCCAGTCCAAATTCACTCCTAAGTGCGTTTAATGTAGGCTCCAGATACTCTTCCTTTTCACATACGGCTACCGAATCCAGCACCACATTATATACTTTCTCACTGGATGCCAGCACGCTGCCGTTCGCATCCAGAATCGTTCCGCGTTTATACGGTATTGTAGTACTGTCATATTTTTGCTGGGAAAGTACCTGTTTTTTGTACTGTTCTCCATTATCCCTGGTGATAGAATATAACTGGTAGAACAAACCGGCAAAAGCCAGCAGCACTAACATAAATAGTACTACCAGCTTCTTTTGCATTTTCGGTGTGAATTTGTTATATGATCTTTCTCTTCCCATAAAGCTCCTGTTTAATCAGGGATTTCTCCCTTTTGTATTACATAATCATTATCTTCACTGTTAAAAGTAATGATCTGGCCTTCGCCCGCATACTGCATGCCAAGCTCCTGAATGGCAGTCTGCCTTACTTCCTCCAGATTGGTATTGCTGGAAATTCTGCTTTCTCTCTCGTCATTGTCAAGCTTCATATTGTTCAGTTCGCTCTCAAGTCTGGCGATATTCTTGACACTGTTTGTAATGTCTGACTTTAATGTCAGATAAGTTGTCAGGACAAATCCCACTGCGAGCAGTGCAGATGCAAGGAAAAGCACATAACCGATATTCATATGAAGAGCGCGTTCCCTGTTTCTCTTGGTCGCATGATTCACCTTTCTGACAGGGCGCTCATATTCAGCAGGCACTGCCTGCAGTTTTCTTGCCGTATTGTCATATACATACACATTATTTCTCTGTGTGCTTCTTCTGTTGTCTGTATATGCATTTTTTCTTCTCATATCAGTTGCCATTCCCCAAACTCCCAATCTATCTTATATTTTTTCAAAGATTCTTAATTTTGCACTTTTGGACCTCGGATTGCTTTCCATTTCCTCCTCACACGGTAAAACAGGTTTTCCCGTGATCACCTTTCCCTGGCTTTTCTTCCCGCAAACGCAGACAGGAAAGGAAGGAGGGCATGTACAGGGATTTTCCGCTTTTTTAAATGCTGTCTTTACGATACGGTCCTCCAGCGAATGAAATGTGATGATGCAAAGCCTTCCGCCCGGATTCAGAATACCGATCAGTTCTTCCAGTGATTCCTTAAGAACTTCAAGTTCTTTATTACATTCAATCCGGATTGCCTGGTAAGTTCTCTTGGAAGGATGTCCGCCCTCTGCTCTCATCTTTGCCGGAATTGCCGCCCTGATGATCTCATTCAGCTCTCCTGTAGTCTCAATGGGCTTCTTTGCCCTTGCCATAACAATATGTTTGGCAATATTCTTGGCAAATCTGTCTTCTCCGTAGTCTCTTATAATATGAAACAGTTCCGTCTCACTGTAACCATTTACAATATCCTTTGCCGTAAGGGTCTGCCGCAGGTCCATCCTCATATCAAGGGGTGCATCATAACGATAGGAAAAACCTCTTTCCTGTGTATCCAGTTGATAGGAGGAAACCCCCAGATCCAGCATCATGCCGTCTATCTTCTCTATCCCAAGATCGTGCAATACACTGAGTGCATTTCTGTAATTGCTCCTTACGATGGTGACTTTGTCGCCAAAATCCTTTAATCGCTCTCCCGCTGCCAGAATCGCGGCCTCATCCTGATCGATTCCGATCAGTCTTCCGTTGTCATTCAATCTCTTTGCAATTTCAAGGGAATGACCGCCGCCTCCTAAGGTTCCGTCCACATAGATCCCGTCCGGCTTTATCTTAAGTCCTTCTATGGTTTCATTTAACAAAACAGATGTGTGATTAAATTCCATGGTCCGTCTCTCCTAAATTCCAATACCAAGCTCTACCATATGTTTGGAAATATCTTCCATATCCTGGTAAGTGACGGTGCCTTCCCATCTGTCCTTACTCCAGATTTCAATTCTGCTTCCCACACCGATCAGAACTGCATCCTTGGTGATATCCGCAAACTCACGAAGTACGGAGGGAATCAGGATTCTTCCCTGCTTGTCCACTTCCACACTGGCTGCTCCTGCAAGGAAAAAACGGGTAAATTGTCTGACTTCCTTATCAATCATAGGCAGAGAACGAAGCTTTTCAGCAAAGGCCTGCCACTCGGAATTGTCAAAGACAAACAGACAGCCATCCATTCCCTTTGTCACAACAAATTCATCGCCCAAGACTTCACGGAATTTGGCGGGAATGATAAGTCTGCCCTTAGCATCTATTGTATGGTTGTACTCTCCCATAAACATATGCATTCACCCGTCAGCCTTAAAATCTACCACTTTAAACCACTTTGTTTCACTTTAAACCACTTTCTACCACTTTTAAGGTTATTCTACCCCATTTTTAGTGATTAATCAATAGAAAAATCGCAAAAAAACAGCCCTCCGTGATCCCGGAAGGCGCATAAACACTGGGGTTTTCAATATATAGTTGCTGTAAAAAGGGCAGACACAATATCTTGTGTCTGCCCTTTTGAAAATTCTTAATTTTATCTAAAATTTACCATAAATTATTATACATTAAAACGGAACAGGATGACGTCGCCGTCTTTTACCACATAGTCCTTTCCTTCCATTCCCACAAGGCCCTTTTCTCTCGCCGCAGCCAACGAACCCTGCTCTAAAAGATCCTTATAATTGACTACCTCCGCCTTAATAAATCCTCTCTCAAAGTCGGTGTGGATCTTACCTGCCGCCTGGGGCGCTTTGGTTCCGATCTTAATGGTCCAGGCTCTCGTCTCATCCTCTCCTGCCGTCAGGAAGCTCTGAAGGCCGAGAAGCTTATAGCTTGCCTTGATCAGCTTTTCAAGACCGGATTCGGAAAGTCCAAGATCCTCTAAGAACATTGCCTTCTCATCATCGTCAAGCTCTGCGATCTCCTGCTCAATCTGGGCACAGATCACAAACACTTCACTGCCTGTCTCCTTGGCAAATTCCCTTACCTTCTGTACACCGGGATTTTCCGCACCGTCATCCGCAAGGTCATCCTCTCCCACGTTTGCCGCAAAAATAACAGGCTTGTAGGTCAAAAGGTTATAAGAAGAAAGAAGTGCCAGTTCATCCTCATCCTCTGTCACATAGCTTCTGGCAAGCTTTCCTTCCTCCAGATGTGCCTTTAAGGACTCAAGAAGAGCTGCCTCCTTTGCAAGAGACTTGTCCATCCTTGCCGCTTTTCCTGTCTTGGCAATTCTTCTCTCCAGAATCTCAATATCGGAAAAAATCAGTTCCAGATTGATGGTCTCAATATCACGCATGGGATCAATGCTTCCGTCCACATGAACCACATTGCTGTCCTCAAAGCAGCGCACCACATGAACAATGGCATCCACCTCTCTGATGTTGCTGAGGAACTGGTTTCCCAGACCTTCTCCCTTGGAAGCGCCTTTTACAAGTCCGGCAATATCAACAAACTCTATGACAGCGGGGGTTACCTTCTTGGAATGGTACATGTCTCCGAGAAGCTTTAACCTTTCATCCGGTACTGCCACGATCCCGATGTTGGGGTCAATGGTACAGAAAGGATAGTTAGCCGATTCCGCTCCAGCCTTGGTGAGGGAATTGAACAGTGTGCTTTTACCTACGTTGGGAAGTCCCACGATTCCTAGTTTCATAATATATTAATCTCCTTCGTTTTTCCTTTATTTTACGGGCTTTCCGCGATTTGCGATTTTGACCGAGTACCACGGCGAGTACCACGGAGATGAATTTCGCATTAAGTTTTATACCACTTTTAACGCGTCAGCCACTAAGTCAATTTCTCTATGCTTTTCATCCTCTGTAATATGAACATACAGATTCATGGTAATACCGATATTGGAATGACCTAAAATCTTCTGCAGAGTCTTGGGCTTCATTCCACCCTCAATGCATCTGGTAGCAAAAGTATGTCTGAGTACATGCATTGAAAATCTCGGAATGCCTACACGGTCACAATACTTAAACAAGCCTGTGTCATAAGTGCTATTCTTGACCGGTGTTCCCTTTCTGCATAGAAAGACTATATCTTTCCATTCAATCGGCACGAGCTTTAAGCTCTTATTCTTTGATCTCTGGTTTTCAAGAATGCGAATTGCTTCGTCTGTAAGAGGAATTGTACGGTAGCCCGATTTGCTCTTAGGTGGACCAACTCTCCATTCACCTACCTTATAGTGATATTCCATCGTCCTTTCGATTTTCATGGTACGATTTTCGAAGTCGATGTCGCTCCACTTAAGTCCTATAAGCTCACCTGTACGAAGTCCGGTCTGTAACACGAAGCGGTACTGATTCTCGTAGCTGTAGCCAACCACAGCTTCCAAGAGCTTCTTCTGAACGTCTATCGTAAGAGCTTCTTTCTTATCTGAAGGCTTTCCCATATCGCTCTTTAAAGACTTCTTGCAAGGATTCATGATAAGTACATCATTCTCCCTGGCAAACTCAAACATGTTATAAAGAGCAATCCGCGTCTGGTATATGGTGGTTGTCTTATAGCCCTCATCAGCCATATCAGAAAAAATCTTCTGACAATGAATAGGCTTTACATCCGTTAAGAGTTTATTGCCTATTACGCCCTTGATATTACGCTCATACCGTTCTGAATAATTTCTGACCGTATTAGGTCTCACTGTCTGCTTCTTTATCCCTATCCTATAATCAAACCAAGTATCGACGAGCATATCCGTAGCCTGATCCAAGTCACTGTGTTGGTCTATGTAAGTAGCATCAGCAAACCACTGTTTTACCTCTTGAAGTTTCTTGGATCTTTTCGTTCTGCGCTTCCCAAATTTATCAACAAATCTGGCAAAGTATGTCCCGTTGGGTTGCTGTACGATTCCTGCTCCAATCTCCTTTCCTTTGAGATCTTTACCCATTAAAGGCTCCTTTCTAAGCTATAAGAGCCCCAAATTAGCACGATATATTATACACCAACTAGGGCCCAAATGCAATGTTATTTGATTTTTTTAACAGCCGACAAATCGCGTAGTTATCCCATTTATTGGGAATACGCTATATTTCTACATTGTCCGAAATAAACTTTTCAAATTCCTTTCTCTTAACAAGTTTCTTCTTGCCTACATATAAGACAAAGGGACATCTAGGAGAGCGCAGTAGGCATTCCAGCTTATTGATGCCTATATTGGAATACTCTGCTGCTTCCCTAATTGTGAGAGCCACCTTCTCCTGAATAGGGACGGTCTGCACAGATGCCTGCTCTTTGGCATAAATGCCGGATTCTTTATAATCTCTATCAGATATGATATTCATCTTACTTACCTCCCCTACAGTTCATTTCAAGGCACTCAAGAATCTCATCGCGTATTTGAGCACGAATACGCTCCATACGCTTTTTTATAGCCTCATAGGTTCTTCCTTCGTCATCGGCAATCTCTTTGAAAAGTCGCCCATCTACCAGATACCGCTTAAGTATTTTGGAGTCTTCTTCGCTCAGCTCCTCGATGATTTCCTCTAAGAGCTCAAAATCCATTCGCATATTACTGATGGTACGAATATCTTCTTCATATAAAGGTGCATCTTTTATTCCTTTAAGCAAGCACTTGTTAATCTCACCGGTCTTCAAAGCATCTTCAATCATGATATTGGTAGATGCCTCGTTAAAGGTAGAATCGCTGGTACCGGAAGTCTGTACTGGTACACCAAGTTCATCTCTTGAATGACTGCGCAGGTATTCCTGTTCTGTTTTAATCTTGTAATGTATCTTCTTCTCAGCTCTGCGGATGATCTTTGGGAAGACCGCATAATTGCCAAGCATAATCGCAAGTCTTCCCTCAGCATCCATTGAACGATAGCTGCGAAGGATATCTGTTTCTTCGCCGTTAATCTTCATCTATCGCCGCTCCTTTACTGCAATTTCTTCATGTAGTACCACTCAAGGTATCTCTTTCTCTCCTGAAAGTCCGGTGTTGAAACCAACAGACCAATATCTACTCTCTGTAAGAGATCAATAGCCTCAATCTGCTCTGTAGTGAGATAAGGACGAATGCTGGTCCCTTGCTTAAGGCCATGCTCTTCTCGGATCTGCTTTGCCGTCTTGCCCAGGGCAATACGGTTTAACATATCTGCCTCATTGCTGAAGTGGTAAGGCTTAGGACGCTCATGGAGAAGCATGATGTTGTCCGTAAGCAGAGGGAACTCGGTTCTCGCCTCAAGCAGGTATTTAATGAACGCTTCCATCTCGTTAAATCTCTTGATGTAGGCTTCTTTGAAGGAAGCCGCCTTCTTACCTCTGTACCCCATTACCAGGAACACAAAGCCATCACGGGTCATGTTGAAGCACGGCTGCTTATGCCCTTGAGCGTTGATGTAAGTCGACTCATCAAAATTGAT
Source organism: uncultured Clostridium sp. (assembly GCA_945917985.1). Lineage (GTDB taxonomy): Bacteria > Bacillota > Clostridia > Lachnospirales > Lachnospiraceae > Suilimivivens. The sequence goes on along the minus strand of CAMEIH010000003.1, from coordinate 53,904 downwards.
GAGTCGGAACTCATCGGAACAATCGAGATTTCTGATGTCCCTGACTACGTTGGCATGGAGCTTTCCAAAAATCTGAGCCACCACAAGGCTGTCGGCTCTTACCACGCCATTACCATCTGCATAGATACCAAGTTCGTTTTTTGCTACAAGATTCTTTTTCATGACTTTTCCTTTCCGCCTGTGACCTGCGGTCGGGATACAAAAAGGAGCCGATGACATCCACCGACTCCTAGATACCTAAAACAGCACAGCAAGTAACGGTGGGGGCTCCGGAGCCAAGACTTGGATTAACCAAAATCTTGAAACTCCTTATGCATCCCGCCGCCTTAATGGCCATCTCAGGCATTGAGATTTTTATAAAGATTCCTAGTTACCTACAGACTGTTTAACTAAACATCCTGCAGGACAATTTCGTTATATCAAAAGTGTGAATTTTGCCCGTTGAAGAAAGTTCTACATTTTTATCCGCAAATCATAATGATTTTGTATTTTGAAGGACAAATAATGTAGTAAAATTGAGCATTTGAAAAAAGAAGGTGTAGAAGAAAATTCAACAAAAAACTTTTTTGCACAAAAAATAGACCGGATTTCTCCGATCTATCTTTTTACAATCTGAAAACAAGATATCACATTGGCGGTTGATGAATCAGATATTCGTAATGATTTATCTTTAGTTCATCATAGGTATCTGAATAATCTTGAGCCCAGTTTAAATGGAGGATACTATCGTAAACACCATTTTCCTCCCCCTTCTTACCTGGTAGCGTTAGGTCAATCGACAATTCAGCCAGTTGAATCATCCTGTTACTTACTCTGAAAGGGATATGTATTCCCAAGCACGCCGAAACAACATTTGACTTATTCAAATTTACGCCCTTTTTCATATTGCTAACAGTTGTATTATCCAAACCAGTTTCTGACTTAAGGGTTCTGAAAGAAACTCCGCATATCTTCTTGTCCATAAGAGCCGTTAATGCCTCTCCAAAATCAAGGCCATTTATTGCTGTAAGCATCTCATTCGCAATTTCGCTAACGAGTCCCAAACTAAGTTTTTCCTCATCAGACAATGCGGATAATTCATCGTAATAATTGTAAGTCTTACTTGCCATAGAACTTGGAAGGGTAATGTAGTGAAGTTCGCACGTCTCATTATCTATCACAAACTGAAGCATACACTCTTCTTCATGCTCTTTAGCGTATTTCGTAAAGAACAGCTTTCCATTTTCATCACGTTCCAGGTACTTTTTGTCATATATACAAAGCTTATTATCAACATAGGCAAAGCAATCCGTATTAACCATGCAGGCTAGAGCTTTGCTTTCAGAATACCATTCCTTCAAAGTTGTCTTCTTGACAGATGTGGTTACTGTTTTTCCACTCATAATCTCATCTGTCAGGACAACTCCCGCAGGCTTATGAACATTATCCGCAATTATAGTACACTTCCTATCCTTTTTCTTCTGCTTTACATCAAAATCATTCTCCGGATAAGGATCCTGTCCGCCTGAAAGGAGGAAATATCTTAAGTAAGCATCTATCAACATTGCTAACCTTGATTCACGGAAATTATCATGCTCTACAGTAATAAAGAACTCTGTTGCTTTAGCATCATCTACTGATGCCTTCAGTTCATCAAACTTGCCATGAGCCTCAATGGTTTCTTTAGTCACCTTTCGTGCGAGCATCTCACGGAGCAAACGTTCATAGCATCCAAGTCGACGAACCACACGCTTGATTCTTGCGTCCTCAGCACCTTTCATCAAATCTGAAATATAATCCCTAAATGTCTTTCCTGGTACAATCTTTGCATTACCAGCTTGTACATCATGCAGAAATACATTGGCATATTTCTGTTCCTCTGCCGAAAGCATAGAAAATGACTTGTGAAGATCCTTCAATGTCTTATCTAACGTTTCCTGATCATATTCTCCCTGAATCAATTTTAGGAATTTTTCGAAGCGAGTATTCATATACTCAGCATCAATTTTAGCAGTATCGTATTCTGTAATATGAATCTTTACATCATACGGAACATCTCCGCCACGGCCACCGCCGCCACCGCCACGGGTAAGCTCTTTATATCTAGCAAGCAGAATCAGGTACGTCATCTCATCAAACAACATTTCAATATCTGAGCCATCTTCTGCAGGATATACATTCTGTTTCCAGCTAAACCCTTGTATTTTGGCTGCCTGAAGGTACGTATCAAACTGATTAAAAGCTTTAACAAATTTTCTCCTCTCAGATTTCTCCTCTGGGAGTTTTTCAAAATCTGTTATACCTGCTGCATCAAATATCTCCTTAATTTCTTCAAAGGTTCTATTAAGATTTCTCAAATTTCTTGGCAGCTTATCTACAAATAATCCCATAGGAATATTACCAGAATAAGTTTCCACAGCGGCTTCGATATTTTTTTCCATCGTATTGGGTCTTCGATAGTATTTGATGATACCGAAAGGCTTTTCAGACTCATTAAATAAACGGTTTGTTCTTGAAAATGCCTGGATAAGATTCTCGTATTGCATAACCTTATCTAGATACAATGTGTTTACCCACTTAGAGTCAAAACCTGTAAGCATTTGATTCACAACAATCAGGATATCAATCTGCTGATCCGGTTCTAATCTATCATAAGGTTTTTTATGCGCTAGTCGAAGGCTCACATCCTTGCGGAATTTATCATAAGTTGGAATCGTAAATGACTGCCCCAAGCGTTCTTTGTAATCTTCCAACATTTCGACAATACCATCTTCTTTATCTAATGATCCGGTACCGCCTTCATTGTCGATTGTTGGATCAAACATGGCCGTTATCATAAGATCAGGCATTTCCTTCTTCATCAAGCGCCAATACTTTACCGCTTCCGGAATGCTGGATGTAGCAAAAATCGCATGAAATTTTCCTCCACGACTATATATGAGCCACTTCTTTTTAATATCAGCAATAACCCCCATGACATATTCATCTGTCTGGTACTGTTCATTAGGAATATAATCCTCAATGCCTTTAATCCATTTATCTCCGACCTGTTCACCGTACATTTTTATTTTGGAAGAATCCATGAACTTATAGAAGACTTTCTTTTTCTTCTCATCTTTCATGACATCTTCCACTTTGTCGGCTTTTGCCTGGTCCAGAGCAACTTGCTCTCTTAATTCAGCATCATCATATATTCTGACCATATATGGATCAAAGCCAAGTACATTCTTATCTCTGATTCCATCTGCTAACGTATATCGATGAATTTCACTTCCAAAAATAGTTGTAGTTGTACTATCTTTCTTTATATTGACGTCCTGTATAGGCGTACCTGTGAATCCAAATATAATAGAATGTTTGAAAGTTTCCTTGATAGTTGTCAGCATTTCGCCAAAAGTCGACCTGTGGCATTCATCAATTATTATGACAATTCTCTTTGACTTAATCTTCTTAAGATCAGCTGCTTTTAAGCCCGCCATTTCTTCAGATATATTGCTGAGCTTCTGAATAGAAGTTACTATAAGCGTATTATCCTGATCATCGCTCTTTAGCTTAGAAATAAGAATATCCGTATTCTCTGTAGCCTGTACACTTTCGGTTTCTGTAGCAAAGGAACGATACTCCTTCAGAGATTGAGTGCCTAGTTCTTTTCTATCCACAAGAAATACAACTTTATCCGCATCATGAGAACTGGCAATTAACTGAGCAGATTTAAAGCTGGTCATTGTCTTTCCGCTGCCCGTTGTATGCCATACATGTCCACCCCGCTGAGTTTCCGGTGTATCCTCTTTCCAGTTTCTCTTTGTTACACGATCTGCGATTCCGATTGCAGCATAATACTGGTAGCTTCTCATAACCTTAAGAAGATTATCCTCGGTATCCGCAATCGTATAAAATCCAATAAGCATATGAGCCATCGGAATGTTTAGCAGACCAGCTGTAACTTTATCCCACTGATTGATCGGAATATTATCAAAATCTGCCCAATGGAAAAAGAATGCAGGGTTGAAAATGCCATCTTCGCCTGGATTGGCAAAATAAACTGCTTCCTCAGGTTCCATGGCAACAAATACCTGTATCAGAGAAAAGAGTCCCCGGAATACTCCCTCATGCGAATACTTTATGATCTGATTATATGCATCACTTACTGGCACATTACTTCTTTTAAGTTCAATATGGATGACTGGCATACCATTTATCAGAAGCATCAGATCTCCGCGTCTGTTATTCAAAATTGGGGACTTGGTGTTAAAATGTGGTTGCTGTACTATCTGGTATCTGCTTTCGCCATATGCTATTTCCTGACGATCATAGATTTTTAGACTTACTTCTTTTCCAAAATGCAACTCATCATCAGGATTATCTCTGGTTATGGAAACACTTCTACCATTGATAAAGCTGTTAAGCCTAAGCGGTGTACGCAGATTGATGATCTGCTCCATGATCTGCTGCATCTCACCCTCTGTCAGAGGACATTCATTCAGACAGTTTCTCTGTCTATTGTTGTTAAAAAGAATATCAGCCCAGTTCTGTAAAAGCTCTGCCTCCGTTGGATGGCGGATTACTTCCGGCTCCCAACCACGCTCCACCAATACGCCTATGACAGCTTCTTCAAAATCCGATTCCTTATCAAAAATCACGCCAGCACCTCCTTTTACACGAACATTTTCTCCAAACAAGCGCTCTTGATATGTTTTATCTTTTCCAGTTCTTCTTTCTCAATTTCAATCAAATGATCCATCTGTCTAAAATATTCACCGATCTGCTGTTGCTCCTCTATAGTCGGTGCGATATAAGCACTCATATCCAAAAACGCTTTCGGTTTCAACGTCCTAAGCTTCTTTACAGTTCCCTCCATACTTCTGGATATTTCCTTAATAAAGCGCGGATGACGCACTATGCATTCCATGAATGTCGAATCCTGATCCGTATAGAATATCTTGTAGATTGGAGATACACAACCCTTACCCAATGCATTTCTATGAATTGCCCCATATATTACATTTGCTGGATTGTAGATAATGTCATCATACTCCGTCTGCAAGTATTTTTTTGTTGCTTTATCAATAATTAGGAAATCGCGTTTATTTGTTTTCTTATCCTCAGGCCTGATAACTCCTTCCTCAATCGTAAAAGCAAGCTGAGGATATTCATCTGATATCGTATCAATGATATGACGTTCCGTAAAAATCTTCGAAAAGCTGCAAAGCTTCCATGGCTTTTTATATCCCTTAAATCTTACAGCCGGTACATCAGAGTCGCCCTGTGGAAACATTTTCTCGATCATTGCTTTTCTGACACAGGTCAATCTTTCGATTTCTCTTTGATGTAACATAATCATCTCATCAAAGTTCTCAAAGTATTTTCCAATTATTTCCTGTTCATCATGTTCGGTCGTATAGACATCAACATCATTAATTGCTGTTTTCGAAAGGCTTGGTACTCCTGTCGATTCATCCTTCTTCTTCCAATTAACATTTTGAAAAAGACCATACACAAAATTCAAGTCATTGTTTTCCTTTGGAACAACATAAAACAAGGTGTCAACTGTCCAAAATGGAGCTCTTAAAATGTATGGTTTATCAATTGTTCCCTTTCTTCCAATACCCACTGCATCATCTTTATACGATAAGGCTTCATCTACACTTAGCATATATCCGCCTGTTCCATAAACAGGTATGTTTCCACTATGCAAATGCTTATAATCCATGCCGCTTTTTACATCCACAATTCGTCCCATCTTTTCGCAACACCAAGAATCATCGTACCCAATGAACCTAATCTCTGGTTTTTTATCACTCTTCTTCATCGATACCTCCCAGTATTAGTCTGAACTCTTTAAGTCCTTCCTTGTCAGCACCATTAGCATTTAATGCACTAACAAAATCAACAAGTTGACTCCTTACCAAAGTCTTTTCACTTTGTATATCATGCATGGTCGTAGCATATTTCTGTGAAATATAAACCATTCTATTGACGACTTCTATAAGAATCGTTGCAGATATATCCACCAAATCCTTTACTAATGGTGCAATCCATTTCTGTTCCACGATCTCTAAAGCCTTTTCCTCAGTCAGACCCTCAATCACTTCCTTCGTTTTTATATGAAGCGCATCTTTCTTTTGTTTCAAATTCTTCTTAACGGCACTTTCCTCTTCCATCAGTTTCAGTGCTGAAAGTAGCTTTCCATCTAATGAATCTTCCGGAAACTCAAACTCCATCTTCAGTTCTTGAACTCTACCTATGAGAGACGGCCTTTTGCAACTTCCATCTTTATTCTTTTCAATCTTAGTCCAATCAACATCCTTACAAGTTTTCATGTACGATAATGCTTCCTTCTTAGAAAGCGACATATATTTATTAAGAGCTTTTATTTCATCACTATCTATATCCTGAAGGATTTCATCACAAGCAGTTTTTAATTCCTTTGAAACAAATGCATCATTACTATCATTAAGATAACTTCCCTGCTTTTCATCTTCACCCAATGAGTCAATAATTTCCAAATATTCACTATTTATTTCTGTAAGACGCTCTTCCAAAGACTGGATTTGTTTAACCTCATCTGGCATTAACATATCTTGAACAAGTTCAAACGGGAGTATGTGTCCCTTCCATCCATCTTGTACTTCTGTCACTTCTTCATCTTCATCATTTTTATTATTCTTCTTAATCACCATATTAGGATCCACCTGCGTTATGACTTGAAATCCTTCTGTCTGAAGCATCTCTATATCCGCAGAAATAATATCCCAATATTTTGCAAATACCTGATAAGCCACATACCGATCTGCTAGCTTTACCGAATCAATTCTTCCAAAGATATCCTCCGTAATCTTCTCCTTTTCCTGTTCTGCTGCCACATCAAGTATTCCATCAATCAAGTCTTCTTGAAGGGTTTCATAGAATCCGTCGAAAGCCTTAGTAAAATCCGCCCTGTATGCTTTTACTGTCTCAAATGCATCTATAGTCCCCTTTATATCATCAGTCTTAGGCTGAACATATCCTTTAGATGCCTTCTCGAACAAAGCCTCTCTCAACCCAGGAAATGCGTTCCAGTATTCTTCAAATTCATCTACTTCTGTTTCCGGGATGCCCCCAAACATAGTTGCACGAATATCCCACTTTTCTGGATCGTCTGCAGAATCAACATATCTCGTAATGTTAAGATTGTATTCATTCTCTTGAATGGTTTCTTTGGATACCTTAACTGAATACTTTTCATATTCAGTTCTATATTTCACCGTATCCACGATTTTCTTTATATCAGAAGCACGAAGCTTATTATTCTTTCCTGATTTCTCAAACCCCTTTGATGCATCAATGATAAGAACATCCGATGTTGGCCTGTTCTTTTTTAAAACCATTATGATTGTAGCAATATTGGTTCCAAAGAAAATATTCTCTGGCAAACCAATGATTGCATCTATACGGTTCTTCTCTATAAGATTCTCTCGAATCTTAGCTTCTTCTCCGCCTCTAAATAAAACACCGTGTGGAAGAACAATGGTCATAATACCATCATCTTCAAGATGATAAAGATCATGAAGAAGGAAAGCAAAATCTGCTTTTGCTTTAGGCGCAACGCCAAAATCTTTGTATCTTGGATCAAACTCTTTATCTTTAGGATCCCATTTCTGAGAATACGGAGGGTTGCTGACTACTGCATCAACTCTTATTAGTTCATAAGTTTTTTCCTTGTCATTTTCTTCAAAGAATGGCCAGTCATCCTCAAGGGTGTCTCCATTTCGCACATTTATATTTGCTGGCTTGATTCCTCTCATAACCAGATTCATTCTTGTAAGGTTAAATGTATTCTCTTTCAGTTCCTGCGCATAATAATCAATCTTACCTTCGCCACTAATATACTTTGCAGCAGATTTTCCGATGTTGATGAGAAGTGATCCCGAACCAGACGTAGGATCATAAATCTTAATCTGTTTTCTATCTTTCAGATGCTCAGCAACAATTTCAGACATCAAAACAGACACCTCATGAGGTGTGTAGAACTCTCCAGCCTTCTTTCCTGCATTAGCTGCGAAATTACTGATGAGGTATTCATAGATGAATCCAAGAACGTCATAATCCTGCTTGCCATCCATCGGAATCTTCTTGATTAGTTTTAAAAGTTTTTTCACAGCCTTTGTCTGTGAACCGGATGTTTCACCAAGTTTAGAAAGGCCGGTCTGCAATGTATGGAAAATTTTCTCAAAAACTTTCTTGTATACATCGTCTATATTCTGATCAAAATCGGACAAAGCATCCCTAACATTTTTTATATCAAAATCATTTCCCATTGATAGCCAAGTAGAGAATAGATTATCATACGAAATGAAATATCCCAATGTTTCGCGCACATGCTTTGCGTACTTAATATCCTTTTCATTTACCTTTTTTATTTCCGCTTCACTAAGTTTTTCCTTACGAAACAATTCCAATTCCCGTTCCGAAAGATATTTATAGAAAATAAAACCAAGAATGAAATCCTTGTATTCGTTCGCCTCTATCTTTGACCGCATCTGATTGGCCGATTCCCAAATTGTTGATGCAAGCTGATGTTTGTTCATTACTTTCTATCCTCCTTTTTCTCATAGACCAGTCGGATATCATATCCTAACCCTTCCATCATCTGGACAAAGGTTTTATTCAGCACGCCATCCTTCTTTTTAATAATGCGATTAACGTACTGCCCCGTGCTGCCTATCTTTTCAGCTAGTGCACTCTGAGTGGTTTCGGTCTCTATACATTTGATTTTCACATCTTTTTCAATATCGTTTAGTACCATGATTTCTTCTCCTGCATAGAATCAAAATAAATACAATGTACCTCTCTAAGAGTAGCATAATTTATGCAATCAAACAACACAAATCGGATAATCTTTCACATCTAATCATATTATTTTTCAGTCGAATAACGTGATTTTGACTCATAACAAAGTTTTTTCATTTTCGCAAGCAGTGCATCGGTACGTACCGACGCTACTTGCTTGTTGGCTGGCCTTGCCCCCAATCCCCCAAGAACCTCGTTTCACTCGGAGCTACGCATCGCCAAAAGCGACGCTAAATCAAAAACCGAGCAATAAAAAAAGAGGGAGACCTCACCAAACGCTCTTGATGAATTCTCCCTAATTACTACAATGCTTTATCTTTCTTTTTCTGATTCTCAGCCTGTTTTTCCTGTTCCTCTTTTTTCAGAAACTGATCCACGTTGTATTTTGCAGTCTGATAATCTTTCATTTCCTGCCTTGCCTTACGATACTCGGCATAAGACTTTTTCTTTTCCTGAAGAACCTGATAATATTCCAAATTCAATTCTCGGATAGTTGGTATCTTTCCTTGGATTTTTGAAAAAGCTTCCTTGGCTGCTTTGTGAAGTGTTATTTCCTCACGGTACTCTTCGAAGAACTTTTTACTATATCCGCATTTACGATACTGCATATAAATATCTTTTGTCTTGGAATAATTTATAATGTGTTTTTTGAGTTCTGCAATCTCAGTAAGTTTTGCTTCAAGCGCTTTCTGTCTCTCGGTAATCTCACCAAATATAGCAGAAACATCTTTAGCCTTGGCAGCAAGTTCATCATAATCTCTGAGATTATGCTCTTCAAGAAACAACAACGTCTGTGCCATCTGCTTGATATTACGAACCTTGGCCCAACGTTCATAGCCGGGACCCTTTCCCTTGGCAATAATCTTCTGAATATCAAGAAGCAAATCCAGTTTAGGCTCAGTTTTTGATTCTTCCGTAGCAACCGTCTGCGGTGTTTCTCCGGCAAAGATTCGTTCCAAATCTTGTTCCCGATAGCCTGCTCCAAGAGAACGAAAACGAAGAAATTTCTTCTGTCCCTTTCCTTTTACAGATACATATTTTCCTCGTTTACTCTCATAGCCCATTTCAAGAAGTAGCCGCAACAGCTCATAGAACATCGTTTAGCTCCTCATCAAGAATGCTCTGTACATACTTATATCTCGCCTCGGGCTTTTCAATAAGTACCCACTTTAGCTGCTTATAAGAATATTTAGCAAATGCAATCCACTGCGGATAGTTAATTGCCATAGGATTCTTTGTAAAATATACCTTACCAGCATTTACTGCAGTCGCCCCAGTATGAGCAATAAAAAGCATTGTTGCGAGCTTTGGATGCTTTTCTCTATTCAGCGATATCGGAATAGAATCTTTAATTTTGTTGCCTTCTTTAATTCTCTTAACTGCATAACCTATACGTGTTACCAACTCAATAAGTATAGTCGGAATAGACTGCGCACAGAAATGAATGAAGTCAAATCCCTCATAATACATGCCCTGTACTATCTCAGCTACAGTTTGTTCTTCCTCGCCTATACTACCAAATTGACATAGATTGAATAGCCCCATAAGCGGAGCCGGTAAACCCATAGAAGTTGTAATATCAGACTTAAAATGAATTATCTGCTTCAGTAGCGCACTTACTATATCAGTTTCTTTACGATCACTATACACTTCCATAACTTGGCAAACAATATGGCCACTCTTATCTATAGTAGTCATTGTTCCATGCATTATGTCATACACTCCAAACACAAACCCAAGAATAGGATCATGCCCTAATGACAGCATTCTATGGTAATATGCTGAGAGTCCTTCCACATACGTTTCCGTATTACGATTGTCTTGAGCATCAAACGGTACCTTGCTTACCTTCGAATTGGCAAGTTTTTCCATCTCCTCCGGAGAAAACTTCTCATCAAACTTTTTTCTTATATAATCTGCAAGTTTACCTGCTTCAAGGCCGTCCGGTCCCTTTTGAGGGATACCCACCAAAACTATATCTACCACTGCGCCAAGAATTGCTGCGGCTGCAGATATAATCACATTATACTTATCCAAATGATGAATCATGTTGTAGTCATAGTTCAAGGTCTTGATAGCCAGCGCATTATCTTTTAATTCCTCTTCTGTAAAGAGATCTTCAATACTATTATTGTTTCCAACAGCAATCGCAGCCTCTTCGGATAGTTCTTCAAAAGAAGGAACCACCAATACTTTTCTATCTGAAAGGGCTGTTACCTCATTGGTAGTAGGTAATTCATATCCTAATGAACGTAAAAGAGCTTCTGACTCGGCAATTCTCATATCAATGCCAGATCTGTCAATTTCAGCATACTGTTTCTGAAGTCTTTTAAGTTCCTTGTCTTCATAAACAAATACATTATCTATTTTCTGCTCTGATTCTTTACTCATGCCGTTTTACCCAAATCCTTACTCAGATCTTTGATTGCTTGTTGTAACATGATATTCAGACTCTGAAGATAATCCAAACGCTCCTGCGTTGCATCTTTCTCCTCTTCAAGAAGCTTAATTATTGCTTGATGCTTTGCTAAAGCCTCTTTGTAAATTCTTTCTTTTTCTTGCCTAAGCTGCTTATTCTTAAGATGAGAAGCAACTCCTACACCACCAGCAGCAAGAATTGCAACAGGTGCTGCCAAAACAAATACACCTGCGACCATACCACCGCCTACTATGGAACCAGCTGCAGCAAGTCCTGAAGTGATTCCGGCTGCCGATAAACCAACGGTTCCCAATCCATATAATGCGACAAAAGACCCAACACCACCTATGCCCGCTCCGAGTGCACCAGTAAGAACCTCTGGAATAGAACTCTCGCTAATGGTCCTCTTCTTATCGTTCGATGCCGCTGCAGCCTCATTAATAACATTAATGACTTGCTGAAGTGATTCGACATTCTTAAAAACCATTTCCTTCTTCTTTGTCACATATTCGCCCATGAGATACCTCCTATGCCCCAACCGTACTTGGGGACTTTTTTGTCAGAGCATCCATTAGAAGCTCATTACATTTTTCAAGCTTATCAACCTTCTGCGCTTTTACGCTGAGGTCTTTTATTATTGCCTGGTCTTTCCGAAGTTGATTTTCTACAAGCTTGTCTCGTTGCTCATGTTCATTTTCTGCATAAGCATTGTATCCAAGTGAAACCAAAAGACCACCAGCAAGTCCTCCCTCTATCAAAAGGTGCGGATTGGCCTTAATAAACCTTCCCGCCTGTTTCAAAAGAGGTTCAGCAGTTTTAACAATCTGACCAAAATTAATCATCTTTCTTTACCCCTTTCTTATTCTGTTTCTCAGCTTGCTTTGTCTTATTCAACATACCTGCAACCCAGCCTCCAACACCAACAGCTCCTGCTACCGCAACTATTGCAGGATTTACAGCAACAGCTCCAATTCCAAGAGCTGTAAGTGAGCCAGTAAGCACCCCCATAGCTGTTACTCCAGCCCCGGCAGCTGTTGCAGTTGAAACAACCTTAGCGGCATCCAACGCTTTTTCTCGCTGTTCCTCAGTTATTGTTTTATCTTCATTGAAGACCAAGCTTAGCACTTTAAGAAGATTCTCTTTTTCTTCACCCTCTCGACTCATAGCTTCGGTCTCCATCACTGATCTAATTGCTATATATTGGATCTTTGACATCACCGGCTTACCATGCTCAAGATTTAGAACTGTCTGCTTTGTCACGCCAAGTCTATTGCCAAGTTGCTCTGCAGTCCATCCGAAAAGCTTTCTGAGCATTTCAAGATTATTCTGTAGTTCAGCTATTTCTCTTTCCTCAGTAGTCATTTACATGTACCTCCGTAGCTATAATATAGCAAATATTTATTTGTTAGTCAATATTTTGGACTGATATTTTTATATTTACCTAAACTTGCAATTTTTACCCGGACATGAATAAAAAAAGAACAGATGCCATCATAAACATCTGCTCTTATACTATGTGATTATATCTGCTAACCTGGGTCTCAATATAGCTTGTTACAAATGAAATAATGTTGATATTTTTTCTTGGACTCCCGAATATCGAGTACCATACCGAGTACCACGGGAGTACCATTTTTCTATAAATTATAATAATTTATAACAAGTTACATACGAGAACAAATTACCACGAACCCAGTTAATATGCGGTTTCATAGAGTTTTATGACTCTTTATGGAGATTCATGAAATAGGAGTTCATATAACGATTCCTAATTTCATATGTGAATGTCTCCTTTGATTTTTGCATTACCGAAATAAACTATAGCATAAATGAGGAGAAAAGTAAATTATGGTTTTACCTCTGTATTTTATCTGTTTTACCTCTGTATTTTATCTGTGAATTGTGCTAGAATGACTGGTATCGTACAAAAGAAAAAGGAGTATTTACCAGTATGAATATGAATCCGATGAAGCTGTTACAAATGCAGGAGACCTTTAATCGCTTTAAAAATAATCACCCTAAATTCCCACTCTTTGTGAATGCCGTTATGAAGGAGGGCATCAAAGAGGGAACTGTAATCGAAATTACCGTTACTACTCCGGAAGGCAGAAATTACAATTCTAATCTGAAGGTGACAGCTGATGATCTGGAACTGATAAACAGTTTGAAGCAATAAGAAGAATCGTTATTCATAAAAATCTTTATAAAGGTTAGGTCTGCGGTCTGCCTTAGTAGGAAACTCCTTCCTATGCAAAGGTACATCATCCGTCAGTTCAAAGATCCGCATTTCTTCTTTGTCTTCAATATCAAACAGCACCTCGCCATTAGGCGTTACTACGGAAGAGTTGCCGGAATAATAAAGTTCACCCTGGCTTCCATAACAGTTGATTCCGATCATATAGGACTGATTCTCTATGGCTCTGGCTGTTAGCAAGGTACGCCAGTGAGACCGTCTGCCCACAGGCCAGTTAGCAGGCACCAGAATCACGTGAGCCTCCTTTGAAAGCTGTTGGTAAAGCTCCGGGAAACGTAAATCATAACAGATACTCACGCCAAAAGGAATACCATTCAGCACAAAGCTGCCGGGTCTCACGCCTTTCACAAAAAACTGATCTTCGCCGGAATAGCTGAAGGGGTGAATCTTCACATAATCCTCTAATACCGCACCATTTTTATCGACAATAGTATAATGATTCTCTGACTGTTTTTTCCCTTTTACCCAGCCAAATCCTATGGCGATTTTTTCAAAGAGAGCGATTTCCTTCATTCTGTTCAGCGTTTCTTCAAACTCTTCTCCGACAATCTCTGTATGCATGGAGAAGCCGGTAAAACTCATTTCGGGAAACACAATCAGGGAAACCTGGCCACAGGCTGCTTCATGAATAAATCGCTCTGCCCTCATCCTGTTTTTTTCTTTCTGTTCAAAATGAATGTTCAATTGGCAAATGGCTATTTTCATTTATTTTCACCTGTTACTATCCTTTTCAAATTTTCACTTTACCCAAGAACAGATCAATTGCATTTATATGGTGAACACCTTCCTGTTGATCAAGAAACTTATCCAATGAAATAATATATCTTGGATAACCATCCCTAATCTCTCTGAATGGCCTGTATTCTCTTTCTTTTATTTTTTCAGTGGCTTTTGCATCTTCTCCATGCAGGGTATAAGCTACCTGAATGTACGCATAATTCTGATTTTTATCTCTTGCTATAAAATCACATTCAAACTTACCGATTCTGCCAATACTTACCTGATAATCATGACTCACCAAATATAGATATACTATATTTTCAAGAGACGGGCCAAAGCTCAATCGATTATCTGTATTCATCGCAAAAAAAATTGCCAAGTCTGCAAGATAATACTTCTGTTCTCTCTTTACTGCCTTTTTGCTCTTAAGGTCAAACCGATTGCACTCATATACAATTTTTGCTTTCTTAAGATCCTCAATGTATCCATGTACAGTTGAAGGCTTTGTAGAATACCCTTCATCCTTCAGGCAATCCAAAAGATTTGAGATTGAAAACGGCGCAGCGTAATTATTTAGTAAAAATGACTGCACTCTTTCATATACTGCAACATTCGATATCCTCTTCCTCGTTTTTACATCCTTTTCAAATATTTCCTGTATAATTCCTCTTGTATAAACTTGTCTCGTACTAACATCCGGGAATTCCAGCGTCTTAGGAAATCCACCATTTAAAATATACTCACTAAATTCTGTATCCATATTAGGGTTAATATCGAGATAATAATACTTTTTCATATCAAGATATTCATCAAAATCCAGAGTATATGTCTCAAAGCTCAAGTACCTTCCGGTCAGTTTTGTTGAAATCTCATCACTCAGAAGATAGGAGTTGGATCCTGTAAGAAACACAGAATATCCCTCTTCAGCATAAGCCTGAACCACACTTTCAAATCCTGTTACATTCTGAACTTCGTCAATAAAAAGATAGTAAAATCCATCATCTTCTATCTTGG
Source organism: uncultured Clostridium sp. (assembly GCA_945917985.1). Taxonomy (GTDB): domain Bacteria; phylum Bacillota; class Clostridia; order Lachnospirales; family Lachnospiraceae; genus Suilimivivens. The sequence goes on along the minus strand of CAMEIH010000003.1, from coordinate 38,689 downwards.
ATTCAATTTTCTCTTCCAGCTGATCAGGTGTTTTAATATTCTTAAATCCTCTTTTATCCAGCGGAATATAGATAATTCTCGATTCATTAATTCCCCTGTTACAGAGTTCATTCATAATTCCCTTTAACAGAAATGATTTACCACATCTTCTGATACCGGTAATAACCTTAATAATATCCGAATCAAAAAAAGGACGCATTTTTTTTAAATATTTCTCTCTTGGATATACATTAAGAAACATCGTTCCACTCCTTTCCATGAACTGATTATATCATTAATTGCCGTTTCACGGTACTATTTTTTGATTTTTTTCATTTTTTATACCCTTAATCGCTTTTTTATTTCTTTCATTACCATTATCATCATCATTTTGCTTTTATTTTTGATTTAAACCATTCCATAACAAAATCCGCAAAAATCAATTTCCTGCGATTTGGGCACTGCGTAAATGAGACTCATAAAACCGTGGAAGCCTTTGCTGAACACGGTTTTAATCTCTGAGGCTCATTGAAGCGCTTAGTGCACATGAGCAGCGGATTGATTTTTGCGGATTTTGTTTTCCAATATTTTAATCTTTAATTATTCCTATGTTAAAAAAACTAATACTTCTTCTTTCCTTTAAGTTCCTCATACAACATCACATAATTCTCATACCTGACCCTGCTGATCTTCCCCTCATTAAGTGCATCCTTCACGCCGCACACCGGCTCACTGATATGGGAGCAACCTCCAAACTTACAGTTCTTCTCATATTCTGCAAATTCAGGATAGAATCCCTGCAGATCCTCCTTCTCCATATCAAAAAGAGAAAGGGACGTAAATCCCGGTGTATCACAGATATAAGTGTCCTCTGATACAGCAAACAGCTCGGCATGCCTTGTGGTATGCTTTCCACGTTCGATCTTCCTGCTGATCTCTCCCGTTTCCATCTGCGCCTGGGGACAAAGAGCATTGATGATGGTAGACTTGCCGACACCGCTTGGACCTGCCACCACCGTAGTTTTTCCCTGCAAACGGGCTTTGATCTCCTCAATCCCCTCATTTTGCTTTCCGCTGACGAACAGGACCTCGTATCCGCAGCCGCCGTAAGCTGACACAAGCTCTGCCTTCTCCTCTTCCGATGCAATATCCTTTTTGTTAAAGCAGATGATACAGGGCAGCTTTTGCTGCTCCATATTGATCAGAAATCTGTCAAGCAGATTGTAATTGGGGTCCGGCTTTACAATGGCAAAGATCACCAGTGCCTGATCGATATTGGCTGCTGCCGGTCTGATCAGCTGATTCTTTCTCGGAAGAATATCCACAATATTGCCAAGCAGCTTTTCCTTGTCTGTCAGTTCTATGGAGACCAGATCTCCCACGAGAGGCTTAATCTGTTCTTTTCTAAAGATTCCCTTTGCCTTACATTCCACGATCCCCTCGGTTGTATAGACATAATAGAACCCTGCAATTCCCTTAATGATCTTTCCCTGCATATAGTGCCATCCTGCCTGCTCTATTCCTGGATAAAGGTAACAGGACGATGAATCTCCTTATTTTCTGTAGTGCCTTCTATCGTTGTGACGGTGCCATCCTCATTCGTTACATTGGTGGCTTCCGTAGTATTCTGATATTGAAATAAAATATAACCTGTATCTGTCTGAATCCCGGTGATATTCTGTGCGGCAATCGGGAATGAGGATGTCTGTGTACTCATCAGCTGGGTACCGTCATCAGCCATCAGCGTCACTGTCACCATAGTTCCTGCCTTGTAATTGGGATCCTCCTCCTGGGTAGGCGGTGTAATACTGTCAGAGAATCTGTAGGTAGCCTGTGTAGGTCCAAGGCTGATATGAATATCCACAGCTGTTCCTGGTTCCACATATGCGCCTACAGAATAGCTTTGGTAACACACCAGTCCCGCAAGCGCAGGATCCTCATTGTTTACCTCGCTCACTGTTCCCAGCTGCAGTCCGGCTTCCACCAGAAGACTCATAGCCTCCTCTTCTCCCTTTCCCATCACATCGGGAACCTTGATCTTTGCATTTTCGGCTCCCTTGCTGATACAGATGGTAACGGTAGCACCGGATGCTGCCTTACTGCCACCCTCCGGCGACTGGCTGATAATACTTCCTTCTTTGATATACTGGTCAAAGCCCTCCGTCTTATTTACGTTAAAGCCTTTCTGTTCCAGATTGGATACTGCCTCTGCCTCTGTAAGTCCGATTACTTTGGGAACCTCAATTCCTTCGGAGCCGGCGCTGACTGTCAGAACCACATTGGTTCCCGTATCCACCATCTCTCCTTTTTTGACACTGGAGTCCATCACGATTCCCTGCTTATATTCCGTACTTTCTTTATATTCAATTTCAGGAGTCAGGTTCAATTTCAGAAGTGCAACCTTCACATCATCGATGTTTTTGCCCACCACTTCAATCATCTCTACCTGCTGTTTCTCTTCTGAAATCTCAGTTTCTTCTCCGTTCCCCGATGAGCCGAACCGGAAAATGCCAAAGGCTCTTCCCACCAGAAATAATACAATACAACCGATGACAACCGCAGCTACCACTGCAAGCACGGTAGTGACACGTTCCATCTTCGAATCGTATCCTGCCTCCTCGTCATCTTTATAATCGTCCTCCTCATAATCCTCTTCCGTATACACCTTTTTCTTGGATGTTTCTTTCGGAACAGGAGCACTGCTCTTTTTCTTGACCTTTTTCTTTTTGACAGCCTTTTTTACATCTTTTTCCTTCCGAAGATGCATGGCTTCTTCCATGGAATCCCGTCTCTCAGACTGTTTCTTGATTTGGGAAATGTCCTTGTCTGTGATCATGCGGGTGGATGCTTCCTTATCAGGATCTGCTATCTGTACAAAATCCTCATCCGGATTCATCAAAGATCTTTTGAGATCCACGATCAGCTCTCCCATGGACTGATATCTTCGATCCGGGCTTTTCTGACAGCACTTGAACACGATCTGCTCCACGCTGACCGGTATTTCCGGAACATAATCTCTGGGTGAGGGCATTTCCTCCTGAATATGCTTGATGGCAATGGCAACCGTTGTCTCGCCGTTAAACGGCACCCGTCCGGTCAGCATTTCAAACATAGTGATACCAAGGGAATAGATATCGCTCTTTTCATCGGAATATCCGCCTCTTGCCTGCTCCGGAGAGGTATAGTGAACCGATCCCATCACATTGGAAGTAATCGTGTTGCTGGTGGCTGCCTTGGCAATTCCGAAATCCGTTACCTTTACCTTACCTTCCTTGGAAATAATAATATTCTGAGGCTTGATATCGCGGTGAATAATGTGATTATTGTGGGCAGCTTCTATCCCCATGCTGACCTGAATGGCGATACTGATGGCCTCTTTTACCGAAAGTCTGGCTTTCTTCTCAATGTATTTTTTGAGAGTGATTCCCTCCACCAGTTCCATTACAATATAGTAGATTCCCTCTTCCTCTCCTACATCATACACATTCACGATATTGGGATGTGTCAGCCCTGCTGCTGCCTGTGCTTCAATCCTGAATTTAGAAACAAAGTTGGCATTTTCACTGAATTCCTGTTTTAAGACTTTGACAGCAACGAATCGATTCAGCTTATGATCCTTTGCTTTGTACACATCAGACATTCCGCCTGTACCGATCTTTTCCAGTATTTCGTATCTGTCTCCTATCATCATTCCTATTTTAATCATGATCTAACCTCTCCATGCGTAATGGGCAGCTTCTATCTGCCTTCTTCGGCGAACATATCAATTACGATTACCGCTATGTTATCTCTGCCGCCATTTTGATTGGCCGCTTCTATCAGTTCTTCCGCTCTCTCTTCTATGGTACCCTGACTTCTTAAAATTCTGCCGATTTCCTCGTCCTCTAACATATTGGTCAGTCCGTCGGAGCACATTAGCACAATATCACCGCTTTTCAATTCTTCATGAAAGAAGTCTATCTCTATGGTATCTCTTGCACCGATTGCTCTGGTAATAATATTTTTATCCGGGTGATTTCTTGCAGCCTCTCTGTCAATCCCACCCATTCGAACCATCTCTTCCACCAGGGAATGGTCTCTTGTAATTTGTCTGACTTCATCATTGATGATGTACAGTCTGCTGTCTCCCACATTGGCAACCTGCAGATACTTTCCGAGGCAGGTCGCAGCTACTACCGTGGTTCCCATACCAAGCAGACTTTCATCTTCCCTTGCCTTCTTTCTGACCTGATCGTTGGCTATCCTGATTGCCTTGCTTAAGATACGGATGGGACTCTTTTCAAAACAGCCCCGTATCTCCCTTACCATGGTCTCTACCGTGCATTTGGAAGCATAATCGCCGGCCTGATGTCCTCCCATACCATCCGCCACAATATAAACATTGGGAAGATTTCCTACCGGCTCATCCGACGAATACACAAAATCCTGATTCAGTTTTCTTTTTCTTCCGATATCCGTTACAGAAAAGGACTTAATCACTTTTCTTACCTCCTATTGCAGTGACCGCTCTATATGTCTACGCCTAAGTTGTCCGCAGGCACCATCAATATCTCTTCCCATTTCCCTTCTAATAGTAACATTTATTCCGTTTTTTTCAAGTTTATTTTTAAATGCCTGAATCGCACTGCCTTCTGACTGCACAAAATTCCGTTCCTTTATGGGGTTTACGGGAATCAGATTTACATGACAGTTTAAGGGTTTTACCAGCTCAATAAGCTCGCCTGCATCCTCATCGGTATCATTTACACCGCCCACCAGACTGTATTCGAAGGTAATCCTTCTCCCCGTCTGATCAAAATAGTAGCTGCACGCTTCCATCAGCTCACGGATGGAATATTTATTGGCAATGGGCATCAGCTTTCTTCTCTTTTCATCTGTGGTGGCATGCAGGGAGAGGGCCAGTGTGATCTGTAGTTTTTTCTCTGCCAGCTCTCTGATTTTCGGCACAAGACCACAGGTGGATACCGTAAGGTTTCTCTGGCTGATATGTAACCCTTCCTCATCTGTAAGAAGCCTGATAAAGATAAGAAGATTGTCAAAATTATCAAGAGGTTCCCCTGTTCCCATAACCACCACATTGGAAACTCTTTCTCCTGTCAGACGGGTGATGGCATAAATCTGATCCAGCATTTCAGAAGGCGCAAGATTCCGTGCGAGGCCGTCCAGGGTGGAAGCACAAAATGCACAGCCCATGCGGCATCCCACCTGGGAGGAAATACAGACACTGTTTCCGTGTTTATATTTCATCCACACACTTTCCACCACATTGCCGTCACTAAGTTCAAAAAGAAATTTTTTTGTTCCGTCTATTTTTGACTCCTGCTGTCTGATACACTTAAGGTTTGTATAGCTGTAACGCTGTCTGCATTTTTCCTTCAGTGCAGCAGAAATGTTTGTCATCTCATCAAAGCTCTCTGCCAGCTTTTTGTGCATCCATTCATACAGCTGCTTTGCCCGGAAAGGCTTTTCCGAAAGCTCTGCCATATCTGTCTTCAATTCTTCCAGGGTCATTGATTTGATATCGATCATCTTATTCCTCCCTGCGAAGCCTTGCAAGGAAAAAGCCGTCTGTTTCGTGAATTCCCGGCAAAAGCTGCAACATTCCTTTTTTTCCTTCTTCCTTTAAGCACTCCGGAAGAAAGGGAGAAAGGTTTTCTGTCTGAAAGGGATAATTTTCGGTGAACCATTTTACGTTTTCTTCGTTTTCATCGGGATTGACGGTACAGGTACTGTAAATAAGAACACCACCCTTTTTCACATACTGCCAGACTACACTTAAGATTTCTCTTTGAAGCTCCTTAAGCTGCTTTAGTCCCTCTTCTGACACATGATACTTGATATCTGTCTTTTTCCCGATAATACCAAGCCCGGAACAGGGAAGATCACACAAAAGCACGTCCGCTGTTTCCACATCCTCTTCTCGAAGCTGCCTTGCATCGGACACAAAAGCTTCCACATTCTTTACATTCATTCTTCTTATATTATCCCGAATCATTTCTGCTTTATACTCTGTCAGGTCTCTTGCCGATACAAAGCCTGTTCCCTGCAGCTTCTCTGCCGCATGTAAGGCCTTTCCTCCGGGAGAAGCGCACACATCGATCACTCTGTCTCCCTTCTTGATGTCAGCTGCCTCACACACCAGCATACTGCTCACATCCTGAACCATAAACAGCCCTTCTGTAAACCCCGGAAGGGCACTGATTCCTTCTGCATTCAGAATCTCAAATGCATACGGCAGATAAGGGTGTTTTTTGACCCTTACGCCGCTCTTTTTCATTTCATTCAGGAAAACCTCTCTGTCCTCTTCCTTTAGAGTTTCCTTTAAGCGGACCGTAACGGGAGATGCCTCAAGAAAGCTTTCCAGCATCTTTTTCGTCTGCAAAGCTCCCCGCTCGGAAAGAAATTTTTCTACCAGCCACTCAGGCATGGAATACTTTACAGACAAATAGCCGGCCGTATTCTTTCCCTCATCCGGCCAGCTGATTTCCTCTTTCTTTCTGGCAATATTTCTGAGTACGCCGTTGACAAACCCCTGTAGATTTTTAAATCCGCGTTTTCCTGCAAGTTTTACCGCCTCATTACACACGGCACGCTCAGGAACACTGTCCATAAAAAGCAGCTGATAGACACTGACTCTTAATAGATTCCGGATAAACGGCTTCATTTTGGAAACAGAAACCTTGGAAAACTGATTCAGCACATAATCAATCTCAATCTTTCTCTCAAGCGTTCCCTCCGTTATCCTTTTTAAGAAGGCCTTATCTCTGCCATCCATATAATTATACTTGTCAAGGACGTTTCTGATTACCAGATGACTGTATTTATTCTGTTCTGCAATTTCAAGCAGCATGTTTACTGCCAGTTCCCTTGTGTTTTCCAACGTTCCGTTCCCTTCCGGCTTTTAGTCATCTCTTCTTCGTCTTCCCGAAAGAAGTACCAGACGGAGAAGCTGCAAAATAGAAGATGCCGCCGCTGCCACATAGGTAAGAGCCGCCGCTCCCAGCACTCTCTTACAATCGTCCACCTCATCATCACTCATGATTCCGTAATTTCCAAGCATTTTAAGCGCTCTTCCGGAAGCATTGAATTCCACAGGCAAAGTCACGATCTGAAAAAGGACTGCCAGGGAAAACACCCATATTCCTATGGTAGCCAAAGAAAAGTAACCACCGCCCGGAAGTTCAAAACCGATTCCCAGGATAAGTCCCAGAATCACCAGCGGAAGTCCCAGCTTAGAACCAAGGTTGGCAAGCGGAACAAGGGCAGAACGAAGCTTTAAGGGAAGATATCCCTTGTGATGCTGCAGAGCATGTCCACATTCATGTGCCGCCACACCGATTGCCGCTACGGACATGGAATCATAGACAGAATCCGACAGGCGAAGCACCTTATTCCTGGGATCATAATGGTCCGTCAGATTTCCGCTGACATGCTGGATTTGCACATCGTTTATTCCTGACATACGAAGGATTCTATCTGCTGCCTCCGCACCTGTCATTCCGCATCTGCATCTGACACGGGAATATTTATTGTAGGTACTGTTCACACGGGAGCTTGCAAGCATGCAGAGTATAGCTCCGATTAGCACCAGAATATAAGTAGGATCATAACCGTAAAACATCTTTCACTCCTCCAGACATCAATTAAAACTTCATTCCGCAGACAATTTCATAGCCGAGAAGGAAATCCTTTACCGCTACTTTCTTTTTTCCTTCCAGCTGCAGACTCTTCACACGAAGAGCCCCCTCTTTTGTCGCAATATCAAAAAAATCCTTCGCCACGAAAACCACGGTTCCGGGTTCTTCTTTTTTCTCCAAAGGCACCACATCCGCCTCCCAGATTTTTAAAGTTTTTCCTTTATACAGGGTGTAGGCACTTGGCCATGGATTTAAGCCTCTGATCAACCGTTCAATGGAAACCGCATTCTGATCAAAATCGATCAGTCCCATGGCTTTATCCAACTTTTTCGCATAACAGGATAAAGCATCATCCTGCTTTTCCGGCACCACCTCACCCTTTTCAATCTTTGAAAGTGCTTCCACGATCAGCTCCGCCCCTGCCGCCGACAGCTTGTCATGAAGGCTTCCCCCAGTTTCCTTGGGATCAATGGAGATCTCTTTTTTAAGCAGCATATCGCCCGTGTCCAAGCCTTTCGCCATCTGCTGAATCGTGACACCGGTCTTCTCTTCACCATTTATGATTACCCGCTGGATGGGCGCGGCTCCTCTGTAAGCGGGAAGGAGGGATGCGTGAATATTGATACAGCCGAATTTAGGCATATTCAAAATTTCCTCAGTAAGAAGCTGTCCGAAAGCGGCAACCACAAAAATGTCCGCCGGATACTTTTTCAGCTCTGCCACAGCCTCCGGTTCCTTTATTTTAACAGGCTGGAGCACCGGAATGCCATGACTTAAAGCACATTCCTTTACCGGTGTCATCTGCACTTCCTTGCCTCTTCCCTTTTGTTTGTCAGGCTGGGTCACTACTGCTGTCACTTCATGTCCTGCCCGAATGATCGCCTCTAAAGGAGCAACCGAAAAATCAGGCGTTCCCATATAAATAATCTTCATCTTCTCCTCCATTATGAATGGTTTTTGATACCGGTCAGTCATTAATCTTCAAAATCTGGGCTCTCGGTATTCATCAATTCTCCTTCAACCTTTTCCACATACAGATGTCCGTCCAGATGCTCGATCTCATGGCAGAAGGCTCTTGCCAGAAGTTCTGTTCCCTCTATTTCAAAGGGCTCCATATTTTCATTATAGGCTTTCACTTTCACATAGTTTGGACGGGTCACCACTCCTGTCTTGCCCGGCACGGAAAGGCAACCTTCATTTCCCGTCTGTTCCCCGCTTGTTTCCATAATCACAGGGTTGATCAAAAGAATGGGATCTTCTCCCGTCACATCCACCACAACGATCCTTTTTAAGATCCCTACCTGAGGCGCTGCAAGACCTACCCCTTCGGCATCATACATGGTCTCAAACATATCATCGATCAGCTGCCTTGTCCTGTCTGTGATCTCTGTAACAGTCTTACAGGATTTATTCAACACCGGATCCCCTATTTCTCTTATGTTTCTGATTGCCATTTTGTCTCTTTCCTTCCTTTTAATAATGTTTTACTTAAGCTGTAACATTCTGATTAAAAACTGTCTATAGGATCAAAATCAAACTGAACATTCTGTCCTCTTATTTCAGTCTGATTTAAAAAACTCTCCACTTTATCCTTACACTCCACCAGCTTGTTATAATCCTTATGCTTACAGTATATCACAAACCGGTAAATATCATTTATCCTGCCCACAGATGCTTTTGCCGGTCCGATGATCTGCATTTTCTCCCTGCTTTCCGGATCTGTACCTGCCTTCAAAAGATTTCCTATCCGGACACAAAGGCTTTCACCCGCCTGCTCATTTTCCGAGCTGACTAAAATGGCAAGCATATGGGAAGCGGGCGGATATCCTGCCAGTTCCCTGTACAGCATTTCTTCTTCATAAAAAGCTTCATAGTCCTGTGTTGCCGCCCGGACAATGCTGTAATGATCCGGCCTGTAGGTCTGGATCACCACTTCACCGGGTTTTGTCCCTCTTCCTGCTCTTCCGGCTGCCTGGGTCAGCAGCTGAAAGGTTCTCTCCCCACTTCTGTAATCGTGGTCATTTAAGGACAGGTCGGCGGCAAGCACTCCCATCAATGTCACATTAGGGAAATCATGTCCTTTTACGATCATCTGGGTACCCACCAGAATATCTGCTTTTCCCTCGGAGAAGACAGATAAAATTTCCTCATAATCGTTCTTTTTGCGGGTGGTATCCGCATCCATGCGAAGCACCCTTGCATCCGGAAATCTCTTGTGAATCTGCTCTTCTATCTGCTGGGTTCCCGCCTTAAATCCGAGAATATAGGGGGACGAACAGACCGGACACTTTGCCGGCTGCACGGTCTCGTAGCCACAGTAATGGCATACCATCTTACCATGAAGATGCTGTGACAGAGAGACATCACAGTGAGGACATTTCATCACATACCCGCAGGATCTGCAGGACACAAAGCCCGCATACCCTCTCCGGTTAAGGAAAAGCATGATCTGTTCCTTTTTCTGCAGTCTCTCCTCCATCAGTTCCTGAAGGCGCCTGCTGAAGATGGAACGATTTCCGCTCTTTAATTCTTCCCGGAGGTCTATGGTATCAACGGAAGGAAGGGTTCCTCCCGTCAAACGTCTGCTCAATGTAAAAAGCTGATACTCTCCGCTCTTTGCTCTGCTGTAGGCTTCCAGTGAAGGCGTTGCGGAGCCCAGCACAAGACTGGCTCCTTTTAAATTGGCAAGGAACTGTGCTGTCTCCCTTGCATGATATCTGGGCATGGATTCGCTTTTATAGCTGCCCTCATGCTCCTCATCCATGACGATCAGTCCTAAATTCTGAAAGGGTACAAAAAGTGCAGATCTGGGACCGATGATCACATCGATCTCACCGCGTCTGGCCCTCTCGCACTGATCATATTTTTCCCCCTTTGAGAGTGTGGAATTCATCACTGATACCCGGTCGCCAAACCGCTTGTAAAACCGAAGCAACGTCTGATAGGTCAGAGCAATCTCCGGAATGAGTACAATACACTGTCTGCCCGCTGCAATGACCCCTTCTATCAAAGAAAGGTATACTTCTGTCTTACCGCTCCCCGTAATCCCGTGGATCAGATAGGTTTTGCGGATTCCATTCCTGTAATCCGCAAGCACCCGGTTTACGATTTCACTCTGTTCTCCGCTTAACTGCTTTCTCTCCTCCGGTGAAGCTTCCACTTTTACCGGATTTCTGTAATAGTTTTCTCTTTCTATAGAGAGTACTCCCTGAGTCTCAAGGCTCTTAAGCGTGGCTGCGGAAACATTCAGTTTCTTCGTCACCAGCTCATAGGGAAGATAGGGTTCTCCTGCAAGCTCCGTGAGAAGTCTTGCCTTGGCACTCTGATGCTTACGGATACTCTCCGAAAGAACGCAGAGAACCTCTTCCTTTGTCATAAGCCTGACAATTTTTTTCTTTTGAACAGGCTTCATCTCCTGTTTTACGGGAAGGACCGTCTTTAACGCTGCAATCATGGTGGAGCCATAGGTATGCTTCATCCAGGTTGCCAGTTTAATGGCGTCTGCTTCTACCGAAACATCGCCTTCCATCATATGACTGATCTCTTTCATTTTTTCAGGGGGAAACTCCGCCCTGTCAGTAATCTCTATCACATATCCCCGGCGCAGGCGGTTTCCCTGTCCGAAAGGTACCATCACACTGCTTCCCGGCTCCAGTATTCCGGCAAGAGAGGCAGGTATTTTATATTGAAAAGGTCTATCCACTTTTTCATGGGAAATATCAATAATGATATTCGCATACCTGCCCTCTGCCATCTTTAAACTCTTCCTTTTCTCTTCTTTAAAATATCGGCTATCAGATCTCTCTCATCCATGGGATACTTGACTCCCTTGATCTCCTGATAATCCTCATGTCCCTTACCCGCAAGTACAATGATGTCACCGGGCTGACCATGAGCAATGGCATAGGCAATGGCCTCTTTTCTGTCACAGATCTCCACATACTTTCCGTCTGTCTTAGCCATGCCGATCTTAATATCCGCCATAATATCAAGGGGCTCCTCAAATCTGGGATTATCCGATGTGATAATGGTCAGATCCGCAAGCTTTCCGCTGACCTCACCCATCTCGTAACGTCTTAGCTTGGAACGGTTGCCGCCGCATCCAAACAAACATACCAGCCTTCCGGGATTGTATTCCCTAAGCGTTGTCAAAAGGCTCTCAAGGCTCATGGCATTATGCGCATAATCGATCAGCAAAGTAAACTGGTCGGATACAGGCACCATCTCGATTCTTCCCTTTACATGCGCTTTCAAAAGAGCGGCCTGAATTTTGGGGATCTCCACATCAAAGTGTCTGCAGACCGCAATGGCCGTCAAGGCATTATAGACACTGAATCTTCCGGGAGTCGGCACTTCCACCCTGAAATCCATCTTTCCTCTCACATGGAAATCCACTCCCAGTTCACCGGGCTTATTGATCAGTTTCAGATCATCCGCATAAAGATCCGCATTGCTGTCAAAGCCGTAGGTCTCAAGGTCACAGGTATGGCCTTTCACAACCGCCTCCATATGCACATCATCTATATTTACAATTCCATGGCGGCACTGCTTAAAAAGCAGTCCCTTGCATGCCTGATATTCCTCAAAATCCGCATGTTCATTGGGGCCGATATGGTCAGGCTCCAAGTTGGTAAAGATACCGATCTCAAAGGTAAAGCCCTGGGTTCTGTGAAGCTTGAGTCCCTGGGAGGCTACCTCCATGACCACGATCTCACATCCCTCATCTGCCATTTCCCTGAAATACTGCTGAAGCACAAAGGATTCCGGTGTGGTATTTCTTGCCGGAATATGCTTTTCTCCGATGATCGTTTCTATGGTTCCCACAAGACCCACCTTGTACCCTGCACTTTCCAAAATGGATTTGATCAGATAAGTGGTGGTAGTCTTTCCCTTTGTCCCTGTAATGCCTATGATCTTCATCCGGTCTGCCGGATGGCCGAAATAGGCGGCCGAAATAAATGCCATGGCATACCTTGTATTCTCCACCCTGATCACAGTCACATCGCTTTCCTTGGGAAGCTCCACATCCTTCTGTACCACCAGAACAGCTGCACCCTTCTGGGCCGCTTCAAATGCGAAGCTGTGACCGTCCATATTGTAGCCGCAGATACAGATGAACAGACAGTCTTTCGTGATCTTTCTGGAATCGTACACGACTTCACTGATGTTCTTGTCAAGGCTGCCTCTGATGCATTCATAGGACAGTCCTTTTAATAAATCTTCACACTGATACATAGTCATCTTCCTCTTTTCCTTATAATAAAATAGCATGAATAGATACATTTTTCAACTTTTGCGTTTTTTTCGAGATGCTTTATGATTTCTTAAGAGGATTTTATATTTTTATAATGAAGTGGACACATTTTGTACACATTTACCTTTTATTATATTAATCAAGATAGTTGAACAACTCACTATCTCCCCCCTCATAAGAAAAGCGAAGCCTCCGGCATCCCCCGGAGGCTTTTGCTTTGTGTCTGGTAAAGCGGCACGTATAATGTGCCGACATTTATTTAACAATAATACTGCATCACAATCTGTACCGTTTCTCTCCCTGCATAGGAATTGATATCCGGATAGTACGCCATACTGATCACCGCTTCCCCCTGCTTTAATCGTCCCTCATACAGGGAATCAGCAGTTACTTTTCCGCATTTTTCTGTAAGAAAATCATTCAGCTGATTCAGATCTCCGAAATAAATCATGTCATAAGTTCGTCCTTCCTCATCGGCGATTCTGAATTTCCCCACGTTTTTATTTTTCCCCAATACTTTCCCGCTTAACAGACTTACATTTTTCCGGGCAAACAAAGGCTTCGGGTTTCCTGTTCCGAAGGGTTCAAGACAGGACAATTCCCTGATAAAAGATCTGTCTGCGTAGGACAGGGGCATGGGCACATCGATATGCACCACTTCCTGCAGATCCTCCTTTGTCAGGGTACAATTCCGGTTCATTCTGCGGCGAAAGAGTTCGATGTCCTCCTCCTTTGCAAGTGACAGACCTGCTGCCATCTTATGGCCCCCATACTTGGTAAAAAGCTCCCTGCATTTTGTCATCTCATCATACATGGAGTAGGCCTCAATGGATCTGCCGCTTCCCTTGACTCCTTCCTCTCCCTTTGTCAGCACGAAAGTGGGCTTGTGAAACCGCTCTTTTACTTTTCCCGCAATAATGCCGGCAATGCTTTCATGACAGTCAGGCAGATAAATCACCAGCACATTGTCGTCTTTCAGGGAGCTTTCCTCCACCTTTCTGATTGCCTCCGCAACGCCATCCTCCGTCATTTTCTTACGACTGTCATTTAAGTTCTTAAGATCCGTGGCTTCCACCATCGCGTCCTTATGTTCTGTCTCCTCAAACAGGCGAAGAGCCCGGTCTGCACTGTCGAGGCGTCCCGTGGCATTTAAACAGGGACCGATGATAAATCCCGCATGGTAAGGGGTAATCTCTTTCTGATCAATGCCGTTTACCTGAAGGAGAGCCCTAAGTCCCGGATTCTTTGTCTGACTCATAGCTTTCAGACCGTATTTCACAATAATACGGTTTTCATCCAAAAGCTCCATCACATCACATACAGTTGCAAGAGCTGCAAAGGGAAGAAGTTCTTCCAAAAACTTTCCTTTCTGCTCTTCTTCCTCTTCCGCCTTTTGGAGCATTGCCTGAATCAGCTTATAGGCCACCACCGCGCCGCAGATCTGTTTAAAGGGATAACCGCAGTCCGGCTGCTTGGGATCAACAATCACATCAGCCGGCGGCAGCAGGAAATGCTTTCCTTCCTCAGTCTCTTCAAAGGGAATCTCGTGATGATCCGTCACCACCACCGTCATCCCCATGCTCTTTGCAAGCGCAATGGAAGAAGCTGCGGCAATTCCGTTGTCGCAGGTGAGCACAGTATCGATTCCGTCTCTCCCCGCGTCCTCGATCAGGCTGTCATTCAGCCCGTATCCGTCCTTGATTCTGTGGGGAATCACACGATCCACCTTCCCGGATAAATGAGAGATTCCGCACTCCAAAATATAGGTGGAGCAGATACCATCCACATCATAATCTCCTATAATGCGTATGGGCTTTTCTTCTCTGATCTTTGCAAGAAGCAGTTCCGATGCCTGATCCATTCCTTTCATCAAAAAGGGGCCGTTCAGATCTGCCATGGTTCCCTTAAGAAACTTTCTGATATCCTCATCCTCACAGATATCCCTGTTTCTCATAATTCTGGCAAGTACGGGAGTGATTCCGTATTCTTTTGCTATTTTGTTAAAATCGGCTTTCTTTGCCGCTACCATCCATTTTGCCATAGATTACCTGCCCGCTCCTGCCGGAATCAGCTTGATCACCGCAGTGTCCTCATAGGTCATGGGTTCATCGTGAAGGAATAAGATGGTGCCGTCGCAGGGTGCATAGAGACTGTCCCTTAACTCTCCCTCATAGGTGTCGATAATATTGGCAAGAAGCTGCCCCTTTTTTACTTCTTCATTTACTTTCACAAGGGCCTCAAAAAAACCCGCTTTTCTCGTCCTGACACTGACAAGCTCCCTGTCATCCACAACCCGGGAAATATAGCCATCGTGGCCGGAATATTCGATGATTCCCTGTTTTGAGAGGAAATTCAGGATTCCCTTCACCGCCTGGGCAGCACTCTCCTTATCCGCCTTTTCCGTATTGGTGGTATAAATACTGAACGCCTGGGTTTCCCAGATCTGCCAGTTATAATTCAGCGTCGTGGTATCATAGGGTCTGGGATTTCGCAGCACGATATAGGGAAAGCCGAACTGCTTTGCCAGTTCCACGTTCTCAAACCCTGTTTTCATCATTCTCACATGGGGAATAAAGGCTCCCGGCATATAAAAGGAGGCAAACTGCATACCATAGGTATACTCCTTCATGATCTCAAAGGCTTTGGCTGCAATTCTCTGGGTGGTCTCCCCAAGGTCATAACCCGGAAACATCCGGTTGATATCTGTGTTATCGGTGGGGAAAAATCTTTTTTTGATATTCATGGAGCTTGGATTTAGGGACGGAATCACCAGAATTTCCTTTCCTTCTTTTATTTTTCCTTCCGCTTCCAGTTCCTTTAGCCGTCTGATCACCTGAGAGCAGGCATAGAGCTGCTGCACCTCGTTTCCTCTGATATTTCCTACAATGCACGCTGTCTTCTCGCCGGCTCCGAAGCGGTATCCCGTCACCCGGAAAGCATCGCGGTATAGTGCTTTTATCTCAAATAAAATTTCTTTTGTCATTTTAATATTCTTCCGATCAGTGAACCTTCATCTACTATAGGATATTCCCTGATGGTAAAAAGGATTCCGTCCACAGGGGATTCAATCCTGTCAAGGACCTTGCCCGTCAGAGGATGAATAATATCACCGATATGCTCTCCTTTGTGTAATCTTGTCCAGTGCTTCGCATGCTGTATAAATACGCCCGATACGGAAGCATTTAAAAAACACACATCATCACTGTCATCTGCGATCACAGGCGTTCTGGGAGAAACAGTCTCTCCCTGCCAGATTCCCATCACCGACATCAGATGAAAAATCCCATCTACAAGCTGATGGCAGTATTCTTTGGTGATGCGCATTCCCACACCCATCTCCACTACAAGAGTGGGAGTCCCTGTGCTGTTTAAGGAATGGGCAAGAGTAGATTCCAAAACCGTGCTTGCTCCGTGTATCCAGATAAAGTCCACATTCAGCTCCTTTGCATAAGGCACCAGCATCTCCCTGTGCAGTTCATTGATCCTTACCTGTGGGACCTCAGTCAGATAGATATTGCTGGCATGGATATCAATGCACATATCACTGCCGCTCAAATCCTTCACGATTCTGTCCGCAATGTACTCCGTCATGGAGCCTTCCTCATTGCCCGGAAAAATCCGGTTCATATCAAGGTCAAAGGCAGGAATTCCTCTGGTAATGGAATCGATTCCCAGCGGATTCATAGCCGGATACACATCCACCGTTCCCGTAAGGAGCTCTCTATGCTCCTCAATTCTTCTGATCAGTTCAAAACAGACATACTGTCCCTCCAGCTCATCTCCGTGAATTCCGGTGACAATGCTGATCCTTTTGCCTCCATCCTTTCCCTCCAGAGCCGTAAGTCTGTTCTTCTGAATCCGTAATTCTTCATCCAGCGGCATTTCCACGCTGGCAATTGTGGTTATCATACTTTTCTATCATTCCCTTCGCTTCTTTCGTTACTCCATACTGATTCCCAATCTTATCACTGCTCACAGACGATCACACTGATATCCTGCTTTTGGGAAGCCATTCCTGTAAACACTCCTTTATTCACAATACAGTCATTGTAATCCCTTCCGTGAGATATCTTGATATAATTCTCTCCCACAAGCACATCATTGGTGGGATCGAGACCGTACCATCTGCCATCTGCTTCCATTTCCACCCAGGCATGGGAAAAGCCCTCACCAATCATCATACCCACCACATATCTGGCAGGTATTTTCATCATACGCAGCAATGCGATCAAAATATGGGCATAATCCTGACAGACACCTTTCTTAAGCTTCATAGCTTCCTCCGCTGTAGTCTGAAAAGTAGTCACGCCCTTTTCGTAGGAGAGATCCTGATGCAGTTTATGCATGAGAAAAACTCCTCTGTCATAAGTTGACATCGTATCCTCAAATGACAGAGAAGCCATATATTCCTTGAGACAACAGCCCGGCCCGGTATAGTCGGAAGGATACCGATACATACCCAGTCTGTATGCCGGCAGTGCATCTTCATAATCCCTGATTCCTGTGATAACACTCCCTGTCACTTTAACCAGAAACTGCTCATGGGGTTCCTCAATCACCCCGTATACTTCCTTATTTCCGAAAGAATCTGTTGTCTCCGTGCAGGAAACGGCAGGTTCAATGATAAGCCCCGTTTCCGTCACCTCCTGACACCCATTCCTTATGGGAATGCATTTCAAGGTAAACCTGTGCTTACAGACAGGCTCCGAAAATGTAAACAGCATTTCATAGGTAAAATGCAGGGTTTTCACTGTTATACCTCCAGAAGATGTTCGACTTCATATACTACTTTATAATAATCGATTTCTCCTGTTTCCACAAGATTTTTTAGTCGCTCCAGTCCTTCTTCATGATACCTGATCCCACTTCTCTCAATACGGGGAATCAGTCTGTGCACTTCCCTTGTGATGTTGGCAGCTGGCAGCTGCAGTCTTCCGAACAGATCTACCCGCTCCACTCTCTTTCCTGCCTTAATGATATTTCTCGTCTGCTCGCTGTCTATGATATCATCGGCAATGCCCCAGAATGCCAGAAGATTATCAATCACACTCTGCATCTCTATCAACGGTGCCCGACTGATCCTGGCTTTCTTCATATCATAGATGGCAAGCTGTATATAAGAAAGTGTTTCGCTGCCGATTTCCTCGCGAAGCACAATGGCATTGTCATATGCCCGCAGGAGATTACTCAGAATGGAGTTGGTATCCTCCTCATCAAAGGGATAGCTTTCCTTAAATTTTTCTTTGGAGCCATAGACATCGGGAATATCCAGACGTCTGCAAAATTCCGCATAATCATAGCTGTCCATATCGATCAGCCTGTCGAAGCTTTCCGAATACAGCCTGAGCGTTGTGTAAACTCTTTCCGAATATCTTCCGAGCCAGAATAATCTGTCCGTCTGTTCTACTGAGATAATACCCATGTGTCCTTAAAACCTCCTCCCTGAGATGAATTGACAATAAATGAATCGGGATTTCTGGAAAATCTGGTAAGCCCGCTCTTCCAGACAAGAGGCTCATCCGCCATCAAAACAAAAGCACGAAGATCCGCTTTTCTCGGGACTGCCTCCCCTTTCTCCCAGATATCAATATCCAGAAAATCTATGACCTCCTGGGCGATGAAGCGCCTTGGCTGTTCTTTCAGCAGGGCGATAAAATCTTCCTTCTGCGCTCTTGTCATACTGCTCCCGAACACAACGCCATAGCCTCCCGCTTCTGCCACATCCTTGAGAACCAGGGAATCGAAATGTTCCAGCACATATTTCATATCCTCCTCATAGAAAGGCAGATAGGTAGGTGCATTGTGTAAAACAGGTTCCTCACCCAGATAATATTTGATCATTTTGGGAACGAAATAATAAATACCCTTATCATCGGCAATTCCGTTGCCCGGCGCATTCAAAAGCGCCACATTGCCTTTTTTGTAAACATCAAAGATATGCGGAATGCCGATCACCGATTCTTCCTTAAAATTCATGGGGTCCAGATACTCATCGGAGATACGTCTGTATACAGCTCCCACTCTCTCTTTCTGCCCCTTATAATCAAGATAGTACAGCTTGTCATCCTCCACCAGAAGTTCGCTGCCGTTCACCAGGTGGGCACCTGTCTTCTCTGCCAGATAAGAATGTTCAAAGTATGCGGCGTTGTATCTTCCCGGAGTAAGGATTACCGTATGACCTCCCACATTCACATTGTCCATGGTTCTTCGAAGAAGCTGTGCATAATTCCGATTATCCGAAAGCTTTGTTTTCTGAAAGGTGACAGGATCACTCCTTCTGCAGAGTTCCCTCGCAATCATAGGATAAGAGGCACCCGAGGGAACGCGAAGATTGTCCTCCAGCACATACCAGGTCTTGTCCTTTGCCTGCACCAGATCGATCCCTGAAATGTGGGAATAAATATCTTTCACCGGAGTCACGCCCTCACACTGCGCCAGATAACCGCTGCTTGCAAAAATAAAGTCCTCCGGTATCACATTGTCCTTTACGATCTTCTTTTCACCGTAAATATCTTTAAGGAAAAGGTTGAGAGCCATCACTCTCTGTTTCAGTCCTCTTTCCAGATAATCGAATTCCTCCGCATCGATTACTCTCGGAATAGCATCAAAAGGGAAAAGCTGTTCTTTAAATTCATTATTCTTATAAATACCGAATTTAACGCCATATCTGGCAAGCAGTTTATTTATGGTGTCCGCATGATCAAGTAAATCCGTCTCGTACATATTACCCCTTCTTTCTTAATTTCATAGAAAGAAATTTCCTATGAAATGAAAAAAGCGTCCTGCTTAACGCAGAACGCCTTCGTTCACTTTGTACTGTTGTATACAATAATACAAAAATTGTCTTTATTTGTCAACCACTTCTTTTAGTTCGAAGTCTTGGCCGGAAATACTTTGCGAAGTACCAGCCACAATGCACCTGCAACACATACAGAAGAATAGGTACCGCAGAGAATACCTGCCATCAGAGGCAGTGCAAATTCCTTTACAGAGGTTACGCCAAATACATAGAGTGCTGCAACCATAATAAAGGTAGTCAAAGAAGTGAAAATACTTCTTGACAGTGTCTGCGTAATACTTGTGTCCACCATATCTGACAGAGAATCTTTTCTTGTCATGGATGCCATATTTTCACGCACACGGTCGAAAATAACAATGGTAGCATTGATGGAATATCCTACAATAGTCAGCATACAGGCAATAAATGTGGTACCAACAGATACTTTAACAATCGCATAGAACGCAAGAACCACCAGTACATCATGAAGCAGACAGAGCACTGAGCTTGCGCCAAAGCGGACATCCTTGAAACGGAACCATACATAGATCAGCATGCAGATGGTTGCAACAAGCACGGCAATAATGGATTCCTGCTTCATCTCATTGCTGATGGTGGAGCTGATGGTCTCTGCCGTGATCTTCTCCGCATCCACAGAGAAATGGTCTACCATGGCATCTTTAAAGCTTTCTCTTTCTTCCACAGACAATGTACGTGTCTTGAAAATCACTTCGTTTGTTCCGTCAATTTTCTGAGTCTGTACATTGCCGTCTCCTGTAATATTTTCTATCAAAGGCACAACCTTTGCATCGATATCTGCAAGGCTTAAATCCTCATTAAAGGTTACACTGGTAGAAGTGCCACCGATAAATTCCAGACTATAATTCAAAATATTGCCTGTCTGTGCCTTATTTACGCCCATGAATACAAAGCCTGCCAAAATGGCTGCCGCGGAAATACCAAAGAATACCGCTTTCTTGGAAGTAAACCTGATAGACTTTCTCTCCTTCGCTACACCGTAAAGCTTTGCATTCTGTAAGCCCAGTGCATAAAAAGCCTTTATGATGAGCTTTGTGATCACCATCGCAGTAAACATGGACAACGCAATACCGAGAGCCAGTGTTTCAGCAAAGCCCTTTACTGTACCGGAACCCATTAACCAGAGAACACCTGCTGCGATCAGTGTGGTAATATTTCCGTCAAGAATTGCCGACTGGGCTTTCTTGAAACCGGTATCGATAGCAGATCTCACTGTCTTTCCCTTTGCGAGCTCCTCACGGATTCTTGCAAAAATGATCACGTTAGCATCCACTGCCATACCAATGGAAAGGATGATACCTGCAATACCGGGCAAAGTCAACGTGATTTCAAAACCGTTTAACAGGATAATGATCATTTCCACATAAAGGCCAAGAGCAAGACTTGCTGCCAGACCGGAAATGTAATAAACCGCAATCATAAAGATCACAATAATGGCAAAGCCGACTGCACCTGCTTTCACGCTTGTGGAAATTGCCTCCTCGCCAAGCTGTGCACCCACAACCTTGGAGTGGAGTTCTTCCAGTTCCAGTTTCAGTCCACCGATTCGAATGGTGGAAGCCAGTTGTTCAGCTTCTTCATAAGTAAAGTTACCCGTAATCTGGGCTTTTCCGTCAGTCAGTGCTGCTTTTACCGAAGGAGCACTGATGATATTTCCGTCATAATAAATACCAAGGGTTTCCCCCTTCTGATAAGCTCTGGTGGTAGCATCCGCAAACTTCTGGGTTCCCTCATCTGTCATGGTCAGATCAACCCCGATTTCCGTGTTGCCCATGCTGTTGGTAATGGAGCCGGCCTGTGCATCCCTTACGTCCGTACCGGAGAGAGGTGCACTGCCATCTGCAATGATCTCATCTATGCTCTTTAACATCACATAGACAATATTTCCGTTGGCATCCATAGATGCCTGATAATTATAATTTCCTTCTGAGTCTGTCTCGGAAATAAAATACAGAGAACCCGGTTTCCCCAGTTCTTCCAGAATGGCATTTGCATCGGAAACACCGGGAATCTCAATATTGATTCTGTCATCGCCTTCCTGATAAACAACAGATTCCGTACTGTATGTTTCTACTCTCTTCTGGAGTTTATAGATTGTATCCGCCATATCCTCCGCGCTTGGCTTTTCATCGCCTGCCACCTTGTAGGTAATGCTGACACCGCCTGCCAGATCAAGCCCCAGCTTGATATCGGAAGCGGAAGCCTTATGTTCACTTCCCACACCTACCGCTGCTGTATATCCGAGACCGCCAAGCAGCAGTACCAGAACCAGCAGAATCACAATTGCTTTGCTCTTTTTCATTCCTTTATTCTCCTTCTTGTTCGGCCAATGCCGCTTTTATCATAATCGCACACTCGATGCGCTTTCTCTGTAATTCACAGCCAAGGTCATAAGCATCATTGATGTTTCCATGGAAATTATAGGAATTGGCTGCACATCCTCCACTGCAGTAAAACTTGGCAAAACAGTTTCTGCACTTTTCCTTGGCATAGACATTGCATGTCTTGAATTCGTCTCTGATATCGGTCCTTGTGATTCCCTCATCCACATTACCCATCAGGAATTCTTCTTTTCCCACAAACTGATGACAGGGATAAAAATCTCCCCAGGGAGTGACTGCCAGATACTCCGTACCGGACCCGCACCCTGAAAGTCTCTTTGCCACGCAGGGACCGCCCTTTAAATCTATCATAAAATGAAAGAAATTCACACCTCTTCCCTCTTTCCGACGCTTTAAAAGCTCTACAGCAAGCCGGTCATACTCATCAAGAAGTTTTGGTATATCCTCTTCCCTGAGAGCATAGTCTTCCTCAGGTGATGCCACCACAGGTTCCACGGAAATCTGCTTAAAGCCCAGATCTGCCAGATGCATCACATCCTCCGCGAAATCGAGGTTATTGCGGGTGAAAGTGCCACGCACATAATAGTTCATCTGGTTTCTGCTCTCTGCCACTTTTTTAAACTTGGGAACAATGCTGTCATAACTTCCCTGACCGCCTCTGTGAGGGCGCATCAGATCATTGATTTCCTTTCGTCCGTCGATGCTGAGAACCACATTTGACATTTCCTCATTCAGGAACTCTATGATTTCATCATTAAGGAGGATTCCGTTGGTAGTCAATGTAAAACGGAATTTCTTGTGATGTGGCTCTTCAAGACTCCTGCCGTACTTCACCAGGTCCTTTACCACCTGCCAGTTCATCAAGGGCTCACCGCCGAAGAAATCCACCTCCAGATTCACGCGGTTTCCGGAATTGGCAACCAGAAAATCCAGTGCCTTTTTCCCTACTTCAAAGCTCATAAGAGCACGTCTTCCATGATATTCTCCCTCTTCTGCAAAGCAGTATTTACATGCCAGGTTGCAGTCGTGGGCAATGTGGAGACAAAGTGCTTTTACCACCGTCTCACGCTTTTTAAAATCTGTGATATAGTTTTCATAGATGTCCTCCGTGCCCAGAAGTCCTTCTTTCTTCAATTCAAGGATTTCCGCAAGAGCCTCCTGCAGATCAGCCTGAGGATACTTGTCCTTAAGGGAATCTGCCACGATACCCGGAAGTTTTTCTTCCTCTATCCCTTTATCCAATGATTCAAATGCTACCGGAATCACATCATATACCACATCATCCACAACATGAACAGAACCGCTGTTGACATCCAGCACGATGTTATAGCCGTTATTTTTATATTGATGTATCACGTTTTGCTTATCCTTCCACTTACTTTTCTACTCATTGTTAACGTAGAATAAGCAGCGATACACAACCGCTGCTTACAATCATTATCTACTTTTGTGATAATTGCTGCACTTCATGCTTCACTTTCCGTCAATTATTTTACATTCTCACAGCTCTGATTGCCTACTGTACAGGATGTCTTGCATGCTGACTGGCAGGAAGTCTGACACTCGCCGCATCCGCCCTTTTTCATGGATTCCTTTAAATCTCTTGTTGTTAATGTCTTAATACGCTTCATAATAATATCTCCTTTAAAAGGTTATTTCCTAATTTTCTATAGTATATCATACATCTTTCATTTGGGAAAGTTTTTTTTCACATGCACCAAAAACGTTAAGAGGCATTCTCCTCGGAAGTTTTGTCCTTAGATAAAATATCTTTATTCTCATCCGTCTCCTCTTCCCCTGTCTCCTCCGGAAGGGTCATCAGCACATGGATGATTCTGTTCTGATTGATTCCCTTTACCTGAAGGGTAATGCCGTTTTCAAGTGTTATGGTCTCGCCATCTTCCGGAAGTCTGTCAAGATTTTCTATGAGCAGGCCTCCGATGGAATCATAATCCTCAGACATAAGCTCTGTCCCCAGCTGATCATTGATATCATCAAGCTTCATGCTTCCCTCAACCAGATATTCTCTCTCTCCCACTTCACGGATCAGTTCTTCTTCGTCTTCATCATACTCATCCCGGATTTCCCCTACAATCTCCTCGATCAAATCCTCCAGCGTGATCATACCTACCGTTGCGCCATACTCGTTCAGTACAAAAGAAACGTTAACCCGCTTTTCTCTCATCTCCATCATGAGATCTGCTGTCTTTTTATATTCGTAGGTATAATAAGCTTCTCTCAGGATATCTCCGATCTGGAAGCTGTCCTTATCTGTCACCAGTATGAAATCCTTAATATTGATCAGACCGATGATATTATCCTTATCCTCCCGATAAACCGGAATTCTGGTATACATACATTCTTTAAAAAGTGCCATCACTTCATCATAACCCGCATCCTCACTGATACTTGCCATATCAATTCTGGGAATCATGATGTCCTTTGCAACAGCATCGGAAAAATCAAACACATTATAGATCATCTCGCGCTCTTCCGACTCGATCACGCCATCCTCATGACTGACCTCCACGTAGGTACGAAGCTCATTCTCCGTCATGGCCGTGTGCAGATTTCTGTCAATATGTAAAACCTTCATAATGCCGTTTGCCAGAAGATCCACCGCGAAAATGACAGGTGTCATAAGTTTCATCAGCCCTGAAATAATACCCGCGTAAAAAAGTGCCAGCTTTTCCGAATAGACCATAGCCATATTCTTCGGCACGATCTCTCCCAGAATCAGAATCACCACTGTCAAAATTCCTGTTGCAATTCCCACCGTCAGATTGATCCTGATTGCAAAGGTGGTTGCAAGGGAAGATGCCGTCAGATTCACGATATTATTGCCGATCAGAATAGCACTCAACATCTTGCCGTACTTATCAAGGACATGAATTGCAGTCACTGCACGCTTATTGCCCTCATCGGCAAGGGTTTTCAGTCTCACTCTGTTGACTGTGGTAAGTGCCGTCTCCGCAGATGAAAAAAAAGCTGAGAGCACCACCAGAATTATGATCGCTGTAAGTTGTATGACACCATCGGTATCCAAAATAAAATCACTCCTTATTTTCAAATATAATAAGCAAATATTACAATACGTGGGTCTGCCCTGTCA
Source organism: uncultured Clostridium sp. (assembly GCA_945917985.1). Lineage (GTDB taxonomy): Bacteria > Bacillota > Clostridia > Lachnospirales > Lachnospiraceae > Suilimivivens. Next base: position 13,548 of record CAMEIH010000003.1, on the reverse strand, counting down.
AGTTCACACATATGATTTTATATAAAGAATATGTAAACTTTATCTAAAATATTTAAGGAGGCAAATTATGTTAAAAAAGCTCACCTTCAGCAACCGGCTGACCTTTGTCCTGAAAAGCCTGCTCATCTCTTATCTTCTCACTGCAGGCCTTCTGCTGCTCCTTGCCCTTTTCCTCTACAAGTTTTCCCTGACAGAAAAGATTGTTTCTCTCTGCATCACCGGCATCTATATTCTGGTCACTTTTCTCGCCGGTTTTCTTGCCGGAAAAAGAGAAGGCTCAAAAAAGTTTCTGTGGGGGCTTATGATGGGATGTCTGTACTTTATTATCCTGACTCTGGTATCTCTGATCGTAAATCACGGTATGGGAGAGCTTTCTCCCGGTTTCTTTACGACACTTGTACTCTGTGCGGGAAGCGGTATGCTTGGCGGCATGCTGAGTTAAAAAAAGGGGTATATAGGCCGGTTTGGCACTATATACCCTCTCTTAATTTCCTGACGCAAGGAGCCGCCTGAAAAAACCTTTCATAATATGAAACAGCAACGTAAATACCGTCACCAGCACAAATCCGGCTCCCACAGCCAAAATGCTGTACATCATTTCCTCATAGCTGTAATGTCTGCTGGGAATATAAATTTTCAGCCGTTCCGTCAGACAGGCAATGATTGCAAGAAGAATCGCTGCAAATCCCGTCTTGATGACCCAGTTCCATCCGGGAAAGGACAGATGTATGGTCACCGTTCCCAAAATGCCGATCACAAAGAACGCAAGGATTCTTCCAGACTGTCTGATCAGATAGGTAACCCTAAGCAGATCCGCTTCGCTGATTTCGTCCGCCTGATAAACCTTTTCCGCACCATACTGTATGAACTGTTTTCCGAAGGCTTTGGCATCCTCACCGTTCTGGAAAGACAGGTAGGCAACCATACCGACAACCGAAAGAAAACAGATCCACAAAAATATGATCAACACGGGATGACTTTTTTTATTACACATATCTGATCCCACTAATCCTTTCAAAATCTGAAAACAACACCAATAACCGCTGCCGCAAGCATCCAACACGCCGGATGCAGTTTTTTTAATTTTTTATTCTGCATGGCAAAAAAGACGACGATTGCCAGTATCATGGTTTTGACTGCCGGTACAAACCCGGCATCCGTTTCCACAAACAGTGACACTTTACAGAGATTATAAACAGCCATGGCAATCAAAGCCGTCACCGCAGGTCTGATACCGAAAAAAGCGGCCTTCACATATCTGTTCTCGCTGAAATTATTTAAAAATCTGGCAATGATGATGATAATGATCACACTCGGCGTCACAAGTCCCAGCGTGGCTATGATTCCGCCCACAATGCCTGCCGTGCTAAAACCGGCATAGGTAGCCATGTTAATGCCCAAAGGACCCGGCGTGGACTCACTGATGGCAATCATATTGGTAAGTTCCTTCATGGTATACCAATCTTTCGTCTCTGTCAAATCCATGAGATAGGGAATGGTTGCCGGTCCGCCGCCTACTGCATATAATCCTATCTTAAAGAAACTGAAAAAAAGATCCAAAAGCTTACTCATTTTCTCCTTTTTCCTCCTTCTTTCCGAATTTCTCCATCAGGATTCCCACAGTTCCCGCAAGAACCACAATTACAATGAGAGGAATATCCGTCAGCATGGACAACAAAAAGGTCAGAATACAGATCAACCAGGTTACTTTGGAAATAAGGCTCTTCTTTGCCAGGGTTATGACCGTATTGAGCATCAGCGCACATACCACTCCCCTTACTCCCATCAGTGCATGGGAAAGCCAGATATTATCCATAAACTGCTCGAGAAACAAGGCAACCACCGTGATAATCAGAACCGAAGGACTGACCATACCAAGGGTGGAAATAATCCCGCCTGGTACACCCTTTCTCTTGTATCCCACAAAGGTGGCGGTATTGACCGCAATGATCCCCGGAGTACACTGTCCGATGGCATAGCAGTCGATCAGTTCCTCCTCCGTGATCCAGTTTTTCTTTTCCACCAGCTCATATTTCAGCATGGGAAGCATGGTGAGGCCGCCACCGAAGGTAAGACCTCCTATCCTGAAAAAAGCAAAATAAAGCTCAAACAATTCTTTCATAAATAATGTTTCTCCCTGATTTGAATTTAACTATATCATATCCATCTCTATTTATCAATTTAACAACATTGTATTACCCCTTTTGTCTACACTTCTGCTTTGCTTTTTTTCATATGAATTTCAAGTTAAAAATGTCCATAATAAAAGACAGCTCATTCGTGAAAATGAGTTGTCCTTTAACTGTCCTCCACTAATCATGCTTTATTAATTCGAACATCCATGCATACTCCTGTAAATCCTCTCTTAACAGAATACGATTTGTTTTCACATATTCCATCTGTATACTTTTAAGTACATGTATCAATCCAATTCCGTTACTACTTTCCTGTGCTGCTAAAAATGCCGCATTCAACGCCACATTTTTGATATCACCCCCGGAAAATTCAAAAGCTTTTGCCAGAAAATCATAGTCGATATCCAGTACCGGTGTCTGCTTACTAAAACAGCCCTTCCAGATTTCCTTCCTGAGATGCTCATCAGGTAAAGGGAAGGATGCCGCATATCGAATACGTCGCATAAATGCTTCATCAATATTGTTACGATGGTTGGTAGCCAGGATTACTATGCCGTCATACTGCTCCAGACGCTGCAATATGTAAGAAACCTCAATATTGGCATATCGGTCTTTGGAATCATTGACTTCACTACGCTTACCAAATAGCGAATCCGCCTCGTCAAAGAAAAGAATGATGTTGCTACGCTCCGCAATATCAAATACCTGCTCCAATTTCTTTTCAGTTTCACCGATGTACTTATCCACAATCTGTGAAAGGTTAACACTGTACAACGGAATGGACAGCTCCGAAGAAATCACATGTGCTGCCATTGTTTTACCGGTACCGGGAGGGCCGCTGAACAGGGCACTGACACATTTTCCGTAGGCGTAGCGTGACTCCAGATTCCACTGACCATAAACCTGTTCCCTGTGATTGACATGGGAGCAAATACTGTCAAGAACTGCTCTGGTCTGCGGCGTAACCTTCAGGTCGTCAAAGGTATAGGTAACATGCATCTGTTTGACACTATTTCCTGCAGCAGGTAATACATCAATACATGCCTGCAGCAATACCTGGGGAGTTGGTTCCCCGGCTTCGGAAATCCGACGTGCCGCCTTAGCAATCTGGTCCGGGCTCAGACGGTATCTGGAACCTAATACCTTGGGATCCATCGAAATATCCAACTGCGTACAATACCCTGCCCATACAGAAATATAATCCTCCTGCGTAAGCCCCAGCAGTTCAACACGATTCCAGTCACCGTTTTGTCCGGAGGTCAGATTGATACCGGACGTTGTGCAGACACACAGTCCCACATTCTGAAAATATTCCCGCAAGGTCGCCAAAAAGGAGTGATCGTTCTGACGTTCCCACTCCTCATTGATGCCATATACACAGACAACTGCGTGAAGAAGCAACGCCTCACGGCGAATCTCCCATAGCAGTGTCCTTACATTCTTCTGTCGGCATAAAACAGTTCCATCCACACAAATCCCCCAGCGGCCCAAAGCCGCCAAAGTATGACGCAGCAACAACCGCTTCCCACGTCCGTTGTCTCCTGCAAGCTGCAGTAAATTTCCTGTCTGTACCAGCTTTTGTAAAGCAGGAATTCGTTCGGTATCCACATACATGGGCTGCAATACCTCAGAAGGATTCCAAAGAGAAGCATATGTTTCCAAATCCCCGGGCAATTCATCCACACCTGCCAGGTAATTTAGTAAGCGCTGATCCACATAAAACTTCTTGCGAAAAAACATTGTTTCATCCGGATTTTTCACCGGAAGAAGTTGTTTTATATTCCGGTATTGTTGCCACATTTCATCATAGGTACTTTTGGCATCCAATTCTTTGGCAATTGAAAAACTGCATCCACCCTCGACACATTCCGCTAACATCCCTTCCAAATGCGGATACAACGCACAGGACATGGCACAGTCTAAAACCATGGCACCGGTCTCCCCACACATTTTCCTTAAGTGCAGAAACCGCTTTGCTTCAGGTTCCTTTTCCAATAACTCAAATAGCTCCCGGTTTGCAAGTCTGGCAAGTTCAACATGCTGTGTATCGTACTCACTGAACAAACCGGACTCTCCCGCCCTATCCTTCAGTAAAAATGCCAGAAAAGGCAATCCCATTTCCGCTATGTTCTCTAATCTTTTCCATATGTTCATGCCTATTCTCCTTTAGTTTATTCCTTTTTTATCCTTTACGTTCTTCCAAAATATCGTTTAAAGCCTCTTTTCCATATAAATTTACAAAAGTACCCACATAGTTAGAACTTCCCTTTCTGCAATTTCCATCAATCCTCTTGTTACTAGAATAGTATGCTCCTCCAAGCTGTTTTTCAAGCGCACTTGCATTCATAAAATCATTCAACGTATTCTGATTCCATTCATTGTCACTAAGCAGACGACATTCACCCTTGGGCTTTCCCAACTCTTTTATTACAGCCTTCTTTACCTCACGAAACCGTCTCAGACAGGCTTCCAACTCCGGAGGATCAATCAGATCCATAAGAACATATTCAAGCGTTTTTTCACTCAGCGCAGCAATACTCTCGCTCAGTTTTCTGGACATATGGGGAATTAACAGATCTCCATTTTCATCAACCACGTCACGTGATTTATCTGCATTTACCCCTCTATCACCAAATGCCAAATCATTATCAATCCCGGTCAGTCCTGTCATCATTCCATTACCATCTCTCTGAACAAAAAAGTTACCCGCGTTACGATCAATCTGGCCACAAATAAAATCTAACACCTGCAAATCTGCCAGATCCCGCATCAGTGTGCCTGTCATCTTTTCACGCATTATGTCTTCGGTTGCTGCGAATTGTTCATCTACGGTGTCTAAAGCTCGATCGGAGTTCATAAGTCCCTCTCTCATAACAGCTCTAAGCAGTTGCTTTGCTTCCTCTCCTTCGGCTTTCTCCATCAGATTACCGGTAATTCCTTTTTCCTGACCGGGATCAAACATCGTCACAGTCTCGGATTTAGCTATGATACTTCCGGCATTTAAGATTTCAGCCACACGACTGGTTGCCACATTATGCTGTGTCAATCTAATCGTATCCGTTTTTGCTGCTACCAGTCCCCGTGAATGCATATTATATCTTCCGACATCAGTACCAATACAAAGTTGTTTCAAACGATCTGCAAATAGTTTTATATGTTCATTATTTCTGTAGGCATCTGATCTGAGCAATTTGTCCGGCCACTGCTCAATATCAACACTAGCCTTCACATCCCCCAAAAGGTCTCTTACCGTTATTTCTTCTTCCTTTGAAAGAGGGCAGTAATAAGATGCAATCTGAAACAATTCATCTCCACTGTCACGGCCATCTCTATGTATGGATCTATTCGGTTGGAAAAACCCGTCTTTACCGCCGGTCTCGTTTTCGGTAAGCATATGCTGTACACTTGCAAGTCCTCCAACCTGCCTATGTTCTGTAAGCTTGTTGTCCAAATGGATTTGCCGGGTTCTGGCTTTACCAACTGCCTCCCTGACCGTTGTTGCTGCGACCTGTTCATTCTGAAATCGCTGTTGCATCAACCCCTGCATATCATTTTCAGCCAGTGCTTTAATTTCCGCAACAATTCTTAAGCGTTCCTTCCCCACACTGCTGCGGGCAGTTCTTGCTTCCCCATTTTCGTCATTGAGATAATTGTCACAAGAATAAATCAAGGCCTGATATCCCTGAAATGCCATTTGAAGAGAAAGCTGTCGCTCCCGGTTGTTTGTTGTCAAACCCACATCCAGCACTCCGTTCAGTAACGCGAGGGCGTCGTCTACCGCCTTAAACTTGGCGGAATTTTCCTTTCTCCGGCCAAATAAACCGGTCTTTTCTGTTAGTTCTAACTCCCGCTGCTTATTCACTAACCAATCACTGCCATCATAAGTATCCTCTGCTGACTGCCAATTGATTTCTTCTTCCTCTTTTTTGTTGAATAAACGATCCCAAAACATAATCCATTCTCCTTCCTTAAACCCTACTGCAGTATCACATTTCCATACAATTCCATACCATTTGCATTGGCAACAGCTAAAGAGGCCAGCCTGCTGTTATGATCCAGATAGCAGTGTGTATCCATATGGCTGCTGCCATGCAGGAAGATGAGATTACAGTCCATTCCCAGCGGAATCATTCTCGACACCACCTTGCGCATGCTCTTTTGCTCTGCCTCCGTAAATTCCGTATCTTCTTTTTCTTCAATCATAATCGTCAGGCAGGAGCTGTCTTTTCCGTATAACTTCTGATACAGTAAAAGCTCCTCCGGTCTGTTCTCCAGATACTCGTACCACTTAAAGTACTCCAAAATCTGAAAATCTTTATTATAAAGGATCTGTAATACCAGCTTTAATGATTTTTTCGTTCCTTTCGCAGATTGGATTTCATTGGCGTGGGCAATCAGCCTGCGAAGCTTCTCCGCTTCGCCCTCTCTCACAGCCTCCTGTACCAGAATCTCGTCCATGCCGATCCATTCTGCAAGCTGCATCAGATCCGAAAACTCTGCTTTCTCATAATCCATCCGCATAGGAAGCTTATCAATTTCTCTCTCCACATCCATGTACATACTCTGGAAGATGGAAATGTAACGCTCAAAGAAATCATCCTCCGTCTGATACACCTCGGGAAAATATTCCAGAAAACTGTTTTTCGGGAATTCCACTGTAGCCATGTGTATGCAGAATTCACATTCCATCTGGCCGCTGACTTTAAAAAACAGATACAGATATCTTCCCTGCAGATTTGTCAAAAGCAAGTCTGTGGTGTTCACCTTTCTGACACCGTTCATGGAACGAATCAATTCTTCTTTCTCCTGAAGGCTTACCTGCGTATTCTCCAGGAAATCCCGGTAATCAAGCTCGGAGGCGGCAGCCACCACTTCCAGCTTACAATCATGAAAAGTACCCTCCAAATGCAGGGACTGCCATGTATTTGCCTTTTCCCCCGAATCAAATACAGGCGCAATATAAAGGAAACTGCCGCCTCCTTCTCCCCGTAAAGCGCAGTCCTGATAAGGCTCCATGCCTTCATATTGACCTTTTTTCAGATATGCTCCTGCATAATTCACATATTTTGGTTCACTTTTCATACTTGTCATCCTTATTCTTTATACTCAAATTCCAGTTCACCCACATACGGAAGACAGTCACTGTTGAGCAGGATATCTCCTTTATCGCTCTTTCTTCCCATCTCGCCGCCTAATGACAAATGCAGTTCCTCTACTCGTTCCACATGATCCAGTGTTTCCAGCTGCATGAAAATATCTCCATAGGAAAGCACTGCTCCAAAGCTGCACTGCTTCTGTCTTTCCTCGATATAATTTCTCAAAAATGCCTCTACCTCAACTTTTGCCGCCTGACGGTTTCCAACAATACGGATCCTGCCGCTCATGTTAACACATCCATAGACAGGTCCAACAACCTTCACCCGGGTATTTAGCATGCGATACTGCTCCAGATAATCACAAATATAGTCGTGATATTTGCTGCTGAGCGTTTCCCGTGGTTTCATGGACTTGGGACATACCACCACATAGGTGTCATACGGTTTATAGGAAACGCTATGATTTCGGCAGTATTCCTGAGCGGAAATCACCTTTGCTCCGCGGATCATCAGACCCGGAATTTCCTTTACGATCCTTTCGTAATCCCCGGGACTTACCACACGATTCTGCTTTGTTATCCTGCGTTCCAGACGTTCCTGCATCTTTTCAACGGAATCGATCCCTCTTCCGCCGGTTGCCATGGCCGTATTATACGCCACTAACTGTCCGTATTTTGCATCCGCCACTCTTTTGATTTCTCCTGCCCGGACATTTCCTTCTTCATAATCAGACAGACTGCATTCACTGATCACTACCGTCTGCCCGCTCTCCGGTACCATACCGTGGATTCCGTCTCCGAACAGCAGACTGTTATCTTCGCTGTCATAGGTAAATACCTTATCTTCATAGGAGGCCTGCTCCAGACTGGGAACATACTTCCAATGCTGATAACAGGTCTGACCCTTTTGCACATTCGCAAGCAACAGCTGTACTTCATAAGGATTCTGCACAAAGAAGGGAAGCTTCTGTTCTGCACATCCGTCGGTCACCCCGATCTGACTGTCGGCAATGACATCTTCCTTTATGAGAAGTACATCCACAAGAGTGCCCTCCAAAGGCTCCATACCCTCTCTGAAGGTAATCCTCTTTTTATCGTATTCCACAAACGCCTCATCCGTATTCTGTGCCTCAAAGACATACACCATACGATACAGGCCTTCCTTCTCATCGGTACACACTCCCACCGCTATTTTATCCTCTTTAGACACATAGCACGGAATCTCATAATTTTTGGTTTCCTCTGAATAGCGATAAGAAATTCTTTTTGCCTTTTCCTGTTTCTGTACCATTTTAACCGGACTTAAAAAGATTTTTCCAATCTCCGGTGTCACATCATAATGATTTTCCTGAATGGTCAGCCGCAGATAATAGCCTTCCTTGTCATCTTTTACCATATACTTCTGCATTCCGGACGGAATACGCAGAGAAATCACACCGCTTCGTAAGAGTCCGTTTGTCTGATCTTCCGTAATCTCCACCGGTATCCAATGTTTCCCGTCATAGCAGGAGCATTGCAGAACAGAGAGCCTGAAATCTCTCGGAAGCTCCTTGCGTTCTTCATACTCTTTGACGGTGACAAACAGCCTAGTATCTTCCCTCAATGCTTTTTCAAATCCCAGATACAGATTTTCGGTTTCCTTTTCTGCACTTCCCACGCGAAACACCTTGGCATAACTGCCATCTTCTCCGGCAAAGGAGGTTAAATCCGTAATCTCTCCGTTGATTTCATATAATAACTCTTTAAATCGATTATCCGCCACCTCTGTCGCATTTTCACAGACAAAGCACTTGGAACCGGCATAGATGGGAAATCCCTGAGGAAGTGTTACCTTATCTTTGTCAGTTTCCACACATACCCATGCCTGCGCCGCCTGCCTCGGAAGCTCCGTAATCCCCAGAAGCTTCATATATTTCAGGATATGCACTTTCCCTGTGGCATTCATATAATAATTCAGCATATCAATCAGCCACGCATAGGTTTCCAGCGTCGTTATGCCGGGATCATGGCGGTTGAAATCCGTCCACTCTTTTGTCAGTAACGGAATCTTATGAACCGCACCCTGCAACAGCTGGTCATAGGTTATATCATCCAAATCGGGAACCTGTAACATAAGTCTCCTCCCTTGTCTTTACTGTCTCAAATCAATATGTATCACATGCTCTCCACTGATTGGCAGGATAAAAGGACTTTGACTGATATCACTGACATCCTCCTTGATCTCCACTTCCTTATCCTCCACCAGTGTGGTCACTGCCAGCCTGGCAATGCTCACATTTTTCAGCCGCTTGCGCAGATAAGCACGAATCTGTGAAACCCTTGGAAAACTGCCGATTTTCCATCCGGTACCGTCCAGACCGCCTGTCAGCGGGTGTATGAATTCTTCAATAACCGTATATGCCGTGTTCTGCATATCATACGCATTTTCCATGGTGTCCTTTTCCAGCCACAGCCTGACATTCAATCTCAGAAAATGAGGCTGTGTGAGCTGTACTTCCCTTCCCATGACCAGAAAGCTTCCGCACTCCTCCAGTTTTTTTCTCATTTCTTCCTTGATTTCATGGAAAATATGCGTTCCCTTATCATATTCTTTGGTAAGCACAGCCACCGTCACTCTTCCGGGCGCCGGATTCCCCAATGCATCCACATCCAGACCGCACTTAATTCCTACTACACTGTAAGAGGTCTGTCTGAGCAGATCCAGAATGTCCCCTTCCGTTACCACACGGTTTCTGCTCCGCAATACCCCGGTAATATATTCAGTGGTACTTTTCTCTGTGTAAGCATCATAACCGCCATAGGTCGGGAAAGGATTGTTTACCTCACTGACAAAGCGGTTGCTGTCCCGCAGTGTCACTATGGAGTTTTCCGGCAGATTCGCCGCTTCGCCTTCATAATTGCGGTGCTTTACCATAATTTCCGGCCCGTCCTGGGACAGCGCAATATCCGAAAAAGCAAAGCTCCCAAAGGTAACCGTGCCTGCTGCCATATCTGCCTGATAGACTCTGCCGTATTCATAGCTGCGAGATGCCTGCTTCCATTCCACCCATTCATCCCGGGAGCCTTTGTTTTCATGTATCCATACGGAAAGCTGTTTCAAATTTTCATTCCTGAGCTTTATTGTGAGCTCCTCATTTTTATCATCAATATAGAAATACTCTTCGCTGGTGTTCAGATTCTCCGCCTTTACCACATTAGGGTAAACAGCTTTCATAACAGGAAGCCGGTAACCCGGATATTCCTTTTCATAGCCTTTGAAACGAAGGAAGTATCCTTCCTTCCCGAACAAGGTTCTTTTTTCCATGTCCCCGGAAATCAGAAACTGCATGGTACCGGAGTTTAACATTCCGTTTGTACCGTCCACAATACGGATCGCCTTGAAATCATCCTTCCTGCTGTATTCCACCGTAAAATCCACCGGAAGATCACTGTAATTCTCCAGATCAAAATAAAGGGAAAACGGCATGCCCTGAATCGACTCATCAAAACAGAAATACATGCTCCGCTCCGGCTGCTCGGTAGAATAGAAAATCTGCGTATCCATCCCGCTTTTGAAGCGCTCAAGGCAGTCTCTTGTCTGATAATTATTTATCGTATAGGCCGCGATCGGTTCCCTGGCCCTTCCCTCATAGCTGTAAGAAAAACGAAGCTGTCTGATGACCGGACACTTATAGACAGCAGGCATCTTGTATATATTGTCTGCCTGTAACAGCCGCACTCTCACGCGGGGCTCATTTGTCTCTTCCGAAGAGACCATATCTGCGGGACAGATGAACTGTAACACCATGTTTCCTTCCTGTTCCCCATTCAGAATACGTTCCGATTCGGAATCCTGAAGCAGACGCTTCCAACCCGTTGTGCTTAAATATTCCCATGCCACCCTGTCTGCACAGACCATGACCGGTTTTGCATATGCTGCTTCCGGCGGGCGCTTCATGATCGACTTATATTCGATATTGACATCCGGTATTTCCAATTTTTCCTCTCTTATTTCATAATCGAGGTCAAAAGACATTGTCACAAGAGCATCCTTTTTGGAAAACACCTCGGCGGAATCAATCCCGCACTCTGCCAAAAGCTGCAATGGCGCACCGAAGGGACTGAATTTTCCTGCTTTCGTTTCGCTTCCCTCCAGTCTTATCTTGTCCGGAACGATCTCTGCTTTTTCCATGCTGATCTTAAGCCCTGACAAAATAAGCTCCTGCATCTTCTCCACAACTCTGACGATCAGAAAATATCCTTTTTTTCCATCCAGTTCGATCTGCGCCGGCATATAGTCTTCTTTGCTCAAAAAAACCTTATTATCTATTGCCGTGATACTGTCAAACGCGATTTCCTTATAACCGTTTCCCTCTTCATCAACAGGTTCTGCCATGACAATCTGTACCTGATCGGATGCAAGCAGTTTTGCGGACTTCAAAGCTTCCTCTTCCTTCTCCGCTTCTATTGTAAGCACCAGCTGCAATCCTTCGGTATGATCCAGAATAGAGTCAAAGCAGATATAAAATAAGTGGGATGCCTCGTTTGGCCCGCTTATGTCAAATGCCTTGCAGTCAACATCAGTCAGACGCTTTTGCGTATCCTTTCCTGCAAGGAACACGATTTTGTCCTCTTTCCCGTCCGTCACAACTAAAGAAGTGATTCCTGCATCTGCCAGACAAATATCATGCATCGTCTCAAACAGAACCTCCTGCCCCTGCGCACCGGCAGACAACTGGGTTCCTTTCGGAACTATTTTGATTCCCTCGCTTCCTACTACCGGAATGAACTGTACATACCCTCTGGATGCCGATACCGGTTCTCTGACCATCGCATCAAATCGATTCAGGTATTGAATCTTATGCTTATGCATTGCCCCTTCAAGCCGCTTACTGCTATCCTCCAGCATATCGGAGATCAATATTCCCAATACCGAACCTGCATCGGGATTTTCCTGCGTAAAGTGCCATTCCGGTGTATAGGACTTTGCCAGCCTTTGCAATTGTTCTCTCATCTTCCCTGTCCCTGTTTCCATTGATCGGACTACCTCCATGTACTGAAGCCTTCTTCCAGATAATAAGGAAATACCAGATTAACCGCGTTGTTGTTTTTGCGAACCGTATATCCGATTTCTATCAGGATAATACCGTCTGAAATCCTTTCCTTATTAATCGTTACCTGTATATTATCAATTCTCGGTTCCCATCCGGCCAGGGCGGTCGTAATCGCATCTTCCATTCCTCTTTCCGCCCTCCTGTCCGGCATATCGAACACATAGTTTTCTATGTTACAGCCAAAATCCGGACACATGGGCCGCTCCTTAAGTCTGGTCTTAAGAATGAGATAAATTGCTTCCTTGATATCCTCTTCTCCCTCTGACATTACAAAACGCCCTGTTGTAGCATCTACCTTGGGCGGAAAACTAAATCCTTTTCCCAAAAACATAGCCGCGTCTGCCATATGATTAACCTCTTATCTTTCTAATTGATCTTGACCATCGCTCCGCTTACCGTCAGCTGACCGCTTGCTTTGAGCGTTGCCGCCTGCATTCCCTCTGCCGTTAAGGAACCGCCTTTTACTGTGGTGCTTGTCTTTCCTTCCATCGCCAGAGTCTGCTTTGCATTCACTGCTATCTTATTGCCTGTGACCGTGATATTTCCCTGGTTTCCCTCTATTTCCAGAGATGCATTTCCAGTCTTCAGGATAAGCTTCTTCTCGGCAGAGATTGTGATCTCACCGTTTTTCAAATCCAGAAATATCTTATTTTTCCCTTGTTTGTCTGATAAAAGGATCGTCTCTTTTTCATCTTCAATCGCAATTTTGCTTTCCTTTGGTGTCTGGATGGTTATGGAGTCCTTGTTCTCTGTTTCATTAATAGCGATTTCGGTTCCTCTCTTGGTTCTAAACACCTTATTTACATTCTTTTTATCAAACTGTTCCTTTACTAGCTTGGAATCCGCAGGGTAAAGACTTCCCAAAAGAAACGGTTTCTTCAAACTGCCTCCGATAAAACCGATCAGTACGGTTTCATCAATCTCGGGCACCAGATAGCTTCCGTAATCTTTACCCGTATAAGGGGACATCAGACGAACCCATTCAATCATATTTTTGTCCTTCTCCCATACGGTAAAAGAAACCTTTACCATTCCGGGATACTTGTTATTGTTGTTTTCAACCACAGTTCCCTGAACAAATCCCGGTATCATCTGGTTGTCATACATTTCATTTGGCATCTGCAACAAATCAATAATGGAATCTGACATAGGAAAACCTCCTCTTACAAACTGGTAGTGTCAAATACTACCTTCTTTTTTTGTTCTAAAATCCTTTAAAACCTTG